>NZ_JBEXMT010000030.1:0-130038 GCF_040610675.1 Nonomuraea sp. NPDC003804
GGTGTCGGGGTGTCGGGGTGTCGGGGTGTCGGGGTGTCGGGGTGTCGGGGTGTCGGGGTCGGGGTGTCGGGGTGTCGGGGTGTCGGGGTGTCGGGGTGTCGGGGTGTCGGGGTGTCGGGGTGTCGGGGTGTCGGGGTGTCGGGGTGTCGGGGAAGAGGGGCTGAGGGCTCAGGTGGTGGGGAGGGTGCGGGCGACCTCGTGTGCCTCCTTCACCGCTGCCGGAATGTCCAGGACGGGGAAGATCGTGTGCCGGATCACCCGCTGCCCGTCCACCACCAGGATGAGCCGCTTGAGCCGTACCGTCTGCCCCGCCCTGAACGTCGGCAGCCGCAGGGCCGCCGCCAGCCGCAACTCGGTGTCCGACAGCAGCGGGAACGGGATCCCCTCCATTTCCGCGAAGACCGCCTGCTCGTCGGGACGCTGCGTGCTCACCCCCCGAATCGCGATCCCGTCGCCCGCGAACGCGGCGGCGTGGTCCCTGAACAGCCGGTTCTCCAGGGTGCAGCCCACCGCCCCCGGCACCTCGTTCCATGCGGGCGGCAGCGGCGACGGCACGCCGGTGGCCGGGTAGGTGAACAGCACCGTGGGACCGTCCACCAGCTCGACGGGGCCGGAGGCGCTCGGCAGTTCCACCGGCGCCGGGATCGCGGTCCCGGCCAGCGCCCGCACCCGCTGGGCCTCCGGGCTGCCGGGCGGTGCCATCCCGGTCAGCGTGCCGTCCCCGGCGAGCCAGCGGTCGCCCCAGTCCTGCAGGGAGATCAGCACCGGAGCCAGGGCCCATCCCACGTCGGTGAGCACGTACTCGTGCCGGACCGGCCCCGACTGGTACGGCCTGCGCTCCAGCACCCCGCGCTCGACCAGGTGCCGCAGCCGTTCGGTGAGGACCTTGCGGGAGATGCCCAGCTCGACCAGCAGTTCCTCGAAGCGCCGGCGCCCTCGCGTGGCCTCGCGCACGATCAGCAGGCTCCACCAGTCGCCGACCACGGACGCGGCCTGCGCGATCGAGCAGGGGATGTCCTGTCCGCGAAGGTCTCGGTTCATGTCCTCACTGTACGCCGGGCGAGTCTCTAAAGGAGACTGAGAATGCGCACCAGCGCGCTCTCCAGCGTGCCCGCCGGGTCGAGGTCGGGGCCGGCGCTGCGCCAGGCGACGTACCCGTCGGGGCGCACGAGGACCGCGCCGGCCTTGCCCACGCCGTACCGCTCCAGCCACTGTCCCTCGACGTCCAGCAGTTCGCCGCCGATGCGGTGCGGCGCCAGGCGCACGCCGAGCTGGTCCCTGACGGCGCGGCCGGCGTCCACCCAGCTCTGCCCGTACGGCCCGGCGAGCAGCACGAACCCCGACCCGAACAGGTCGAGCGTCGAGATCGTGCGCCCGTCCCAGTCGAGGACGACGTGCGGGGCCCGACCGCCGGGCCGGCCCGTGGCGACGCGCGGGTCCTCCAGCAGCGAGCCGTCGTCGTCCGGCTCCGACAGGATCGCGGAGGAGTGGTACCGGCACCCGAGGATGGCGGCGAAGGGGTCCTCGAGCGGCTCGGGGTAGTCGACCCGCTCCGCCGGCGGCATGCGGAAGCCGAGGTTGGCCAGCTGGGCGTCGGCGACCAGCTCGCCGACCGGACGGCGTTCGGCGTCGTAGGAGTCGAGGAAGGCGGGATCGGCCTGACTCGAGACGACCAGCCAGAGCCGCCAGGCGATGTCGCAGCCGTCCTGCAGCGCGGTGCTTCCGCCCTGCCCGCCGGTCGGCGGCATGGTGTGGGCGGCGTCGCCGGCCAGGAACACCCGTCCCACACGGTAGGTGTCGGCCAGGACGTGGCCGATGGCGAACGACGTGGTGTCCAGGACGGTGACGTCGAGGTCGGGCACGCCGACGCCGAGCCGTACCATCTCGACGTCGTCGAAGCCGGGCTCCTCGCCGTCGTAGTTGACGCCGAGCACGTGGGCGCCGACGCCGGTCCCGGTGATGAGTGCGCCGGTGAAGGCGGTGTTCTGCAGGAACCAGAGGGTGACCTCGCGCTCGTTGACCAGGGCGGTGAGGTCGGCGTCGAACATGATCGCGCGCATGTGGCCGAGCACCCCCTTGCCCGAGGTGGTGACGCCGAGTGCGGCCCTGATCGGGCTGCGGTAGCCGTCGGCGGCGATGACGTAGTCGGCCCGCACGGTCGTCTCGACGCCGTCGGCGTGGAGGAGGGCGGTCACGCCGTCCTCGTCCTGCTCGAGCGACACCAGTTCGGTGGAGAAGCGCAGGTCGGCGCCCAGTTCTTCGGCCTTGCGGCGCAGGATCCGCTCGACCTCGGCCTGGGGGGCGCCCAGGTCGGGCGCGGGCGACAGGTGCCGGGGGAAGGGCATGGTGCTGGTGTCGAGGATGATGTTGGCGTCGGGGTCGGTGAGACTGGCCGCGATCGCGATGCGCATGCTCTCGCCGATGCCTTGCCAGATACCCCGGAGCTCTTCCTCCAGGCCGGAGATGGGGCGCAGCAGCTCGACGGCGCGCGTGCTGACGCCGAACGCCTTGGGCTGGATCGAGGTGCTCGCGTGCCGCTCGACCAGCATGACGGGGACGCCGCGCCAGGCCAGCATGGTCGCGGCGCTGAGGCCCGCGTAGCCGCCGCCGACGATCAGTACGGGTACTCGCATCGTTCGCTCCTTCGAGACATATCGCGTATCGTCAAGATATGACGCGACTTCTCGATCGTCAAGATATATCTCGAGTTGCTCGGCTCATCGGCTTCGGATTGAGGTTCCGGCTCCGGGTTCGCTCCGTACGGCTCCCGCACGGGCGTCGCGCTCCCTGAGCGGTTCTCGCCGCGACAGCGCCGCAAGTGGACTCAGCAGTCAGCGGGGGCCTCGCCGTGCGCGTCGTACTTTCATGACAACGCGGCAGCGCCCAGCGCGGGTCCAGTCCGCCACCTGGGCTGCGCATCGCAGGCGCCCGAGAGCGGGCGCCACCTCGATCGGAGTGTCCGGCGTGCCTGCTCCGGCGCGGGTGGTGCGCGATCAGTCGCGCAGATGCTGCTCCAGCCGTTCGACCTTGCTCGTCATGCCGTCGGTGACGCCCGGCCTGACGTCCGCCTTCAGCACCAGGCTGACCCGGGGAGCGACCTCGCCCACGGCCTCGACGGCCCGCTTCACCACGGCCATCACCTCGTCCCACTCGCCCTCGACGGTGGTGAACATGGCGTCTGTCCGGTTGGGGAGCCCGCTGTCGCGGACCACCTTGACCGCGCGCGCCACCGGCTCCGAGACTCCCTCGCCGACCCCGAGCGGCGTGATGGAGAATGCAACGATCATGACTCGATCCTAGCCGCGAGAAACCACCATGCCACCGAGCCGGCTCGCGCTTCGCGCGCGCACCAGCCAGACCGATCGGCTCGGGCTGCGCTTCCGCATCGGGTGCCTGATCGGTTCGGGCTGCGCCGGCGCGCCGGGTGACCGATCGGCTCGGGCCGCTTGTCTACCGGGTGACCGATCGGCTCGGGCCGCGTTCGGGCGCTGGCCTGCCGGGTGACCGATCGGCTCGGGCCACGTCGAGCGTTGGCCTGCCGGGCGGCCCCCCGCTGCTCTTCCCTGCCGGGCTGCCGGCATGCTGCGCTTTCCTCGCCCGGCTGCCGGTCGGTTCGCGGTGCGCGACGTGTCCGGTTTACTCAGGCGGGTTCGTTGTCGGGCCGTCCGCCGGGCCGGCGCGTCGGCGTCGCGGTCCCGTGGGAGCCGCGTCCCCGGCCGCGCAGGCCGGAGGAGTGCCCTTCCCGGGGAAGGGCCGTGGGTGGGAGCGGTGGCTCCCACCCCTGAGCCTCAGTGGTCGTGACCTTCGTGGTCATCCTCGTCCTCGTCGCTGGGCCCCTCGGAGGGCTCAACGCCCAGAACGGCCTCGCGCGGCTCGACCTCCTGGATGTGGTCGATCAGCGACAGGACATGGTCGGGCTCGATAAGCCACTGCAGCGCGGTCGCGCCCGTCTCGTCGGAGCTGACCAGCTCCGCCTGCTCCTTGCGCTCGTCCTCGTCGAGGTCGGCGTCAGGGTGCCGGATCTCGGCGAGGGCGGCCGCCTGCAGGGCGGCGACGTCCAGCACCTCGACGGTCAGCTCGACCGTGAGGCGGAGGAACTTTTCTTCATCACTCATGGCAGAAGAGCCTAGGGCAGCTTCCACTCCACGGGCGTCGCGCCTTGCTGGACGAGCAGCTCATTGGCCCGGCTGAAGGGCCGCGAGCCGAAGAAACCGCTGCGGGCCGACAGGGGCGACGGGTGGGCGGACTCGATGCGCGGCACCTGTCCGAGCATGGGCGCGAGGTTGCGGGCGTCGCGGCCCCACAGGATCGCCACCATCGGCTTGTCACGCGCGACCAGCGCGTGGATGGCCTGCTCGGTCACCTCTTCCCAACCCTTGCCGCGGTGGGAGGCCGGCTTGCCTGGCATGACGGTCAACACCCTGTTGAGCAGCAGGACGCCCTGCTCGGCCCACGGGGTCAGGTCACCGTTGGACGGCATCGGCAGGCCGAGGTCGGTCTCCATCTCCTTGTAAATGTTGCGCAGGCTGCCGGGCAGCGGGCGCACGTCGGGGGCCACGGAGAAGGACAGCCCCACGGGGTGCCCTGGCGTGGGGTAGGGGTCCTGGCCCACGATCAGCACCTTGACCTCGTCGAAGGGCTGGTTGAAGGCTCGCAGGACGTGGGAACCGGAGGGAAGGTACTGCCTGCCCTCGGCGATCTCGTTGCGGAGGAAATCTCCCATGTCCGAGATGCGCTGGGCGACGGGCTCGAGAGCGCTGGCCCATCCAGGTTCGACTACTTCGTGTAGGGGACGACCGACCATGGACATGCACCCTACCGATCAGCTCCGACAAACCGCAGGCCGTACCGAAAAGATCACAAAGCGGGCTTGCCCGGTGTGTACAGCCAGGCGTCGAACAGGGAGTCGAGCTGCTTGCCGGAGATCCGTTCCGACAGGGCGACGAAGTCGGCGGTGGTGGCGTTGCCGTACTTGTGGTCGGTGACCCAGGTGCGCAGGATCCTGAAGAACGTCTGGTCGCCGACCGCCTTGCGCAGGACCTGGAGGGTCATCGCGCCGCGTACGTAGACGGCGTTGTGGAAGAGGTGCTTGGGGCCGCCGGGGTCGGCGGGCGGAATCTTCCAGAACGGGTCCTCGGCGGGCTTGGCGTAGGCGTCGGCGAAGGCGGACGACAGGCGGACGGTGCCGAGCCTGTCGGCCCACATCCATTCGGCGTAAGTGGCGAAGCCCTCGTTGAGCCAGATGTCCTTCCAGCGGGTGGGGGTGACGGCGTCGCCGAACCACTGGTGGGCCAGCTCGTGCGAGAGCAGGACGTCGTCGGGGACGTTCGGGTAGACCGGCCTGGTCTGCGCCTCCAGCGCGTAGCCGACGGTGGGGACGTTGTCGACGATGGCGCCGGTGGCGGAGAACGGGTAGGGGCCGAACATCCGGCTGAAATAGGCGAGCAGGGGGCCGTGCCGTTGGGCCAGGCGCTTGCCGGCGTTCCCGAGCGCGGGGTCGACGGCCACGATCGTGCGCAGGCCGTTCACCTTGGTATCGGTGACGGTGAAGGCGCCGATGGTGACGGTCGCCAGGTAGCTGGCCATCGGCTCCTTGGCGGACCAGACGTAGGTCGTCCTGCCCGTCGCGGCGTTCTTGGAGACCAGTTCGCCGTTGGCCACCGCGACGCGGTCGTTCGGCACGGTCACCCTGAACCGGTAGCCGGCCTTGTCGGTCATGTGGTGGTTGCCGGGGTACCAGCTCATGGCCCCCTGGGGCTGGTTGGCGTTGAACACGCCGTCCGGGGTGCGCACCCAGCCTTCCTTGGAGCCGTCGGGGTCGACGACGTAGGTGGGCCGGCCGTTGTAGGTCACCGCGACGGTGAACGCCTTCCCGTTGGCGATGCCGGCGGCCGGCGTGACGACCACCTCGTCGTTCCTGCGGGTGAACCGCGCGGCCGTCCCGTCGACGGTGACGGAGGAGACGGCCATGGTCCTGACCAGGTCGAGGTTGAACCGGCTGAGCGCCTGGGTGCTGCGCGCGCCGATCGTCGCCGTGCCCTGCATGACGCGGGTGCGGGGGTCGTAGTCGAGCGCCAGGTCGTAGTGGCGGGCGTCGTAGCCGCTGTTGCCCTGCGCCGGGAAGTACGGGTCGCCCGCGCCCGGGGCGCCGGGGGAGTCGGCCACGGCGGAGGCGTGCGGAAGGGCGATGACAGTGAAGGCGGCCACGGCGAGAAGACGCTTCATAGAGCGATTCTCGCGCACACCCACCGCCCGCTCGGAGCGCATGCCCACCGTCCGCTCGGAGCGCATGCCCACCGCCCGCCGCCCGCTGGGAGCGGCGCGCCTCTGTTCCAGGCGGAAACCAGGGCCCATTTCGGGCGGAGGCCAGGGCCTCATTCCGGGCGGATGCCAGAAAGCGCCCCCGTTCCGGGAGCGCGTCGCCAACCCCGGCAGCGCCCGCCCGCAGCGCGCGCCGCCCTCCCGGAGCACGCGGGCCGAGCGCTGCCAGGAGCGCGCGGGGCCGGAGGCCGCCCGCGGGTGGCGAGCGGCGCCGGCCGAGTGATCCACGGGCGCCCGCCGCCCCGAGCCAGGCGGGCGCCCGCGAATCAGTGCAGGTGGCTCACTTCACCGAGCCGGCCATCATGCCCTGCACGAAGTACCGCTGGAAGGCGAAGAACAGCACCAGCGGGATGATCAGCGACAGGAACGCGCCCGGCGCGATGATGTCGACGTTGGTGCCGAACTGTCGCATCTGCGACTGCAGCGCCTTGGTCATCGGCTGGGACGCGGTGTCCGCGAAGACCAGGGCGATGAGCAGGTCGTTCCACACCCACAGGAACTGGAAGATCCCCAGCGAGGCGATCGCGGGCTTGCCCAGAGGGAACACCACGGTCGAGAAGATCTTCCACTCCGACGCGCCGTCCATCCTGGCCGCCTCCAGAAGCGAGGAGGGGATGCCGACGAAGAAGTTGCGGAGCAGGAAGATCGCGAACGGCAGTCCGAACGCGACGTGGAACAGCACCACGCCGGGGATCGTGCCGAAGATGCCGACCTGGCCGTAGAGGGTGGCGATCGGGATCAGCGCGATCTGGATGGGCACGATCAGCAGGCCGACGACGACCAGGAAGAGCGTGTCGCGGCCGGGGAACTCGATCCAGGCGAAGGCGTAGGCCGCCATCGCCGCGATGCCGATCACCAGCACCGTGGTCGGCACGGTGATCAGCACCGTGTTCCAGAAGGAGGCGGTGAAGCCGCTGGCCAGCAGGTTGGTGTAGCTGCTGATCGTCAGCTCCGCCGGCTTGGTGAAGATCGTCCACCAGCCCTCGGAGTTGTTCACCGTCTCGTCGCGCAGCGACACCACCAGCAGGCCGAGGGTCGGGATCAGCCAGAACAGCCCGATGAGGATCATCACGACCTGGACCGCGCCGCTGCCGAGGCGGTCGACGAGCCTGCCGATGGGGCCTCGCCGTACGGCTCCCGCGTGAACGTGAGCCATCACTGCTCCCTCCTGAACCGGCGGATGTTCATGATCATGAACGGCAGGACCAGGATGAGCAGGAAGATCGCGAGTGCGCTGCCCAGCCCCTGGTTGTTGCCGCCGCCGAAGGAGACTCGCCACATCTCCAGCGCGATCACGTTCGCGTTCGGCTGCACCGATCCCGGCGCGATGATGAAGACCAGGTCGAAGACCTTCAACGTATTGATGATCATCGTGACGAACACGACGAGAAGCACGGGCGACAGCAGCGGCACGGTGATCTTCCTGAAGACCTGCCACTCGGTCGCACCGTCGATGCGGGCCGCCTCCAGCGCGTCACGCGGGATGCCCGCCAGGCCCGCGGCGATCAGCACCATCGCGAAGCCCGCCCACACCCAGACGAACGCGCCGATGATGGCGGGCGTGATCAGGGTCGGGCCGAGCCAGGTCAGGCCGTTGAACGGCGCCTCGAAGTTCGACTGCGGCAGCCGTACGGTGTAGGAGCCGGGTGCCAGGCCCGCGAAGGTGAAGGTGCCGTCGGGTCCGGTGGTGGCGGTGGCCGCGACGGAGTCGCCGCTGACCGCCTCCACGGTCACCCCTGGCAGGCCCTTCTCGCTGCCGTCGACCTGGCCGGCCTTGCCGCCGCCGCCGGGCGTGAAGTCCAGCCAGACGGTGCCGCTCAGCCCCTGTCCTGAGGCCGCCGCGGCGGGCTTGGCGTCGGCGGGCACCGCCTCCGGCTTGAGCCCGACCAGCGGGATCAGCACCGGCTGGCCCGCCTGGGCGGGCTGCTTGGTGACGACGGCGCCGTCCTGCTCGGCCACGGGCGAGGCGTCGTTCTCCCTCGGTCGCGCTCCCTCCAGGCCGCCCCCGCTGGAGAACACGCTCGAGACCGTCGACATGAGCGCGTTGGCCACGCCGCGGTCCGGGTCCTCCTCGTAGACCAGGCGGAAGATGACGCCGGCGGCCATCAGCGAGACGGCCATCGGCATGAACACGATGAGCTTGAAGGCGGTGGCCCACTTGATGCGCTCGGTGAGGACGGCGAAGATCAGGCCCAGGGTGGTGACCACGATCGGGCCCACCACCACCCAGATCAGGTTGTTCCTGATCGTGGTGAGCGTGCCGGAGTCGGTGAAGATCGTGCCGAAGTTCTGCAGCCCGACGAACTGGGTGCCGGTGGCGTCGTAGAGGCTGCGGAAGATCGAGTAGACGATCGGGTAGATGACCCAGATGCCCAGCAGGAGCATCGCGGGAAGGACGAAGAACCAGGCCACGATGGCCGAGGGGCCCAGCTTGCCGCGGCCGGGCTTGGCGGCGGCAGGGCGGCTGCTCGTCTCGGTGGCGGTGGTGGCGCGTGCGGTCGCGCCGGCGGGATCGGGGTTCTCGGTGGGGGAGGTGCCCGACTCCGTCTGGGGGGTGGGTTCTGGCCCGGGGGTGGACCCGCGCGACGTGGTGTCGCGCGGGCCGGTCGGGCCGTTCAACCGGTCGGTCACGGCCTCGCCCCTTTACTTCCAGGCCTTGGCGGCCTCGGTCTCAAGGGCCTTGGCGGCGGCCTTGGCGTCCGCGGGGTTGCGCAGGAAGTCCTGAAGGACCTTCCACTCGCCCTTGCCGTCGGTGCCGCCGAAGGCGCTCGGCGCGAGGTCGGACATGTCGTACCGGACGCTCTCACCGGCGGAGATGATCGTCTGCGCCAGCTGCTTGGTCATGTCGCTCGGGTAGTTGTCGGGGGAGACGTTGCGGTTCGGCGACAGGTAGCCGGGCAGCTTGGCCCACACCTCGCCGCCCTCCTTGGAGGCCAGGAACTCCAGCAGCGCCATGGCGCCGGGGGAGTCCTTCAGCGCGACCGCGATGTCACCGCCGAGCACGACCGGCGCGGTGTCGCCGACCTTCGGGAAGGGGAACACCTTGGCCGTCTCGCCGATCTTGGCGCCGGACTGGGTGGCGGAGGCGGCCACGAAGTCGGCCTCGATGACCATCGCGCCCTTGTCCTGGCCGTACACCTGGGTCACGCAGGTCGGGAAGTCGGTCTGGAGGGCGCCGCTGTTGCCGCCGACCATGTACTCCTTCTTGCCGAAGATCTGCGCCATCTTCTCCAGCGCGGTCACGACGGAGGCGTCGGTCCACGGGATCTCGTGCTTGGCGAGCTGGTCGTACTTCTCCGGGCCCGCGCTCGACAGGTAGACGTTCTCGAACAGGTCGGTGAGGGTCCAGCCGGAGGCACCGCACAGCGAGAACGGCGGGGTGCCGGAGTCGGCGATGGCCTGGGCGGTCTTCATCAGCTCATCCCAGGTGGTCGGAGCCTGCACGCCGGCGTCGGTGAACGCGGCGTCGCGGTACCAGACGATCGACTTGTGCGCGGCCTTGACGAGCACGCCGTACACCTGGCCGTCGGCGGAGCCGAGCTCCTTCCAGTACGGGGTGTAGTTGTCGTCGATCTGCTTCTGGACCTCGGCGCTGAGGGGCTTGAGCGCCTTCTGGTCGGCGTACTGCTTCACCAGGCCGGGCTGCGGGAGGATCGCGATGTCCGGCGGGCTGCCGCCCTGGATGCGGGGGCCGAGGTAGGCGCCGGTGTCCTCACCGGTGGAGGCGTAGGTGACCTTGGCTCCGGTCTTGTCCTGGAAGGCCTTCAGCACGGTCTCGAAGTTCGTCTGCTCCTCGCCCGTCCACTTGGCGGCGACCTCGATGGTCACCCCCTCGAGGGGCTTGGCACCGGCGGCCGGGGCGGAGCTGGCCGCGCCGGTCTGCTGGGGGGTGGTCGTTGGGGCGTTGCCGCAGGCGGCGATGGCTACCGCGAGCCCCGCCAGAACAACTGCTTTGCGCATGATGCCTGACCTCGAATCACTGGGTTGCGATGATCTCGGCTAGCTCTGCCTTCATGGAGGCCGCCACGTCATCGGTTGATTGGTCGTACGGCGGGCTGAGCGCCTTGGAGACCGCGCTGGCGATCACCAGGCTCAGCTGGTCGTAGTTCGCGCTGACCGGTCGCGGCTTGGCCGCGAGGATGCTCTCCTTCAGCACAGGCAGATAGGGGAAGCGCTTGATCAGCGAAGGATCGTCATAGAGCTCGGCCCACACCGGAGGGAAGGAACCCTCGGTCAGGACGCGCCGCTCGTTCTCCAGACTGGTGAAGTACTTGATGAACTCCTGCGCGGTGTTCTGCCGCTTGGAGTAGGCGCTGATGGCCAGGTTGGCGCCGCCCAGCGAGCTCGATCCCGGTCCGTCGGGTCCGGGGAGCCTGGTCACCGCGAACTTGCCGGCCACCTTGGACTGGGTGGCGGGCCCGTACGCGTGGGGCCAGTTGCGGGCGAAGACCAGCTGGCCGTTCTGGAAGGCCAGCCTGGACTCCTCCTCCTTGTAGTTCAGCGCCTGCGGAGGTATCCATCCCTCGCGCAGGCCCTGGGTGAAGAAGTCGAGCGCCTGCTTCGCCTTGGCCTGGTCCAGGTCGGGCAGCGTCCCGCCCGCCGACTGGACCGCCTCGGCGAAGTTGACCGTCAGTCCCTCATAGGCGGCCAGCTGTCCCGCGTAGCCGCCGATGTCGTGTTTCTTGGTGATCGCAAGGGCCTGGGCGCGAAGCGCGGCCCAGGTCGTGGGCGGCTTCTTGACCAGGTCCTTGCGGTAGTAGAGCAGCCCTGCGTTGCTCGTGTACGGCACCGCCCAGAGCTTGCCCCGGTAGACCGCGGTGTCCACGACGGGCGGCAGGAACCTGTCGAGCGGGAACTGCCCGCGCTCCAGGGGGATGATCCAGCCGTTGTCGGCGAACTCCGCCGTCCACACCACATCGAGTCCGAGCACGTCGTAGCGGTCGCTCCTGGCCTGCAGGTTGGCGACCAGCTGCGCGCGCTGCTCGTCGGCCGCTTCCGGCAGTTCGAGCAGCGTCACCTTCTGTGCCGGGTGCGCCTTGTTCCAGCGGTCCAGCAGGGGCTGCAGGTAGCCGGTGGTGTCGCGCCCGGTGGCGAAGGTGATCGGACCGTTGGGGTCCTCCCCGCCCTCTTCCGTTACCGACGCGCATCCGGCCACCAGGAGCGCGATCAGCATCACGGACATGGGGCGGAACACGTATGACCTCCACATTCCGACCGGATTACATTCGTGTTAGGTAGATGCATTCATGTTATGCACAGCGCTAATCTGAACGTCAACGGATATGTCCGTAACGAGCGCGTAACGAGGAGGTGGGGCGTGCGGTTGCACCTGCTGGCGCTCCTCGCGAAGGAACCCGCCCACGGGTACGAGCTCAAGCAGGCTCTGGAGCAGACGTTCGGCACGGCCTACCCCTCACCCAACATCGGCCAGATATACGTGACGCTCGGCCGCCTGGAGAAGGACGGCCTGGTCAGAGCCGTTGACGTGGAGCAGTCCAACCGGCCGAACAAGAAGGTCTACTACCTGACCGCCAAGGGCCGCGACGTGCTCACCGACTGGGTGGACGAGCCGACGGAGGGCCCGAGGGTGCGCGACGAGTTCTTCATGAAGCTCGTGCTCGCGCCCCTGACCGGCATCGCCGACCGGATGGCGTTGATCAACCGCCAGCGCCGCCACTACCTTGCGCTGATGCGCGATCTCAACGAACTCGCCGAGCGGACCGATCCGGGGAATCAGGTCGCGCTCCTGCTGATCGAGGGCGCCATGCTGCACCTGCAGGCCGACCTCGACTGGCTCGAACGCTGCCAGGAGGACCTGACGTGACCGTGCTCAAGACCGTCAACCTGGTGAAGATCTACCAGAACAACCACGTGCCCGTGCCCGCCGTACGAGGGGTGGACCTGCAGGTCGACGAGGGTGAGTTCGTCGCCATCATGGGTCCTTCGGGCTCCGGCAAGTCGACGCTCGTGCACATGCTCGGCGGGCTCGACTCCCGCACCAGCGGCGAGATCTGGCTGGACGGCAAGCGCGCCGACACCCTCTCGGAGAGCGCCTGGGCGCTGCTGCGGCGCGAGAAGATCGGCTTCGTCTTCCAGTTCTTCAACCTGGTCGCCAGCATGACCGTCGCCGACAACGTCGAGCTGCCCGCCCTCCTGGCGGGGGCCTCGCCGAAGGAGGCGCGCGAGCGCAGGGAGTACCTCCTCGACGCGCTCGGCCTCACCGAGCGGGTCGAGGCCGCCCCTGCCCAGCTGTCGGGTGGCGAGCAGCAGCGGGTGGCGCTGGCCCGCGCCCTGTCCAACAAACCCAGCCTGCTGCTGGCCGACGAGCCCACCGGCAACCTCGACAGCCGCAACACCCGCGACGTGCTGCGCCTGCTCAACGAGGTGCACCGCGAAGGGCAGACGATCGTCCTGGTCACCCACGACGCCAGGGTGGCCAGCCTGGCCGACAGGGTCGTCTCGCTGCTCGACGGCCAGATCGTCGACGACGGCAAGATCGTCCGCAGGCGGCCCGGCAGAGGCGGCGCCGGAGAGGTCATCGACCTGCGATGAGAGCCGGCCTCCGATGGATCAGGGCCGACCTGCGCGCCAGGCGCGGACAGGCCCTCCTCACCGTGCTGACGATCGCCGGGATCGTGGCCGCGCTGATCACCGCGGCCACGCTGCTCGAGGACGGCACCAACCCGTGGCGCGGCCTGTTCGCCGAGACCAACGGCGCCCACCTGTGGATCCACACCAAGGACCGGCCGCAGGTCGTCGCGCTCAGGCAGATCGACGGGGTGGAGCAGGCGACCGGGCCGTACCGCTCGGCGCCCGTGACCGTGCTCCAGGAGCGCAGGAAGGCCCCGGCCGCGCTGCGCGCCATGCCGGTCGCCGCCCCCGAGGTGGCCAGGCCCGTGGTCGCCGAGGGCGCCTGGCTCGACCGCGCCCAGCCCGACAGCGTGGTCGTCGAGCGTTCCTTCGCCAGGGCGCTCGGGCTGCGCCTGGGCAGCGCGGTCACCGTGACCGCGCTCAGCGGCGCCCGCCACGTGCTGTACGTGCGGGGCATCGCCGACTCGGCCGACCAGGGGTTCTATCCCGAGTGGACGCCCGGCCTGATCTGGGTCCTGCCGGAGAAGCTCGACCGGGTCGAGCCTGAGCTCGGCCGCAGCGAGTGGGTGACGGGCCTGCGCCTCGAGGACCCCGAGGCCACCCAGTTCGTCTCCCAGCGCGTCGTGGTGATGCTGGACGAGGAGGTCCAGCGCGTCTACACCTGGCGCGAGGTGCGCGCCGCCATGGAGCTGGACAACCGGCTGCTCGGCACGCTGCTGGCGCTGTTCGGCATCGTCGGCCTGGTGGCCGCCGTGCTGGCGCTGGCCAACGCGGCCGGCGGGCGCGTGCTGTCGCAGCTGCGCGACCTGGCGACGCTGAAGTCCATGGGCTTCACCAGGGGCCAGGTGGCGGGTCTGCTGCTGGTCGAGCACGGCGCGCTCGGCCTGCTCGGCATCGCGCTGGGCGTGCCGCCCGGCTGGCTGGTGACCTGGCTGGTGCTCGACACGACCTCCGTCGCGCTCGTGCCGCTGCTGGCCATCACCGCGGGCACCGCGCTGGTCGTGCTGGTGGCCGTCGGCGTGCCCGCCTGGCGCGGCAGCCGTACACCGCCCCTTCCCGCCGCGCCCGCGGCGCCGCCCCGTGGCCGCCTGTCGCGCCTGGCCAGGCTGGCCCTCCTGGTACGGCTGCCGCCCGCGCTCGTGCTGGGCGCCCGCGACGCCTTCTCCAGGCGGGTGCCCGCCTTCCTGACGGCGTTCGGCCTGGCCGTGCCGATGATGATGATCACCATCGGGCTCGGCGTCTGGGCCACGCTCGACGGCTTCCTCGCCCACCCCGAGCAGGTCGGCCAGCACGCCCGGCTCCTGGTGCGCCCGGACAAGCTGACTCCCGAGCAGGCCAAGGCCCTGTCCGAGCGGGATCCGGCCGTCCTGCAGGTCTATCCGGGGGCCGAGGTCGACGCGCTGGTGCCCGGCGAGGCCCGCTCGATCAGGGTGCGCGCGATCGGCGGTTCGGCCTCGCCGTACCCCTTCCCGGTGGTCGAGGGGCGCATGTACGCCGACAGGGGTGAGGCGGTCGCCGGACAGGGCCTGCTCGACCTGCTGCGGGTGAAGATCGGCGACCGGGTGTGGCTGTCGGTCGGCGGCACCCCGCTGATCGTGCGGATCGTCGGCAGGACCGTGGAGCCCGACCTCGACGGCCAGGTGCTCTCGCTCGGCGTGGACAGCCTCGCGGCCAAGGACGTGGTGCCGCCGGAGTTCTGGGGCCTGGCGCTGAAACCGGGCGCCGACCCCGCCGAGGTGCGCGACCGGCTCCTGGCGGCCTCGGGCGAGGGGCTGGAGATCCAGCGCGTGGTCAACCCCGCCGAACGCCTGGCGGTCATCCGCGTCGTCATCGTCGCGCTCGTCGCCGTGCTCGCGCTGATCGGCCTGGCCAACCTGTTGACGGCCAGCGCGCTCGGGCTGCGCGACCACGCCTACGACCTCGCGGTGCTGAAGGCGATGGGGCTCACCCCGCGCCAGGTCATGGCCACACTGGTCATGGGCACGGGGGTGCTGGTGGTGCTCGGCGTCGTCGCCGGCACCGCGGCGGGCTCGTTCGTCGTGCAGGGCCTGATCGACCTGCAGGGCCACACCAGCGGCGTCGGGGCGGGCATCGCCCGTCCGCCCTCGCCCCTCATGCTGGCCGTGGCGGTGCTGGTGGCCGTCGGGGCGGCGCTGGCCGTCGCCCTCATCCCCGCCCGCAGGGCCGCCCGCGCGCAGGTGCCGATCACCGCCAGGTAGCCGCAGGGGTGCCTGTCGCCGTTGACAGGCACCCGCGAGAGCGCGCCCCGGAGGGGCGCGCTCAGCCGGCCTTGAGCGCGAACCAGTAGAAGCCGTGCCCCGGCAGGGTCAGCATGTACGGCGACTCGCCGATCCTGGGGAAGCGGACGCCGCCCCTGGCCTCGACGGGCACCATGCCCTCGAAGCGCCGCAGGTCGAGCTCGACGGGCTGCGGGAACTTCGACAGGTTGTTCACGCACAGCATCAGGTCGTCGCCCTCCTCACGCACGAACGTGAGGACGGCCGGGTTCGACGACCACATCTCGGTGTAGGCGCCGGTGCCGAAGACCGGGTGCTGGCGGCGGATGTGCAGCATCTTCCTGGTGAAGTGCAGCAGCGAGGCCTCGGTCTTCTGCTGCGCCTCCACGTTGACCGCCTGGAAGCCGAAGATCGGGTCCATGACGGCGGGCAGGTAGAGCCGACCGGGGTCGGCCGTCGAGAAGCCCGCGTTGCGGTCAGGGCTCCACTGCATCGGCGTGCGGACCGAGTCGCGGTCCTCCAGCCAGATGTTGTCGCCCATGCCGATCTCGTCGCCGTAGTACATCACCGGCGAGCCGGGCAGGCTCAGCAGCAGCGCCGTGAACAGCTCGATCAGGTCGCGGTTGTTGTCGAGCAGCGGGGCCAGACGCCGCCTGATGCCCAGGTAGGCCCGCATGCGCGGGTCCTTGGCGTACTCGGCGTGCATGTAGTCGCGCTCTTCCTCGGTCACCGTCTCGAGCGTCAGCTCGTCGTGGTTGCGGAGGAAGATGCCCCACTGGGCGTTGTCGGGAAGCTTGGGGGTGCGCGACATGATCTCCGAGATCGGCTCGCGCGTCTCCTTCTTCACCGCCATGTAGATGCGCGGCATCAGCGGGAAGTGGAAGGCCATGTGGCACTCGTCGCCGCCCGTCGTCGGGTCGCCGAAGTACTCGACCACGTCCTCGGGCCAGCCGTTCGCCTCGGCCAGCAGCACCCTGTCGGGGTAGAGGCGGTCCACCTCCGCGCGCACCTTCCTCAGGTACGCGTGGGTCTCGGGCAGCCCGCTGCAGCTGGTGCCCTCCCTCTCGAACAGGTACGGCACGGCGTCCAGCCGGAACCCGTCGATGCCCAGGTCCAGCCAGAACCGCAGGACCTCCAGCATCGCCTCCTGGACGGCCGGGTTGTCGTAGTTGAGGTCGGGCTGGTGGTGGAAGAAGCGGTGCCAGTAGTACTGCTTGCGCACCGGGTCGTAGGTCCAGTTGGACTCCTCCGCGCCGATGAAGATGATCGGCGCGTCGGGGTAACCGGTCGGCTCGTCCGCCCATACGTAGAAGTCGCCGTAGGGCCCCTCGGGGTCGTGGCGCGAGGCCTGGAACCAGGGGTGCTGGTCGCTGGTGTGGTTCATCACCAGGTCGGTGATGATGCGGATCCCGCGCGCGTGCGCCGACTCGATGAGCTGGACGAAGTCTCCGAGATCACCGAAGTCCGGGAGGATCTTCCCGTAGTCGGAGATGTCGTAGCCGCCATCGCGCAGCGGCGACTCGTACAGCGGCAACAGCCACAGGCAGTCGACGCCGAGCCACTGGAGGTAGTCGAGTTTCTCGATGAGACCGCGCAGGTCTCCGGTCCCGTCGCCGTTGGAGTCCTTGAACCCCCGGACGAGCACCTCGTAGAACACCGCCCGCTTGTACCAGCGTGGATCGGCCGAGACGAAGGCCTCGGAGACCGATGGGTTGTTCATATGACGCTCACAGAAGGAGATGTGGGCAGGACGAAGTCACCGGTTTCCCCGGCGTGTTGTGTGGTGACCGCGTCGCATGGAGTCGTCATCCCTGCGATCTCCATGCCCGGCCGAGACCAGATTTGTGATCTGATGCCCCGGTTCTTGCGACGCTCTCGGGCCGAACACTACCAGCCCCATGGCCCTCCGGAACCCGCTTCTTTGTAGCGGTCGTAATACCCACGAGATCCGTATGTAACCGCTCTGTAACCCTGCGTTCTCCCGGTGGATGCCCGCAGGTCAGAAGGGTGGCGTCAGCTCGGCGAGGTCGCTCTCGTAGTCCGTCAGCCAGGCGCCGAACAGCACCAGGCCACGCACCCAGAACCGGTCGTTCCACCCGGTGAACCGGGTCAGCGCGTCCGGCCCCGAGGCGATCACCTCGTGCAGCGTGTCCGAAAACAGGCTCGGCACCTTTTCGGTCACCTTCACCAGCATCCGGTGGGAGTAGTCGCGGGCCGGGGCCGCGGTCGAGCGCAGCGGCACCCGCTGGAGCGGCTGCTTGACCACGTTCGTCGACGGCAGCGCGGCCACCCTCGGGTTGGCCGCGTGCAGCAGCTCCCGGTAGAAGCGGCCCTTGTCCTTGCGGGCCACCCCGACCGACAGCGCGGCGTCGAAGAAGTCGGGGTGGATGAACGGCGCCGCGAAGCCGGCCTCGGGGCCGACCAGGTTGACCGCCGAGCGGGCGATGCCGCGCACGGTACGGGTGTGCAGCACCGACAGCGGCAGCTCGGCCCGGTGCCCGTGGAGCATCGAGGTGGCGGCGGCGAACTGCTCACGCACGACGTCGCCGATCCACGCCTCGGCCGCGGGCGACAGGAAAGGCACCGAGGGCGCGCCGAGCGACAGCGAGCCGAGCACGGCCGCCGAGCGCTCGGCCTGCGTCCTGGCCTCCAGCGCCGCGCCGCTGACCATGAAGTTCTTCAGCAGCGGGCCGCCGGCCAGGCCGTCGACGAGCACGCGGCCCGCGCCGTGCACCTGCTTGGCGAAGGGCGCGTACCAGGCGTGGTGCGGGGTCATGAACTCCAGCCGCCGCGCCACCTCGAGCGCGTCGCGCGGGTAGGCGGCGGCCTCCTGGGTGATGACGCGGTGCCGTACCCCCAGCTCGCGGGTGATGGCGCGGGCGAAGGCGATGTCGGTGTCGGTGCCGTCGTCGGGGCTGGTCGTCCACGACTCCACGTCGGCGCCGCGCGCCACCGCGACCGAGCACAGCAGCCGCGAGTCGTAGCCGCCGCTGACCGGCACCAGCAGCGGGCGCCCCTCGTAGTCGTCGTAGACCCCGTGCAGGATCTCCAGCAGCTCACCGGCGCCGCGCCAGGCCTCGTACGGCTCCTGCCGCAGCCAGCGCGGCAGCCGCCGCTCGGTCGAGATCCTGCCGTGGGCGTGGACCAGCGCGCTGGAGCCCGGCAGGCGGCTGATCCCCCGGTACGGCGTGGCGTCGCCGAGCGGGAACGTCACCTGGATGATCGACGCCCACGCCGCCCAGTCGATGTCGACGGGCACCAGCTCCAGCAGCGGCTTCAGCAGCGAGGAGAAGTAGACCGCCTCGCCCACGCGCACGTAGTAGACGTCGACCAGGCCGAGCGCCCCCGCGTGCAGCACCGTGCGGGCGCCGTCGCCGATCAGGCCGGGCGTCTCGTAGGTCTCGGCGACCGTGATCCAGTCGGCGGGCGCCGCGGGCCTGCGCTCGCCCCACGCGAACGCGAACGTGCCGTCGGCGCGGTGGTAGGGCGGCAGCGGCTGGGAGCTGTAGAGCGCCGCCTCGGCCGTCTGGAGGGCGGGCCTGACCTTGGGCCCCGACCCCGCGAGCTTGTCGAGCAGGCCCGCATCGAGCCGGCCGAGGGCGCCGCACACGTACGGCCTCACATTGAACGCCGGCCACTGCACGCGATCTCACTCCTCAACGCCGATTCCAAGCGAAAGAGTATCCTTTGCCGGGCCGAGAGACGGAGGGCCTGTGACTACTGAGCTGGAGAGCACGCGACGCGCGCTGCGTGACGCCATCGCCGAGGCGGAGCGCGCGGCGGAGCTGGCCAGGCTGCTGGACGCCGCCCAGGCCAGGCTCGCCGCGGCCGAGCGGGCCACCGAGGAGCTCAAGACGATGGGCGAGCGCCTCGCCGAGGCCGAGAGCGAGCTGGAGCGCGAGCGCGCCGCGGCCGAGAAGCTGCGCAAGGAGCTGGCCGAGCAGCGCTACCAGGCCGAGGTCGCCCAGTGGAAGCTGTCCTCCATCAAGGTCGCCCGGTGGAACCGCATCGGTGACGCGATCAAGACGGGCAAGCGCAACCCGGTCCGCCTCGCCAAGGGGCTGAAGGGCGCGACCAAGCCGGTCAAGCGTCCCGTGGCGCCCAAGCGCAAGCCTCTGGCCGTCAGCGCGCCGAAGGACGAGCGTCCCGGAGCGGCCTTCCAGGCCACCAGCACCACCAGGACGGTCGAGGGCACCTCGGTGCGGCTCAAGCCGTTCCGGATCCCGACGGGCCCCAACACGCGCCCGCACCTGACCGCCGCCGTGATCGCCGACCCGCACGCCGAGGCGCTGCTGCGCTACGAGTGGCGGCAGACCACGGGCTTCACGCCCCGCGACTTCGCCCGCGTCCTGGCGGCCGAGGTGCCGCACCTGCTGGTCGTCGAGTCGGTCACGGAGGGGCCGTGGGCCGAGGAGGTCACCGGCGAGCCGGGTGAAGGGCTGCGCGAGCTGCTGGCCTGGTGCGCCGAGCGCGGCATCCGCACCGTCTTCTGGCACACGCAGGGCACCGTCGCCGACTACGCCGCCGCCGCCGAGCTGTTCGACCACCGCTTCACGACCGACCTGGCCGCCGGCTGGCCCCGCCTGCCGTTCTCGGTCCAGCCGCGCGTCCACAACCCGCTGCCGCTGTCCGGCGGGCGCTACGGCCGGGTGCTCACCCTCGACCAGCTGCTGCCCGACCATCTCGGCTACCCTGACGTGCTCACCTCCTACCGCTGGCCCATCGCCGTCGACTGCCCGCCCGGCACGCCGCAGTGGCGGCTGGCGGAGCTGGCCGCCTGCGGCACCTCCATCGGCCCGGAGGGCGACTCCAGGCGCGCGCACGCGGCGCTGCGCAGGGCCTACGCCATGGGCACCATGAGCGAGCGCGTCGACGAGCTGCTGGAGGCCATCGGGCTGCCGAGCGCCCGCGCGACGCTCAACGTCTCGGTCATCCTCCCGGTCCTCGACCCGGCGCTGCTGGAGCACGGCCTCGCCCAGGTCGCCAAGCAGTCGGGCGTCACCCAGGTGATCGTCTTCGGGCCCGCCGGCGGGGAGGAGCGGGCGCGGGAGGTGCTGGCGCCCCGCGAGGTCGTCTACCGCGAGCCCGACCCCGTCTCCAGCACGGGAGCCCTGCTGAACAGAGGGCTCGACCTGTGCGAGGCCGACCTGGTCGCGATCATGGACCCGCGCGACGTCTACGGCTCGCACTACCTGGACGACCTCAGCCGCGCCTTCCTGTTCACCACCGCCGACATCGTGGGCAAGGCCTGCTTCTACGCCCACCTGCGCACCGCGCACGCCACGCTGCTGAAGCAGCCGGAGGCGGAGTACACCTACACCCCCGAGGTCGCAGGGGCGACGCTGCTGGCCAGGCGGCACGCGTTGCGGGCGGTCGGGTTCGCCGACCTCACCGAGGGGTGGGATGAGGTGCTCATGCGGCAGTGCCGTACGGACGGGGTCAAGGTGTTCTCCGCCGACAGGTTCGGCTACGTGCGGGTGCGCGACGAGGACCGGTGGCTGCTCGGCGCCGCCCACCTGGTCGAGTACGGCTCCGCCGAACCCCACGCCCTCATCTGACCGCACCCCGCCGCGCCGGGGCGCCCGCCGCTCCCCGGCCGCGGGCGGGGGTCTACGCTCGGCTCGTGAGACCGAGACGGCTGGCCGAGGTGCTCGGCGCCGCCCCGGCTCCCGAGGGGAGCTGGGCGGAGGAGGGCGTCTACCTCTCCACCGCCGCGCTGCGCCGCGGCATCCCGGCCGAGCGGCTGGCCGCCGACGTCAGCGCCCTTCCCGGCGTGCGGGCGGTGACGGTCTCCGGCAGGGGGTTCCTGCGCATCACCGTCGACGACCCGGGGGAGGTGCTCGACGAGCCCTTCGCGCGGATCCCGGTCGAGGACGCGTGGCCCGACCTCCCGCGCACCTGGGACAACCCGGGCTTCGTCGTGCGATACGCCCACGCGCGGGCCGCGGCGGTCATCAGGTGGGCCGCCGACCTGGGCGTGCCCGGCACCGGCCGCGACCCGCGGGCGCTGACCGATCCGCGTGACCGGGCGGTGCTCAGGCTGCTGGCCGAGATCCCCGGGCGCGAGGCGAGCCGCGATCCAGGATGGCAGTCCTACCTTCCCCGGCTCGCCCTCGCCTACCACGACGCCCACGAGCACGCGCCCGCCGTACCACGGGGGGACGGAAGGCCGGAGCCCGTGCACACGGCGCGCGTCCGGCTGGCGGCGGCCGTCTGGACCGTGCTCCCCGGACCAGAGCGAATCTGAAAATATCCGGTCATTACACGATTTAGGGCAAAAGTTTCCTCTCCATCCCGCGATCTCGTCTCGATCCGTGGTCGGGCGTCCCATCAGCTGCACCACGTCCGATAGCCTCGATCGGGTGAGTCGATTCGCCCATCCAGCCGGGGACAGGCACGCTGAGATGCTGCCCCACGAGCGCCCGCCGCTGGCGCCCGCCGACCTCAACCGGATCAACCCCTCGATCTGGCCGCGAACGTCGACGCGAACGGATGGCGCGCTCACGATCGGCGGCGTCGACGTGCGCGACCTCGCCCAGCGGTACGGCACGCCGCTCTACGTCATCGACGAGGACGACGTCCGCTCCCGGATGCGCGAGTACGCCACCGCCTTCGCCGGCTCCGACGTCCACTACGCCGGCAAGGCGTTCCTGTGCAAGGAGATCGTGCGCTGGCTGATGGACGAGGACCTGGGCCTCGACGTGGCCAGCGGCGGCGAGCTGGCCGTGGCGCTCTGCGTCGGCTTCCCGCCCTCGCGCATCACGCTCCACGGCAACAACAAGTCGGTCGCCGAGCTGTCGCGCGCTCTCGAGGTCGGCGTCGGCCACATCGTCGTCGACTCCTTCGAGGAGATCGCCCGCCTGGGCTACCTCGCCGAGGAGAGGGGCGTGCGGCCCCGGGTGATGGTCCGCGTGACCACCGGCGTCGAGGCGCACACCCACGAGTTCATCGCCACCGCGCACGACGACCAGAAGTTCGGCCTGTCGCTCAGCTCGGGCGCCGCGGCCGAGGCCGTCCGGCGCATCCTGGCCCTGCCGCAGCTCGAACTCGTCGGCCTGCACTCCCACATCGGATCGCAGATCGTCGACACCGCCGGCTTCGAGGTGGCCGCCAGCCGGCTGGCCGGCCTGCTGGTGCAGATCAAGGACGAGCACGGCGTCGTGCTGCCCGAGCTCGACCTCGGCGGCGGCTACGGCATCGCCTACGTCGACGAGGACGAAGCCCCCGACATCAAGGTGATCGCCGACGCCCTGCGCGAGATCGTCGCCAAGGTCTGCACAGGCGCCGGGCTGCCCGTGCCGCGCCTGACGGTCGAGCCGGGCCGGGCCATCGTCGGCCCCGGCGGCGTCACCCTCTACGAGGTCGGCACGGTCAAGGACGTCGAGGGCCTGCGCACCTACGTCAGCGTCGACGGCGGCATGAGCGACAACGCCCGCACCGCCCTCTACGGCGCCGAGTACACCACCGTCCTCGCCTCCCGCGCCTCCGCCGCGGCCCCCATGCTGTCGCGCGTGGTCGGCAAGCACTGCGAGAGCGGCGACATCGTGGTCCGCGACCACTACCTGCCCGCCGACCTCGCGCCCGGCGACCTGATCGCCGTGGCCGCGACCGGCGCCTACTGCAGGTCGCTGGCCAGCAACTACAACTACCTGCCCAAGCCCGCCGTCGTGGCCGTCTCCGGCGGCCAGGCGCGCGTCATCGTGCAGGGCGAGACCGAGGATGACCTGTTGAGGGGACAGCTATGAGTGGCAAACCGCTGAAAGTCGCGCTCCTGGGGTGCGGCGTCGTCGGGTCCCAGGTCATCAGGCTCATGGAGGAGCAGGCCGACGACCTGGCCGCGCGCATCGGCGCCCCGCTGGAGCTGGCGGGCGTCGCGGTCAGGAAGCCCGGCCGCAAGCGCGACGTCCACTTCGACCCGGCCCTGCTGACCAGCGACGCGGAGGGCCTGGTCACCCGCGACGACGTCGACATCGTCATCGAGGTGATCGGCGGCATCGAACCGGCCCGCTCGCTCATCCTCGCCGCCATGGCCAGCGGCAAGGCGGTGGTCACCGCCAACAAGGCCCTGCTCGCCGAGGACGGCGCCACCATCCACGCGGGCGGCGGCGACCTCTACTACGAGGCCAGCGTCGCCGGCGCCATCCCGCTGCTGCGCCCGCTGCGCGAGTCGCTGGCCGGCGACCACGTCAAACGGGTGCTCGGCATCGTCAACGGCACCACCAACTACATCCTCGACAAGATGGACTCCACCGGCGCCTCGTTCACCGACGCGCTCGAAGAGGCCCAAGCCCTGGGGTACGCCGAGGCCGACCCCACCGCCGACGTCGAGGGCTTCGACGCCGCGGCCAAGGCCGCCATCCTCGCGGGTCTCGCCTTCCACAGCCGCGTCACCGCCGCCGACGTGCACCGCGAGGGCATCACCGAGATCACCGCGACCGACGTGGCCAGTGCCAAGGCCATGGGCTACGTCATCAAGCTGCTGGCCATCTGCTCCCGCTCCGACGACGGCCGCTCGATCGGGGTCCGCGTCCACCCGGCGATGATCCCCAGGTCGCACCCGCTGGCCGGGGTCCGCGAGGCCTACAACGCGGTCTTCGTCGAGGCCGAGTCGGCCGGGCAGCTCATGTTCTACGGCAAGGGCGCGGGCGGCGCCCCGACCGCGTCCGCCGTGCTCGGCGACCTGGTCGCGGTGGCCCGCAACCGGATCGCGGGCACCAGGGGCCCCAGCGAGTCGATCTACGCGTCGCTGGCCGTCCACCCGATGGGCGAGACCGTCACCCGCTGCCACGTGTCCCTGGACGTCGCCGACAAGCCGGGCGTCCTGGCGCAGGTGGCGACGCTGTTCGCCAAGCACGACGTGTCCATCCAGACGGTCCGCCAGGAGGGCCACGGCGACGACGCCCAGCTCGTCATCGTCACGCACCGGGCGACGGACGCGGCGCTGTCGGCGACGATGGAGGGGCTGCGCGACCTCGACATCGTGCGGGCGATCGCCGGCGTGATGCGGGTCGAGGGCGACGACTGACCTGGCAGGCATGGAGATTTCTTGCGGGATTTGGTGCGGGATTTCGTGCGGGGCCGGTGACCGGCCCCGTCGAAATGGCGGACCGCTGATCTGATTCGCCGGGCGAAGAGATGCTCGATGGGCGATTCTTGAAGAGCGCCCATCGAGAGACGTGACGACCATGGTCATGCCGTCGGTGATGCAGGCACCCAGGTCGCCCGGGGCGCGGTCGTGCACGGATATCCCTTTTCCGCCGAGAGACGCGCCATGCTCTCGGTTCCCCACCGAAGGAGATCCCCTTGTCGTGCTCGCCGCCTTTTGGTGAAGAGGGTGGAGAAACAAGCCGTTTCTCCGCCTATGTGGATGCAGTCGAGCGAAGGATCGACAGAGACCTCCTCGAGGAGGCTCTGCGGCAGAACGAATCGGCGGCCGAGTCCGCCGAAGCGTCGGACCGTGGCGATGGCTGAGGCGTCGCGACCCGGCGCGGCGCACCGGGACGACCCGGCACCCTAGCGACACACCCGAAACCGCGACGACCCGGCCTGCCGTACCCGAGAGGAACGGCAGGCCGGCGCCATGCCCGGAGGGGCACACGGGCGTCAGGCACGCTGCCGGCGTTGAGGGTCGCCACCCGACGCGGCGCGCCGACCGTCACCCGCGGAAGACACCGAGCACCCGTCATGACATCCTACGGAACTAAGAGTTCCGAAACTCATGGTTCCGTTAGGAGCGAGCATGGATGTCTCTGTCACCTCCCCGCACCGCGCGGTCGTTCTCGCCGGCCGGATCATCGCCTTCCTCGGCGTGTTCCACATGGCCGTCACCATCGCCTTGAACATCCGGTACCTGCCCACCTGGTTCTCGGGCGGGCTGTGGTTCCCCGCCAACGGCCTGGACGAGCTCCCTCCCGCGCTGGGCGCCTTCTGGCTCACGATCGGGTCCTTCGCCCTGCCGCTGTTCGCGCTGGGCCTGCTGATCGACTGGGCCGGCCGGCGCGGCGCGACTCCTCCGGCGGTCGTGGCATGGTTGCTCGGCGTCTGGGGCACGATCGGAGCGCTCACCCTCGAGCCGTCGCCGTTCATCGCCGTCTGGGTGCCCGCCGTGATGCTGCTCGTCGCGGCCGGGAAACGCCGGTGAGCGCGGCTCCCGCAGCCGACCGGCGGCGCGGGCAGGCCGGAGGGGCGGGCGCGGACCAGGGGCCGCGGTGACCGGGAAAGGAACGCCAGTGGAACGGCAGGGCACGCGGGCCGCGCAGGCAACGCGGACAGGACGGCCGAGAGACAGCAGGGTCGACGCGGCCGTCCTGGTCGCGACCAGGGACGTGCTCGCCGAGACCGGCTACGCCCGCCTCACCGTCGACGCGGTCGCCGTACGGGCGGGAGTCGGCAAGGCCGCCATCTACCGCCGCTACGCCACCAAGCAGGAGATGGTCTTCGCCGCCACCGTCCACTCCATGGCCCTGGAGATCCCGCCCGACACGGGCTCCTTCGTCACCGACCTGGTCGCGCTCGTCGACGACGTCCTCGCCACGCTGGGCAACCCGGTCGCCCTGGTCACGGTTCCCGGGCTGCTGGCCGACGTCGTCGCCGACACCGACCTGACGGCCAGGTTCCAGCGGACGTTCATGGAACGGCAGCGCGACTGCGTCACGGCCGTCCTGGACCGCGCGGTCCAGCGGGGTGAGCTCGCGGAGCGGCCCGAGCTGGACGTGGTCCACGCCCTGCTGGTCGGTCCCGTGTTCGCCTGGCTGTTCCTGATCCGCCGCCAGGAGCGGGACGTCTTCGCCCGGGAACTGGCCGCCCGGCTGGCCGCCGCGCTGACCCGCACAGGCGGGCCGCTCCCCGCCTGAGGGGCGCCCTCCCCACGCCGGCTCGCTCCCCGCCTGAAGGGCGGCCTGCCCGCGCTGGCTCGCTCCCCGCCTGAGGGGAGCGGCCTCCCCCGCGCAGGGGAGGGGCGCCGGGCCCGCACGGAGCAGGCTGGTGGCCATGACAGAGAGTGTGAGCGTGGCCGCCACGGCACGGGGCCGGACACGGGGCCGGACACGGGGCCGGACAGGGTGGGCGGCGTCGGCGTCGGCGGTGTGGTCGGTGGCGTTCGCGGCGGCGGGCGCCTACTGGGCGGCGGGGGGCGCCGGCTTCCCGTTCGGCGCGGGCGATCCGCGAGCCGAACAGGTGGGCTCGCTGTTCGCGGCGGCGGAGCCGGGGCCGGTGGGCGCGGCCATGGCGGTGCTCGGACTGCTCGGCGCCGTGGTCGCGGTGGGGATGGCCCGCGCCACCCCGGCCAGGGTGCCGCTCGTCTTCGCGTGGGCGATGAGCGGCGCGCTGCTCGTCGCCGTGCCCGACATCAGGGTGATCCAGAACTTCGCCTACCTGTTCATGGGATACACCGGCCTGTGGGACGGGCCCCTGCTGTTCATGGTGTTCTGCATCGCGGGCGGAGCCCTCTGGGCGGCGGCGGCCTGGGTCCACCAGGGCGGCGGTATGCGGGAGCCGGTCCGATGGGGCAGACCGGTGACCTACGCGGCCGCGCTGCTGGCCCTGCCGTACGCGATCTCGCGCATCTCGTGGGCGGCGGGCATCCCGCTCGGGATACCGGCGGAGGACATCGCGGTGACGAACGCCGATGGCGGGTGGATCTCCGAGATGGTGCTCGGCGGCCTGTGCGTCGCGGGCGCCGTCCTCACGATCGGTCTGGTGCGGCGCTGGGGTGAGGTCTTTCCCCGGTGGATCCCGTTCCTGCGCGGCAGGCGGGTGCCGGTCCGGTTCGCGGTCGTGCCGGGGCTGGCCGCGTCGGTCATGCTGATCCAGGCGGGCGCGCGGCTGTATCTGGCGATGCTCACCGGAGACATCACCATCACCGCCGAGCGCTGGGGCACGTTCCTGCCCGGCCTGGCGTGGCTGCCCTGGGGGCTGGCCCTGGCCGCCGCCACCTACGCCTACCACCTGCGCCGGCGGGCCTGAGCACCACCTGCGCCGGCGGGCCTGAGCACCGGCCCGCCTTCCCCTGCCTGGTCAGCGGGCGAAGGTATCCAGCTTTCCGGCCTGGTCGGCGGGCGAAGTACCCAGCTTCCCCGGCTGGGTCAGCGGCCGGGGAAGGTCAGGCTCCGGACCCGCCGGACCGCGCGGTTGAGGACGGTGCGGTTCCGCTCCCGGGCGAGCCTGACGGCCTCCCGCCGCCAGTGCTCGGCCTTCTCCTTCCACCTGGCGGTGTCCCTGCGCCCCTTGGCCGCCTCCCTGCGCAGCTGGGCGACCTCGGCGCGCAGCGCGGCCGTCCGCTCGCGCAACCTGGCCAGCTCCTTCTCCCGCTGCCGCGCCAGGCGCTCGTGCTCGGGCAGCGGGCGCCTGCGCGGCGGGTAGACGCGCGGCCGGCGCGTGAAGCCGAACTCGGCGCCGTCCACCCACTCGACGCCGAACACCTCGTCCAGCACGTCGTCGAGGATCTCGCCGGGGCGGATGACGAGCGCCGCGCGCGACAGCGCCGCCGTCCGCTCCAGCCGCGCCGCCACCACCCCGTCGGGCCGCTCGCCGAGGGCGACGCACAGGACGCCGCCGTCGCTGTCCTCGAGGTGCGCGACCAGCCGCTCCACCGTGTCGTGTCCCGGCATCCAGCCCGGCGGGCACAGCAGCCGGAACGGCGCCACGCCGGAAGGCGCGCCGTCCAGCCGTACCCGGGGGTCGTGGGTGAACTGCGCGTGCAGCAGCCGCAGGTCGAGCAGCGGATCGGCGAGCGGGGAACGGCGCGCGTCGGTCAGCCACTCCCACGGCCCGGTGACCGTGACCCTGACGTCGGGCAGCGACCCGGCCAGCAGGCCGTCCACCGTGGCGCGGACGTCCTCGTAGGAGCCCGCCTCGACCACCGCGTCCACGTACGGCACCAGCCACTGCCGCCCCTGCTCGCCCCGCAGGTAACGCCGGTACGGCACGCGGTCGGCGACGAACGGGTCGTTGTAGCGCTTCAGCTCGGCGAACGAGCGCATGGCCGTCGGCAGCCCGAGATGCCAGGCGCGCGCCTCGGGATCCGGCACGAAGACCGCGCCGGCCTGCGTCAGCCGGTAGCCGAGCTCGGTGTCCTCGGCGAGCTTGAGCGAGACGTCCATGCCGCCGCACGCGCGCAGCAGCCACGCCGGATACGACGCGGTCGCGCCCACGTGCACCCGCGACACCAGCGAGCTGGGCGCGGATCTGAGCCCGTCGTGCGCGGCGATGATCTCCTCCGCCCAGTCGTGCCGGTGGGGGGACATCGGGAACAGGTCCTTCGCCCCGGCGGCCACCTCGGCCGGGGTGGGCGGCGACTCGGGCTGGGTGAAGTCGATCCAGCCGAGGACCACCAGGTAGGGGGCCAGGTGGTGCCACCGCATCTGGGCCTCGACGTGGTCGGGGTGCGGCACCATGTCGGCGTCGAGCACCAGCACGACGTCACCGGTGGCCGCCTCCAGGCCCGTCTGGACCGCCGCGGCCCGGCCCCAGCTGTCCCGCACCCGCTCGACCCGCACGCGGGCAGGACGCGGCGGGTCGACGGGCCGGGAGGCGTGGCGCGGCGGGTCTCCAGGGCCGGCCGCCTGGAGCGGCGGGTCGCTGCCGTCGTCCACCACGACGACGTCGACCAGGTGGGCGGGGTAGGTCTGCGCCGACAGGGCGGCCAGCGTGAGGTCGAGCGTCTCCTGGCAGTCGTGGGCGGGGATCACCACGGTCACCGTCATGGTCGGCTCCCAGGTGCCGAGCGTGGGCGGACTGAGCACCCCGAAGTCGTTGCGCCTGATCCTCATGGCGCCAGCTCCATCAGCGCGCTCGGCCGGAAGCCCCGCCACTGCCGCCGGTTGCGCCGCAGGAACGTGCCGATCGGCTCCTGCCAGGTGTGGTCGGCGGCCGGTCCCCTGCGCAGGACGTAGCCGAGGCCGTGGGTGCGGTAGATCTGCCCGCCCGCCGCCTGCAGCGCCTCCTGGAACTGGGTGTCGACCGAGCGGCGCAGCGGCCGGAACCCGCCGACCGCCTGGAACGCCGACCGCTCGACCAGGATGGTGCCGCCCGCCACGAAGCTGGTGATCTGCTCGGTGACCTGGCTGCGGTGCACGGTCACGTCGATCGAGGTCAGGTAGACGAACTCGGGCACGGTGCCGACGACCTGCGCGCCGGAGTAGGAGTGCGCCAGCAGCAGGTCGGACAGGAAGTCGGGTCCGTACCAGTCGTCGTCGTCCATCTTCAGCAGGAACGATCCGGCGGCGCGGGCCGCCGCGTCGTTGAGCACCTCCCCGAACACCGACTCGGTCTCGAAGACGGTGATCGGCCGGTCGAAGCGCTTGACGGCGTCCACGACGTCGGCGTGCGAGGCCGGGAACCCGTGCAGGGCCAGGATCACCTCGAGCTGCACGTCACGCTGCCTGGCCACCTGCTCCAGCGCGAAGCCGACCATGGCCGGCCGGCGCGTCGCCAGCAGCACCGAGGTCAGCGGGGGAGCGGGAGCCGGCGCGCCGAGCTGCTCCCAGCGGGCGGCCACGCCGTGGGTGCGCAGCGCCTCGCGGCGCAGCCTGACGCTGTGCTCCTCGCGCCGCAGGTCGTCGGCCAGGTCGACGGGCGAGGTGACGAGGCGGGCGAGCGGTTCGCCGAGCGCGCCGGCCCAGCGCGGCACCTCCTGGGCGACCAGCGGCACTCCCGCCGCGGCCAGCCCGGCCAGCACCCGCACGGCCGCCAGCGGCCCGCTGTGCGCGTGGTGCCAGTCGATCGTCACGCCGCGCACCTGCCGCAGCCTGGCCACGTCGGCGTCGGTCACGCCACCGGAGGCGGCGAACGTCACCACGGGCCTGCCGTCCAGCACGACCGACCACCGGCCGCCCGACTCCGCCAGCCTCGCCGTTCCCCGGGACGGCGTGGTGACGAAGCCCATGGGGTTCACCAGGCGCTCGTCGACCGGGGGGATCATCGAGGGCTCGGCGAGGACGGCGGCCAGGCCGGTGCCGCCAGGCCGGCCGATGCGCTCCCAGCTGGTCGCCCCGGCCGTCGGCCGGTCCACCGGCGGCTCGTCCTCCGTCCACTCCACCTCGGTCTCGACCGTACGCAGGACGATGTCGCCGCCCGGCGCGCCGACGCGTTCCGGCACGGGACCGGTCAGGTCGGCGGGAGTCGCGTTCGGGTCGCCCGGACGCCAGTCCGCCGCGCCGACGCCCGCGATGGCCGCGGCCGGCGCGGCGATCACGTCGAGCCGGTGCCCGGCGAAGGCGCGGGCGGTCGCGGTGACCGTACGGCCGGCCGGGGTGGGCGCCGAGAACCGCGCGTCGACCACCCACACCCGGTCCTTCGGCTGGTGGACGCGCAGCTCGGCCAGCGACCGCCAACGATGGGCGGGGGTGGGCGTGGGCACCGGGGCCGGGTGCGCCGCGGGGGTGTCGGCGACCGCGACGACGACCCGCTCGGCTTCCGGCAGCACCTTGTGCAGCGTGGCGATCCTGCGCAGGTCGGCGGGCGTGCCGGCGAGCACCAGCACCTCGGCGACCCGCTCGGCGGCCGGGGGCGGCTCGACCAGCTCGTGGTCGAGGTCGGTGCCCTCGACGTCCACGTCGAGCCCCGCGTGGAAGACGCGGACGTCCGGGGTGCGGGCCAGGGCCTCGGCCACCAGGTCGGCGATCATATGACGCGCCTCAGGAACGTCGACAGGCCGCCCCGGCGCGGCCGCGCCACCGTGGCGGGGGTGTCGAGCTGCCGCTTCAGCCTGCTCACCTCGGCCTGCAGCGCCTTGATCTCGTCCTTGCGCCGGGCGGCCAGCGCCCGCCACTTGGCCGGATCGCCCGCGAGCGGCTCGGCCTCCTCCGCGGTGGTGACACCGTACTCGGCCGCGCCGACCCACAGGGACCCGAACATCTCGTCCACCAGCGCGTCGAGGTCCCCGCCGATCCTGCGCGCCCTGGCGAAGGCGGCCGTGCGCTCCAGGCGCGCGGCGACCACCCCCTCGGCCGCCTCGGCCAGCGCCACGCTGACCAGCCCCTCCTCGCGGGCGACGAGCCGGGCGACGGTGTCGGCGCCGAGCACCCACCCGCGCGGCACGGTCAGCAGGTACGGCGTCGGCGCCACGCTGACCGGCGCGGCCGCGGCGAAGTCGACGCGCGGCTCGTGCTCGTACAGGTTGCGCAGCAGCCGCAGGTCGAGGTGCGGGTCGTCGAGGCTGGACCGCCGCCCGCCGGTCAGCAACGGCCAGGGACCCACCAGGGTGACCGCCACGTCGGGTACCGAGCCGGCCAGCGCCGAGTCCACCGTGGCGCGGCTCTCCTCGTAGCCGCCCGCCTCGACCACGACCCGCACGTACGGCACCAGCCACTGCCGGCGCGGGTGGCCGCGCAGCCAGCGCAGGTCGGGGATGTGGTCGCCGAGGAAGGACCAGTTGTGCCGGTGGACCTCCTGCTGCCTGCGCATCACCGTCGACTCCCCGACGTGCAGGCTGCGCGCCTCCCCGTCGGGGATGAAGACCGCGCCCGCCTGCGCGAGCCGGTAGCCGAGCTCGGTGTCCTCGGCCATGTTCAGGCGCGGGTCGACGCCGCCCGCGTCGGCGAGCAGGCGTGCCGGGACCGATGTCGTCGCGCCGGTGTGCAGCAGGTAGGCACTGGCGCCCGCGTCCTTGAGCCGCCGGGTCTCGGCCAGCATCTTCGCCGTGTACGGCTGCGCCGCCCCGTCGGCGAAGCCGGTGCCGAACACGATGTCGCCGATCACCACCGCGTGGTCGATCAGGTGGTGCCACCGCATGTGCGCCTCGATGTGGTCGGGCGCCAGGATCATGTCGGCGTCGAGCCAGTGGATCACCTCGCCCGTCGCGGCCCGCGCCCCGGTGTTCCTCGCGTTGCCGCGGCCCCAGCCGTCCTCGACCCTGACGACCCTGACGGCCAGGGCGCCGGTGGGCCGCGCGCGCAGGGGCGGGTCGCTGCCGTCGTCCACGACGACCACGTCGAGCAGGTGCGCCGGGTAGGTCTGCGCCGTCAGCGTGGCCAACGTGCGGTCGAGCTCGTCCTGGCAGTCGTAGGCGGGGATCACCACCGTGACGGACAGCTCAGGCGTCCACGCCCCGATCACTGGAGGGCTGAGCACACCGTAGTCGTTGTGGCGGATCCTCATACGCTCTCCCTGCGTAGCTCTCTGAGCTCCGCTCTGAGCAGGGCCACCTCCTCGGCGTGGGCCATCGCGTTGACGCGGTCCTCGCCGAGGGAGGCGAGGATGGCGCTGAGGCCTTCGGTGCGCCCGCGCGCGACCTCCTCCACGGCGGCCGTGAGCGCGTCGATGCGGGTCTCGATCCGCTTGAGTCCCGCGCCGGTCTGCGCGAGGCCCGTCTCGATCTTCTTGACGCGCAGGTCGATGCGGTGCGCCTTGCCGTCGAGGCGGCGTACGGCCAGCATCAGGAAGGCCAGCACGCCCAGGGACAGGAGGACGGCGGTCGCGGCGACGGCGGCGGCGAAGGACAGGACGCCCGTGTACACCGCTATCGCCAGCGCGCCGAGCACCAGAGCTCCGAGGATTGCGGTCACGGCCAGCCGGCGGGGCGAGAGCATCCGCGCATACCTTTCCATGTTTGAACGTCAACCTGGGAAAAGTCTGGATATTTACACCATAGTCAAGGCTGGTCACTACCGTGCCACAAGTTTCTGGAGGATCCCTGGGAACCTTGGGCTCCACGTGCCCGTTGGGCATGCCCCCTCGGCCGCGCTTGTCAGAGCGGCGTAAAGTGGGCGGGCTCGACGATGAAGGCAGGAGGAGTCCCCCCATGACCGCCACCCCCTTCGTGGGCACGCAAGGGGCTGCCGGCTACCTGCGCACCCCGGCGAAAGGGATCGCGACGCTCCGATGGGAGAGCGCGCGGTGGACCGTCGAGGGGGCGCCGCTACCCGAACTCGACACGCTCAGGCCGCTGGCGGGGCTGTCGGTCGAGTGGCCGGCGGCCGAGGAGATGGGGCCGGCCGAACGGCGGGCGGCCGGCGACGGGCTGCTCGCCCTCGCCTGCGCGGGCGTGCCGCTGACCGCCGAGCCTTCCGCGCCGGTCCCGTCCTGGGTGCCCGCCGACCTGGGCGGGCTGCTCGCCGACCGGGCATGGCTCGCCGTACGGCGGGAGCCGGGGCCGCGTTGCGTCGCCGACCTGCGCCGCGAGGAGCACAGCGTGCGGCTGCGCAGGCTCGCGCCCAAGCCCGCGCTCGCGCCCACGGTGAGCGTCGTGATGTCGAGCATGCGGCCACACCTGCTCGGCTCCGCGCTCGACCAGATCGCCCGGCAGCGCCACGTCCAGGTGGAGGTCCTGCTCGGCCTGCACGGCATCGAGGACCATCCGCTGGCCCGCAGGGCCGTCGAGACCTGCGCGGCGCCGATCCGCGTGGTGTCGGCGGAGGCGGGCGTGCCGTTCGGCGCGCTGCTGAACCGCGCTGCCGCGCACGCCTCCGGCGAATTCATCGCCAAATGGGATGACGACGACTGGTACGGCCCCGAGCATCTTTCCGATCTTCTGCTCGCCAAACGCGCGTCCGGCGCCGACATCGTCGGCACGGCCGCCGAATTCTTCTACCTCGAGCCGCTCAGGACGACGATTCGTCGGACCTCCTACAAGAGCGAGGTGTGGAGCGACTTCGTCGCAGGCGGCACGATCCTGCTCGGCAGGGACGCCTTCCCCGGTTTCGAGCCGCTGACGCGCGGCGTCGACGCGGCGCTGCTGAAGTCGCGGCACGCCGAGGGCGCCCGGATCTACCGCGCCCACGGCCTCGGCTACGTGCTGCGCCGCTCGCTCAGCGAGGGTCACACCTGGCAGCTGCCGCTGGCGCACTTCCTCAACGTCGCCCACAACCAGTGGCGCGGCTTCCGGCCCAGTCTGCTCCTGGAAACCACATGATCCCTCCCCGGGTGCGGGGCAACGACTACCGCACGCTCGACGTGCCCGCGCTCGGCTCGTGGACCCCCACCATGAGCGTCAGCGTGGTCGTCCCCGCCTACGGCGACCAGGACAAGCTCGACCTGGTCGTCGAGGCGCTCGGCAGGCAGAGCTACCCGCGTGACCTGACCGAGGTCATCGTGGTCGACAACGGCAGCGAGCCCGCCCTGCGCGTCCCGTCGTGGGTCAAGCTCGTCGTCTGCGAGCGGCCGGGCCGGGCCTGCGCGCGCAACGCCGGGCTCGACGTGGCCTCGGGCGAGGTCGTCCACTGGCTCGACTCCGACGTGGTGCTCACGCCGCGCGCCATCGAGGCCCACATGCGCTGGCACCACGCCGCGCCGTACCTGGTGGTCACCGGCTACATCCGCTTCACCTCCGCGCCCGTGCCCGCGCAGCTGCCCGACGACCTGGAGAAGAGCTTCGAGCCGGCCGAGCCGCACCAGTGGATCGTCGACCTGGTCGAGCGGACCGACGGTCTCACCGCCAATCCCACGCGTCCCTTCAGCCTGCACGTGGGTGGCGCCACCTCCGTCAACGCGCGCCTGATCGCCGCCGCGGGGCCCATGGACGAGGAGCTCATCCTCGGCCAGGACACCGAGATGGGCTACCGGCTGGCCCAGGCGGGCGCGGTGTTCGTGCCGGAGCCGCTGGCCCGCGCCTACCACCTCGGTCCCACGATGCGCATGCGTGACAAGGCGCCCATCGACCGGGTCAGCCACGCCACCGTCGCCGACCGCATCCCCGCCTACCGGTGGCTGCGCTCGCACCCCGGCCGCCAGTGGAAGGTGCCCTTCGTCGAGGCCGTCGTCCACGCCGCCGGTTCCAGTTACGAGGACGTGCGGGCGACCGTGGACGCGCTGCTGGCGGGCACCGTCCCCGACGTGCGGGTGGCGCTGGTCGGGCCGTGGGACACGCTCGAGCGTGACAGGCGGGCTCCGCTCAGGGACCCCTGCCTCGACCTGGTGCTGGTGCGGGGGCACTACGCCTACGAGGGCAGGGTGCGCCTGGTGACCGGCGACGCGGTCGACCCGGCCGTGCCGTACGTGCTGAGAGTGCCGGCCGGGTGGGTGCCGGGCCCCGACTCCCTCGCCCGCCTGATCGAGCTGGCCGCGACCGAGGGGCAGGGGCTGGTCGACGTGCTGCTGTCGGAGTCGGCCGCCGGCGTCGTCACCGCCAGGTTCGAACGCGCGGCCGCCTTCGCCAGGGCCGCGATCGTGGCCGGGCCGGGGGAGGACCTCGACGACGCGGTGGACACGGTGTCCGGGGTGCGCTGGGTGGCGGGGGAGACGTACGGGTTCGCCCGGCAGGGCCGTGAGATCCCCGGGCGCGGCAGCGTGTACCGGGCCAGGCTCGACGCGCAGGCGGAGGTCGCGAAGCTGCGCGCCGATGTGGAGCGGCTGCGGGGGCAGGTCGAGCGGTGGCGCGAGGAGTCGGGCAAGTGGCGCAGGAACGCGGTGGAGCTGCGGCGCGAGGTCGGCACGCTGCGCCGCCAGCTCGCCGCCGCGGGGCGGATGCAGCGCGGACTGCGCGCCGCGCTCGCCACCTCGCTGCGCCGCGCCCTGCGCAAGAAGGACTGACCCGCTTTTCCCAGGTCAGGCGCCCGCTTTTGCCAGGTCAGGCGCCTGCTCGTCAGACCCCCAGGACCTGGAGGATCTTGTCGGCGCTCGAGACCACCTTGGCCGTGCCCACCACCGGCGCGACCGCGACGAGCGTCCCCCTGATCTCCTCCAGAGAGACGCCCATCTCACCCGCCGCGCCGACGTTCAGCAGGTAGGACGGCTGCGAGGCGTCCAGCGCGACGAGCGCGGCGATCCGCACGAGGATGTAGGTCTTGGGGTCGAGCCCGGACCGCTCCATCGTGTTGACCGTCATCTGGGTCAGCGTCTCCAGCACGGGCACGTCGCCCCGCGCGAGAGCCTCGAGTCCGTTGGCCGGTTCCCCCATGATCCTCACCTCGTTCGTCTCGTGCTTGTCCAGGTGCACGGGGGGAGGACCTGACGCTCGTTACGAAGCTACCCAGGCGGGAATCGGGACGAACCTGTCAGGCGGGACGCGGCCGGGGCGCCTCAGTTGGGTCGCAGGGCCGACCTGAGACGGCGCAGGAGGGTGCGCTCCTCGGGGGTGTCCGCCGGTGGGGTGGGCACGGGCGCGGGGATCGACACCGGCGCGGGTGGGGCGGGCGCCGGCCAGTAGCGGTCCGGGCCCTCACGCCTGATGCCGTGGGTGGCCTCGATGACCTCGTCGGGGTCGGTACCGGCGGCGGCCAGCAGCCGCGCGCGGCCCAGCGCCGACGTGCGCTCCAGCCGGGCCGTGCGCCCGTCGGGCAGGTCGACGACCAGCACGCCGACCAGGTCCTTCTGCACGGACTCGACCATCCGTTCCAGCGTGGCCCGGTGCAGCGGCACGTCGACGGGACCGATGTAGCGGAACGGCGTCGGCGAAGGCGTCGGCGCGGCCTCGTCGATGAGCCTGACGCGGTCGTCGTGCGCGTACAGCTCGCGCATCACCCTGAGCTCGAAGCAGGCGTCGCCGAGCACCGAACGCCTGTTGTCGTGCAGCCGCGACCACGGCCCGACGAGCGTCACGACCACGTCTTGCAGCTTGCCGTCGAGCGCCGCCGACACCGCCTGCCGTACCGTGGCCTCGCAGGTGTCGGTGACATCCAGGACGATCTCCACGTACGGCACCAGCCACCGCCTGCCCTTGTCCTTGCGCAGGTCACGGCGGAGCGGGATACGGTGTGCGAGGAACGGCTCGACCACCCGCACCGCCCGTTCCCGGTCGCGGTGCTGCGCGGGCAGCCCCAGGTGGACGGCCCGCGCCTCCATCTCGGGCACGAACACCACGCCGTGCATGGCCAGCCGGTAGGCGAACTCGGTGTCCTCGCCGCGCAGGACGTGCGGGTCGAGGCCGCCCACCGCGTGGAACACCTCCCGGGGCAGGGCGAACGTCGGGCCCGTGCACACGTGGTAAGGATTGCGGCTCTTGCGCAGCCCGTCCGTCTTCTCGATCGTCGCCTCCGTCGAGCTGGGAAGCGCCGACGACAGGTCGAACAGCTCGCCCAGGTCCGTCGCGCGGCGGACCTGCTTCGGCGTCAGCGGCGGGGCCTCGACGAACCTCTTCATCCCGATCGACACCACGTAGTCCGACACGTGGTGCCATCTGGCCATCGCCTCGATGTGCTCGCGGCAGGCCACCATGTCGGCGTCGAGGCGCTGGATGATCTCGCCGTCGGCGGCTTTCACCCCGGTGTTGACCGCGTCGGAGATGCCCCAGCCGTCCGTCACGCGGACGATCCTCGTGTTGACCGGCCGGATCTCCGGCAGCCTGATCGGCGGCTCGCTGCCGTCGTCGACGACCACGACCTCCATGAGGTGCTCGGGATAGCTCTGCCCGGCCAGCGCGGCCAGGACGAGGTCGAGATGCGGGCCGCCGTGGGCGGGGACGACCACGCTCACCGACAGGGAGGGCGACCACGCGCCCAGCCGCGGCGGCGTCAGCGCGGAGTAGTCGTTCTGCCTCATCGCAGTCATGGTGTTTCCAGCCCTCCCCGTCCCCTGTGGGAGACCTTATCCGGGGTTGCTGGGTATTGGCGGAGAAGTCTGTCCAACAAGTGGACGTGCGTTCCGCCGGGCGAGCCGGGTGGCCGTAGACTCTGTGCCCAACACCGCAGGTAGTCGCAGGAGCACATCATGACCAGGGCATGGCGAGGCCTCATCGAGGAATACCGGGACCGGCTGCCGGTGAGCGACAGGACGCCCGTGGTGACGCTTCTCGAAGGCGGCACGCCGCTCGTCCCCGCCCACCGCGTCTCGGCTCTGACCGGCTGCGAGGTCTACCTGAAGGTCGAGGGTGCCAACCCGACCGGCAGCTTCAAGGACCGCGGCATGACCATGGCCATCAGCAAGGCCGTGGAGGAGGGCGCCAAGGCCGTCATCTGCGCCTCGACCGGCAACACCTCCGCCTCGGCCGCCGCCTACGCCGTACGCGGGGGGCTGACCTGCGCGGTGCTCGTGCCGCGCGGCAAGATCGCCATGGGCAAGCTGGCGCAGGCGCTCGTGCACGGCGCGACGCTGCTGCAGGTCGAGGGGTCCTTCGACGACTGCCTCGAGATGACCAGGAAGCTGTCGGAGAACTACCCGATCGCGCTGGTCAACTCGGTCAACCCGTACCGCCTGCAGGGCCAGAAGACGGCCGCCTTCGAGATCGTCGACGCGCTCGGGGCCGCCCCCGACATCCACTGCATCCCCGTGGGCAACGCGGGCAACATCTCCGCCTACTGGATGGGCTACCAGGAGTACGGCACCGCGCCGCGCATGTTCGGCTTCCAGGCCAGCGGCGCCGCGCCCATCGTCAACGGCGCGCCCGTCACCCACCCGCACACCATCGCCACCGCCATCCGCATCGGCAACCCGGCCTCGTGGAAGCTCGCCGAGGCGGCCCGCGACGAGTCCGGCGGGCTCATCCAGGCGGTGACCGACCGGCAGATCGCCGCCGCCTACAAGCTGCTGGCCCAGGAGGAGGGCGTGTTCGTCGAGCTGGCCTCGGCGGCCAGCGTCGCCGGCCTGCTCCACGCCCACGCGCAGGGGCTGGTCGAACCGGGCCGGCGCATCGTCTGCACGGTCACGGGCAACGGCCTGAAGGACCCCGACTGGGCGATCTCGGGCGCTCCGGCGCCCGTCACCATCCCCATCGACGTCCACGCCGCGGCCTCCGCCCTCGGCCTCGAATGACCTTGTCCTCCCCTACGGCAAGCGGGCCCGGCGCCTCCGTGGTCACGGGGCGCCGTCCGCCGAAGGCGCGCCGCCCAGCAGGACTCCGGCGCCCGCCGTCACGGCGACCCTGAGGAGATGCATGACCGACAGCAGGGTGATCGTCCGGGTTCCGGCGACATCGGCGAACCTGGGTCCCGGGTTCGACTCCCTCGGCCTGGCGCTGAGCCTCTACGACGAGATCGAGGCGTCACTGTTCACGCCGCCCAGCGGGCAGCGCGTGGTGGAGGTCTCGGTCGAGGGCGAGGGCTTCGGCGAACTCGACCTCGGTGACGAGCACCTCGTCATCCAGGCCGTGCGCAAGACCTTCGACCGGATGAACGCCCCTCGGCCCGCGGGGATCCGCCTGCACTGTCGCAACCGCATCCCGCACGCCAGGGGGCTCGGCTCGTCGTCGGCGGCCATCTGCGCGGGCATCCTCGCCGCCAGGGCGCTGGCGGGCATGCCGTACACGGCCGAGGACGGCACGGCGCTCGGCTCTGAGCGAACAGCCGACCTGAGCGACGAGGCGGTCTTCGCGCTGGCCACCGAGATGGAGGGGCATCCCGACAACGTGGCCCCCTGCCTGGCGGGCGGGCTCACCGTCGCCTGGAGCGACCACGGTGGAGTTCCGCATATGGTGAAACTGGTTCCCGACGCGAACATCAGACCTGTGGTGCTGATACCCGCCACGCGGCTGTCCACGGAGACGGCAAGGGGACTGCTACCCAAGGACGTGCCCCACACGGACGCGTCCTTCAATGCGGGGCGGGCCGCACTGCTGATCGCCGCCTTGACCCGGCTGCCCGATCGCGACCTGCTGCTGGCCGGCACGGAAGATCGTCTCCACCAGGACTATCGCGCGCCTGCCATGCGGCGGACCGCCGATCTGGTGGAACGACTGCGTGCCGTGGGGGTACCCGCCGTCGTTTCGGGAGCAGGTCCCACAATTCTTGCGTTTTCGACACCGGATGCGCAGGATTTGATCGCGCCAGAAGTGGGTAATGACTGGCACATCCAGCAAATGGACGTCGACCAGGATGGTGCGAGCGTTCAGTTCCCCGAGACACGCTGATGCCTCTTAGACCTTCAGGGAATAGCCGTGTGCGCTGGTGATGTTAGGCTGGTAGCCGCACCAGATGCCCCCTTGTTGGGTGCGTGCTTGTCAGCCACACATCGCTGCATCATGCTTCACGTCGCGAGGCGTGAGCAGCATGGCTGTCTCCCCGAATCCGTTCGCCCCGTTCGGCCCACAACCGGTCGGCGCGACGCGAGGCGGCGAATCCGGGGAAGTGCGCGTTCGAACCACCTCGACATCTGGCTGGCGACAGCAATCTGGGGGGTTCATTCCACGTGCCACTGTCCTGTGGCGACCTGGACGAGCCCCTCCCCAACCGTGGCGGCCGTCCTGCGCGGCGGCCGAAGATCGCAAAGTGCACCTCGACCCGGTCTGTCCCGCCGGATCGACAGCACCTCCAGGACGATCGGCTGATCACGGCCGACGCCCGACCCCTGGGAAGGACCCTTAGTTGAGCGACACCACCGAACTCCTCTCCGACGCTTCCGGCTCCGCCGCGAGCGCGTCCGGCGACACCCCCACCCGCGCCCCGGCCAAGCCTCGCGCGCGTCGCTCCGGCACCGGACTGTCCGCGAAGGTGCTGCCCGAGTTGCAGAAGATCGCCGCCGAGCTCGGCATCAGCGGGACCGGGCGGATGCGCAAGAGCGAGCTCATCGCGCGTATCCAGGAGAAGCAGGGAGTCGGCGCCGGTGACAGTGCCCCGGCGCCCGCCGAGACCGCCGCGCCCGCCGAGGCGCAGCCTGTGGCCGAGCGTCCCGCCCGCAGCCGCCGGGAACGTTCCCGCCCTGCGCCGGCCGCCGAGCCCGTGACCGCCGCCGAGCCCGTGGCGGCCCCCGAGCAGCCCGCCGTGGCCGCCGCCGCGCCCGTCGTCGAGCAGCCGCAGCAGCCGGCCGTCGAGCAGGCGGACCAGCAGGCCGAAGGCCGCGCCGAGCGGGGCGAGAGCCGTCGCGAGCGCGGCGAGCGCCGCAGCCGCCGCGAGCGTGGCGAGCGCGGTGACCGCCAGGAGCGTGGCGGCGAGCGTCAGGAGCGTGGCGAGCAGCAGTCGCAGCGCACCGACCGCGGCCAGGACCGTCAGGACCGTGACCGCCAGGACCGCCAGGACCGCCAGGACCGCCAGGACCGTTCGCAGGATCGCGTCCAGGACCGTTCGCAGGATCGCGTCCAGGACCGTTCGCAGGACCAGCGCGGCGGCGGCGATGACGACGAGCGCGGGCGCGGCAGGCGCGGTCGCTTCAGGGAGCGCAACCGCGGCCGCGGCCGTGACCGCTTCGACAGCAACGAGCCCGTGATCGGCGACGACGACGTTCTCATCCCGATCGCCGGCATCCTCGACATCCTCGACAACTACGCCTTCGTCAGGACCAGCGGCTACCTGCCCGGCTCCAACGACGTGTACGTGTCGCTGGCCCAGATCCGCCGCAACGGCCTGCGCAAGGGCGACGTCATCACCGGCGCCGTCCGCCAGCCGCGTGACGGCGAGCGCAGGGAGAAGTTCAACGCCCTGATCCGCCTCGACACCGTCAACGGCATGGACCCGGAGCAGGCCCGCAACCGGCCCGACTTCAACAAGCTCACCCCGCTCTACCCGCAGGAGCGGCTGCGCCTGGAGACCGAGCCCAACATCCTGACCACGCGGATCATCGACCTCGTGTCGCCGATCGGCAAGGGCCAGCGCGGCCTCATCGTCTCCCCGCCCAAGGCCGGTAAGACGATGGTGCTGCAGTCGATCGCCAACGCGATCACCCGCAACAACCCCGAGTGCCACCTCATGGTCGTCCTCGTCGACGAGCGGCCCGAAGAGGTCACCGACATGCAGCGCTCGGTCAAGGGCGAGGTCATCCACTCGACCTTCGACCGGCCCGCCGAGGACCACACGACCGTCGCCGAGCTGGCCATCGAGCGCGCCAAGCGCCTGGTCGAGCTGGGCCACGACGTGGTCGTCCTGCTCGACTCCATCACCCGCCTCGGCCGCGCCTACAACCTGGCCGCCCCGGCGTCCGGACGCATCCTGTCCGGTGGTGTCGACTCGACCGCGCTCTACCCGCCGAAGCGTTTCTTCGGCGCCGCGCGCAACATCGAGAACGGCGGCTCGCTGACGATCCTCGCCACCGCCCTGGTCGAGACCGGGTCCAAGATGGACGAGGTCATCTTCGAGGAGTTCAAGGGCACCGGCAACATGGAGCTCAAGCTCAACCGCTCCCTGGCCGACAAGCGCATCTTCCCCGCGGTCGACGTCGACGCGTCCGGCACGCGTAAGGAAGAGATCCTCATGGCCAAGGAGGAGCTCCAGATCGTCTGGAAGCTCCGCCGCGTGCTCCACGCGCTGGACATGCAGCAGGCGCTCGAGCTGCTTCTGGAGAAGATGAAGGAGACGAAGTCCAACGCGGAGTTCCTCCTCCAGGTCCAGAAGACGACGGTCAGCTCCGACCGCGACTAGCACGACGTCACGCGAAAGCGCCCCGGGTGTCGCACCCGGGGCGCTTTCGGGCTTCCAGGGCGCGTGCCGGGGATCGGGCCGCGCCGTGCGGACGGTTGCCGCCGGGCCGTCCGCTGGGCTCTGCGGTTGTCGGCGGGGGGGGTTCGGGCCCATGGGCGCCGCCGGATACAGGAAAACGGCCCGCCCCCTGGAAAGTGCCGTGAAGGGGAGCGGGCCGTTCGTGCCGATCAGGGACGCCGTTACTTCACGTCCACGTACTCCTGGGCCGACCAGGAGCTGTACGTCTTGCCGGACGCCGGCACCTTGGCGCGCCAGTAGCCGTCGTAACGCTGCTTGACCGCCTTGGTGTACTTGCCGGTCGACGTGGCCTTCGCGAAGCCCATGAACTTGTACGACTTGGTGCCCTTCTTCTTGAAGTACACCTCGACGACCTTGCCCGAGTACGCCTTGGTCCCCCGATAGACCTTGCCGTAGATCTTGAAGGCCTTGCCGGTCGTCGCCTTGTTCGGCGCGGTCAGCGTGATCTTCGACTTCGACTTCTTGGACGTTCCGCCGGCCGGCGCGTTGACGGTGAACGAGCCGACGCCCTTGAGGGTCTCGTTGCCGCGGCTCGCGGAGATCTCCAGCGTCCACGCGCCGGGCGCGCTGTCGTCGGTGAAGTAGACGGCGCCGGTGTAGTAGCCGTCGGTGTCGACTTCCAGGCTGCCGAGGTCGTAGTACTCGGAGGTGGTGTCGCTGACCATCTTGGCGCTGACGAGCGTGGCGTCCTTGACGGCGGCGCGGACGGAGACCTTGACCTCCTTGCCCTTGATCAGGTCGACCGGGTTGGGGGTGATGGAGGCGCCGGTGATTCCCTGCTTGGCTGCGACCTTGACGGTGAAGTTGTTCGTGCCGCGAGAGGTCACGATGGTCAGGGTCCAGTCGCCGGACGGGTCGTCCTTGGAGATGGTGAACTTGCCGCTGCCCGGCGCGGAGGCGGGGCGCGGCTGGTTCTCGCCCACGTGGGCGGGCGCGGTGTAGGAGACGTTCAGCGGCCTGGCGCTCTTGCCGGGCGGGGTGATGGCGGCCGAACTGATCGTCACCTTGTCGGCGTCCGTCGTGGCGGCGGTGCCGGTGCCGAGCGGGTTCGACACCTGGAAGGTGAACGAGACCTCGATCTCCTTGTCAGCGGGCACGTACGCGTTGCCGACGGACACACTGGTGATGTCGTCGGCCACCGCGTGGACCGCCCGCGACACGGATGCGCTGGCCGAGGAGAGGCCGGCACCCCCGACGAGCACAGCCACCCCCGTTGCGGTCGCCAGCAGCAACCGCATCCTTCTTTTCATGTGATGGGGCCCCTTGCATCAGTTTGAAATGTAACAAAAGTTACGGTTTGGGCACCGGAGCCTAGTGTGCCTGGGGTGACCCGTCCACAAGATCGGCGGGAATCGCTCGTGGCCTGGGATGGTTCAAGGATCTGGCACACTGGTAGCTGAACCGAAGCGGTACCGGTTCCCGCAGCGCGCGACCGACCGTGTGCGACCGCGCGCAAGCCGTACGGAGCGACCCGGCGACCGCATCTCGAAAGGACAGCCATGAAGCGCGACATCCACCCCGAGTACAACGTGACGCAGGTGACCTGCACCTGCGGCAACTCCTTCACCACGCGCAGCACCGCGAAGAACGGCGTCATCCACGCCGACGTGTGCTCGGCCTGCCACCCGTTCTACACGGGCAAGCAGAAGATCCTCGACACCGGCGGTCGCGTGGCGCGCTTCGAGCAGCGCTTCGGCAAGAAGGCCAGCAAGTAGCTTCCCTCACGCCGGCCCGGAGACGCGCGTCCGCGCTCCCGGGTCGGCGTTCGTGGTGAAGAGGGCGGCGACAAAGCGGAAGAAGGACGCACGGTGAATCTCGACGAACTGCTCGGTGAGTACGCCGAGCTGGAGCAGCAGCTCGCGGACCCCTCCGTGCACGCCGACCAGAACAAGGCCCGCACGCTCGGCAGGCGCTACCGTCAGCTGACGCCAGTCATCGGCACCTATCGGGAGCTCGAGGCCGTCCGCGACGACCTGGCCGCGGCCAAGGAGCTGGCGGCCGAGGACGCCGCCTTCGCCGAGGAGGCCGCCCAGCTGGAGGAGCGCGTCCCCAAGCTGGAGGACAAACTCAAGCACCTGCTCATCCCGCGCGATCCCAACGATGACAAGGACATCATCATGGAGATCAAGCAGGGTGAGGGCGGCGAGGAGTCGGCGCTGTTCGCCGGTGACCTGCTGCGGATGTACCTGCGCTACGCCGAACGGCTCGGCTGGAAGACCGAGATCATCGACGCCCAGCACTCCGACCTCGGCGGCTACAAGGACGTCACGATCGCCATCAAGGCCAAGGGCGACGAGGGCGTCTGGTCGCGGCTGAAGTACGAGGGCGGCGTGCACCGCGTGCAGCGGGTGCCGGTCACCGAGTCGCAGGGCCGGATCCACACCAGCGCCACCGGCGTGCTGGTCTACCCCGAGGCCGAAGAGGTCGAGGTCACCATCGACCCCAACGACCTGCGCGTCGACGTCTACCGCTCCAGCGGCCCCGGCGGGCAGAGCGTCAACACCACCGACTCGGCGGTCCGCATCACGCACCTGCCGACGGGCGTGGTCGTCTCCTGCCAGAACGAGAAGAGCCAGCTCCAGAACAAGGAGTCGGCGATGCGCATCCTGCGCGCCAGGCTGCTGGCCGTGGCGCAGGAGGAGGCCGAGGCCGCCGCCCAGGCCGAGCGCAAGTCACAGGTCCGCACGATGGACCGCTCCGAGCGCATCAGGACCTACAACTTCCCCGAGAACCGCATCTCCGACCACCGCGTCGGGTTCAAGGCGTATAACCTCGACCAGGTGCTCGACGGAGAACTGAGCGCTGTCACCCAGGCCCTCATCGACGCCGAAATGGCGGAGAAGCTCGCACAACACTCATGACATTCCTGCTGGACGAGATCGCCCTCGCAACCGCTCGGCTGGCCGAGGCCGGGGTGCCGTCGCCGCGCACTGACGCCGAGGAGATCGCGGCGTTCGTCCACGGCGTGCGCAGGAGCGCGCTCCACACGGTCAAGGACGCCGACTTCGACGCCCTCTTCTGGGAGGGCGTGGCCAGGCGCGAGGCCAGAGAGCCACTGCAGCACATCACCGGCCACGCCTACTTCCGCTACCTGGAGCTGGCGGTCGGCCCCGGCGTCTTCGTGCCGCGCCCCGAGACCGAGGTCGTCGCGGGCTGGGCGATCGAGCGCCTGCGCGAGATGGACGTCGCCGAACCGCTCGTGGTCGATCTCGGCACCGGTTCGGGCGCCATCGCGCTGTCGATCGCGCAGGAGGTCGCGCTCGCCCAGGTGCACGCGGTCGAGGTCGACCCCGACGCGTACGGCTGGGCCAAGCGCAACATCGCCGAACACGGCCAGGGCCGGGTCCACCTGCACCCCGAGGATCTCGCCGACGCGCTGCCCGAGCTGAACGGCAAGGTCGACCTCGTCATCTCCAACCCGCCCTACATCCCGCCCGGCGCGATCCCGCGCGACCCCGAGGTGCGCGACTACGATCCGGCGCGGGCGCTGTACGGCAGCGGCGCCGACGGCCTCAACGAGGTCAGAGCCGTCGAGCGTACGGCCCGCCGCCTGCTCAGGCCGGGCGGCCTGGTGGCCGTCGAGCACGCCGACGAGCAGGGCCAGGCCGTCTACCGGCTGTTCCCCGAGGACAAGGGCTGGCGCGACGCCAGGCTGCGCCAGGACCTCACCCGCAGGGACCGCTTCGTCACCGCCAAGTTCGGCCAGGAATAGGATGCACGCCGTGGGACGACGTTACGACTGCGCAGACCCCGACCAGCGGGCCGCGGGCCTGACCGACGCGGCTTCGGCCGTACGCAAGGGTGAGCTCGTGGTGCTGCCCACGGACACCGTCTACGGCATCGGCGCCGACGCCTTCACCCCGTCGGCGGTGACCGCGCTGCTCGAGGCCAAGGGCCGGGGGCGCGACATGCCGCCGCCCGTCCTCGTCGGCACCGTACGCGCGGCCAACGCCCTGGTGGAGGACCTCGGCCCGTACGGCCAGGACCTCATCGACGCCTTCTGGCCCGGCCCGCTGACGCTGGTGTGCAAGGCGAACCGGTCGCTGTCATGGGACCTCGGCGACACCAAGGGCACGGTCGCGCTCCGGATGCCGCTCCACCCGGTCGCGCTCGACCTGCTGAAGGAGACCGGGCCGATGGCCGTCTCCAGCGCCAACCGGTCCGGCGCGCCCGCCGCGACGACCGCGAGCGACGCCGAGCAGCAGCTCGGCGACTCGGTGACGGTCTACCTGGACGGCGGCGCGTGCGCCGACAACACGCCGTCGACGATCATCGACCTGACCACGGCGGTGCCCCGCCTGCTCAGGAAGGGCGCCATCCCGGTGGAGAAGCTGCGCGGCATCGTGGGCTACGTCGCCACCGACGATTGATGCCGTCTGTTTATCCCTGAGGCGGGGGGCTCCGCCTGCACCTACCGTGTGGCCCATGGGCTCGTTCGACGGTATGGATCCGACCCTGGTACGCGACCTGCTGGCCGAGGTACGGCGGGCCGCCGAGCAGATGCGCACGATCGAGGCCAGGGTCGCGCAGGTGACCAGGACCGCGGGGCTGGCGACACCCGCGACGCACCGGCCCTCGCAGGTGGCCGACGCGTGCGAGACCATGGCGCGCGACGTCACGGCGCGGCTCGCGCTGCTGGAGAAGAAGGAGGCCGCGCCCCGGACGGGGGAGCAGGCCAAGGACGTGTCGATGAACGGCACGCCTGCCTCCGGCAAGGACGAGGACCCGGGCCGCGACCGCCCCACCCCGAAGGACTCGACGGAGCACCGCCCCTCTCCGAAGGAGCCGCGCGAGAGTCCCCACGATCAGCGGGACGTCGGCAGGGAGCCGCGGGAGGACCCGAAAGAGACGCGGGACGTCGCCAAGGAGCCGCGGGAGGACCCGAAAGAGACGCGGGACGTCGCCAAGGAGCCGCGGGAGGACCCGAAAGAGACGCGGGACGTCGGCAAGGAGTCACGGGAGAGTTCTAAGGAGTCGCGCGAGCTCTTCCAGGAGCCCAAGGAGACGCCGAAGGACCAGCGTGACGACGACAGGGCCTCGCGCACGGCCAACCCCCGCGAGACGACGCCCCCCGAACCGCAGCCGAAGCGGGACCCCGCTCCACCGGACCCCGCCCCGAGGAGCGAGACGCCCCGGGACACGACGCCCGCCGACCCGCCCGGGAACGACCAGCCGCATCCCCCTGCCAGGGCGCACGAGCCGAACAACGACGACACCCCCCGCAGGCCGGAGCAGCCGCAGCCTCGCACGGACGACCCCAAGGACGGCGGGAGGGACAGCCGTCACGACCGGGTGACCGATCCCGGCCGATCCGGCCAGGACGTCCTCGACACTCCGGGCAAGGACCACCCCGACGACGTCGACCAGACCGACCCCGGCAAACCGCAGGTCGTGGAGGTGGACGGGGTCAAGGTCCTGCAGATCCCGCTCGACCCGCCGACGGCTCGCGAGGTCGCCGACCTGCTGGAGCACGCCGACGCCGTCCAGCCGGCCGACCTGCCCGCCGTCGAGGGCGCGACGGACGGCGCCGGGCCGCCGGAGGGTACGGCAGGCCGTACGGGGAGCTCGGATGCCCCCGGCGCTACCCCCGCCACCTGGGCGAACGACGGCAGCGACGTCGTGTCGGCGCAGGCCAGGCCGCCGTCGGACGGGGCGGTGAAGTCGCTCGTGGACAACGCGAGCACGATCACGCCGAAGGAGATGCCGGGCGTGCAGCTGCCCACGGGGGAGGTGGGCAGACCGGCGGTTCCTGAGCACTTCCGCCCCGACGGTCCCACGGGCTCGGTGGATCCGGGCGGGCCGGTGCCGCAGGGTCAGGACTCCACCGGTCAGCCTCCGGCGGACGCCCGCGCAGCGAACGGCCAGGTCTCTGGAGCCGCCCACGACTCCGCGCCGCGCCATGCCGAAGGGCGGCCGGAGACCGGCCCCCAGGTGTCTGAACGGTCACCAGAAGGCGGCCCACGACCTGCCGAAGGCGCGACCGGGGCCGTTCACGGTGCTCCGGCCGCCTACGCGGAAGATCCGTCACCGACGGGACCTGTCGGTGACGGCGTCGCGAGATGGGCGAACGACGGCAGCGACGTCGTGTCTGTGGATGCGAAGCCCCCGTCGGCCGCGGCCCTGGAAGCGTTGATGGACAACGCGAGCGACATCGAGCCGATGGAGATGCCCGGCGTGCACGTCCCGCCGGGCGAGTGGGGCACGGGCGCGTGGGTCGCCGAGGACGTCGGGCCGGACGGCGAGCTGGGCCGGGTGGAGCCGAACGCGCCCGGCAGGCCGATCGTGCCGCCCGGCGGCTGAGCGCACGCCGGGCAACGAGGAGCATGCCGGGCAGCTGAGAGGAAGTGTCGCATGTACGTCGATCCACCGGCCCCGCAGCCGCGCCAGCCGGGCGAGCAGCCGCCCGCGACCGGCTCGGGAAGCCCCCTGGACGGCCAGCCGCGGGCCTGGGAGTTCAATCCCGACTACCAGCGCCTGGTGACCGCCTGGCAGACCGTCCTGCCCATGCTGGAGACGCTGACGGCCACGCTGGACAAGGTGTACGGGCTGGCGCGCAGCCCCCAGACGTGGGACGCGCCGGTCGGTGCCCGGTATGTCGAGGATCTCGGTGAATGGCGGAACAGGCTGGCGTTGTACCGGCAGGCGGTGCTCACGGCGATCAGCGACCAGGCGGCCGACACACCGCGGTGGGTTCCGGCCGCGGTCGGCGCTCCCCATGCCTTCTCGTGATTGTGGGTTTACAGTGGTGAGATGGGCTACGCACCCCATTACGGCCCGGACTTCGGGGTTCTCCAGCGGGAGGACCCTGAGATCGCGCAGGTGCTGCTCGACGAGCTGGATCGGGTGCGGGGCGGCCTGCAGCTGATCGCCAGCGAGAACTTCACCTCTCCCGCGGTGCTCGCCGCGCTGGGATCGACGCTCACCAACAAGTACGCCGAGGGCTACCCCGGCCGGCGCTACTACGGCGGTTGCGAGGTCGTCGACCGGGCCGAGCTGCTGGCGACGGAGCGCGCCAAGCGGCTGTTCGGCGCCGAGCACGCCAACGTGCAGCCGCATTCGGGCGCCAGCGCGAACCTGGCCGCCTACGCCGCGCTGCTCCAGCCCGGCGACACGATGCTGGCCATGGCGCTGCCGCACGGCGGTCACCTCACCCACGGTTCGCGGGTCAACTTCTCCGGCCGCTGGTTCGACGTGGTGTCGTACGGGGTGCGCCGCGACACCGAGCTGATCGACTACGACGAGGTGCGCGATCTGGCGCTGCGGCGCCGGCCCAAGCTCATCGTGTGCGGGGCGACGGCCTATCCGAGGCTGATCGACTTCGGTGTCTTCCGCGGCATCGCCGACGAGGTGGGCGCGTGGTTGCTGGCCGACGTCGCGCACACGATCGGCCTGATGGCCGGTGGCGCGATCCCCTCGGCCGTGCCGTACGCGGACGTCGTCACCTTCACCACGCACAAGACGCTGCGCGGGCCGCGCGGCGGCGCCATCCTGTGCACGGCGGAGCTGGCGGCACGGGTCGACAGGGCGGTCTTCCCGTTCGTGCAGGGCGGTCCGCTCATGCACGCGGTCGCGGCGAAGGCGGTGGCGTTCGGCGAGGCGGCGCGGCCGGAGTTCGCCGGCTACGCGCGGGCGGTGGTCGACAACGCCCGCGCGCTGTGCGAGGCGCTCGAGGGCATGCGGCCGGTGTCCGGTGGCACCGACACGCATCTGGCGCTGGTGGACCTGCGCGGGTGCGGGGTGACGGGGGTGGAGGCCGAGCGGCGGTGCGCCGCGGCCGGCATCACGCTGAACCGCAACGCCATCCCTTACGATCCTGAGCCACCGGCTGTCACGTCGGGGCTGCGGGTGGGCACGCCGTGCCTCACGGCGCAGGGCATGGGAACCGAGCACATGAAGGAGGTGGGAACGCTGGTGTCGCGCGCGGTGAGATATCCCGAAACAGTGGATGAAGTGCGGGAACGCGTCACCGAGCTGGCGGCGGAACATCAGCCTTATCTCAGTGAATTATAAGGTGATCTGTGTCGATTTCCGGTCACAGCTGGCCGGGGTATCCGGGAAACTAGGTCCGTGCGCGAATACCTCTTCATGGCGCTGGCAGCGGCGGCGGTGACGTACCTGCTCGTCCCGCTGGTCCGGCGTTTCGCCATCCGTATCGGAGCCATGCCCGAGGTTCGCGATCGCGACGTGCACACCACTCCGACTCCGCGGCTCGGCGGGCTCGCGATGTACGGCGGGCTGGTCGCAGGACTGCTGACGGCGACCCAGCTCGACAAGACCGGCGGCGTCCTCGCCCAGGACAGCACCGTCCTCGCGCTCATCGTCGCGGGCGGGCTCATCACGCTGACCGGCTTCCTCGACGACTGGTGGGGCATGGACGCCTTCATCAAGCTGGGCGGCCAGATCGGCGCGGCTGGCGTGCTGGTCTATTTCGGGCTGTACCTGCCGTGGATCCCCTGGGTCAGCGGCGAGAGCATCGGCCTCGCGCCGGATCTGAGCGCGATCATCACGATCCTGGTCGTGGTGATCTCCATCAACGCGGTCAACTTCGTCGACGGCCTGGACGGCCTGGCCGCCGGCATCGTCGGCATCGCCGCCGCGGCCACCTGGGTCTACGCCATCTTCCTCGACCAGAACATCGAGCAGAACAGGATCAACACCACGGCGGCCATCACCGCGATCCTGATCGGCATGTGCCTGGGCTTCCTGCCGCACAACTTCCACCCCGCCAGGATCTTCATGGGCGACACCGGGGCGATGCTCCTCGGCCTGGTCCTGGCCGCGTCGCTGATCACCGTCACGCCCGTCGACGCCGACGTGATCGAGGGCATGAACAGGTTCGGCGCGCTGATGCCGATCCTGCTGCCCGCCGCGGTGATGGTGCTGCCGCTCATCGACCTGATAAGCGCGGTCATCCGGCGCACGTCGATGGGCCTGTCGCCGTTCGCGCCCGACCGGGGCCACCTGCACCACCGCCTGCTCGACATCGGCCACTCGCACCGGCGCACCGTACTGATCATGTACGCGTGGACGTCGCTGTTCGCGCTCGGCCTGGTCGGCATGTCGGTCACCGGTGTGCCCGTCGTGTTCTTCCCGATCGTCATCGCGCTGGCGATCGGTGTGCTGGTGCTGATGGCGCTGCCGCGCTGGCGCGGAAGGGGCGGCTCGCATTCCGCCAAACGCAAGGGCAAACCGGACGATGAGGACGATGGTCCGCCTACCGGTCCGATGCCTCCCATCAGCGCCGATGTCACCTCGATGAGCCAGGTCAGTGATGACTCCCACGTTCTCCCCGCGTTTCCCGCCCGTTCGCCTTGATCGCGAACTAGAAAGGGCAGGTAAAGGCGGTCATCGGCGAGCTTGTGATATCTTTCACGAGCAGGCCCTCATAGAGTACGGCTCATGGGGTAGCAATCGCTCGCTTGTTAACTGACTTATGGAGCACCGATGCAGGCAAACGACGTGCGCGTCCTCAAGAGCGCCGCGCTACCCACGGTGGTGGTGGGTGCCGTCGCTGTCATCGTGGCTTTCGTTCTCGCCGGCGGTAAGGGCGTCCTCGGCGCCCTCGTCGGTCTCGCGCTGGTGGCTGTCTTCTTCAGCATCAGCGTGGTGGCGGTGTCCTACGCCGCCCGCGTCTCCCCGCAGATGATGGCCATCGCCGCCATGCTCAGCTACGTCGTCAAGGTGCTCGTCATCCTCGCGATGCTGAACGCCTTCGGCGACACGACCGCGTGGGAGCCGAAGGCCTTCGCCTGGACCGTCGTGCTCGGCACCATCGCGTGGACCGCCGGTGAAGTGCGCGCCTTCATCAAGACCAAGATGCTTTACGTGGACCCCGAGGCCAAGGTGCCCGGGCGGGACCTGTCATGAACCCCGGTAAAGTAACCGGGCCCGATATGACTAGTCCTGCCTGTGCCTGCTATCGTCGGGCGCGCGATGAGCGAAGAGAAACGCCGGCCCGAGGACGACGGTCGCGACTTCGCCAACGCCGCGTGGTCGATTCCCAGCTCCCTGATCTCCGGGATGGTTGTCTACGGCGGTGCTGGCTGGTTGCTGGACCGGTACCTCGACACGTCCGCGTTCTTCCCCATAGGCATCGTCCTGGGGACAGTGCTCGCCGTCTACCTGGTCTACCGGAAGCACGGCCGCTAACTCCGCGCGGCGGTACCACCCGCCGAAGCACCTTTGTTGTGACCACCTACCACGCTGAAGGGAACGCCGCGTGATCGCGCTGACGCTCCTCGCCGATCCTGATCAGTTCCAGGCTCCGACGCCGGAAGAGCTGTTCGAACTTCCTCCGATCATTCCGGGGGTCGACTGGTTCACCAAGCCGGTGCTGCTGGCGATCCTCAGCTCGATCATCGTGCTCGCCTTCGTCTGGGCGGCGTTCTCCAACCCGAAGATCGTGCCCAGGGGTGTCCAGAACATCGCCGAGATGGGCTACATGTTCGTGCGTGACCAGGTCGCCCGGCCCTTCCTGGGCAAGGACGCCGACCGGTTCATGGGCCTGCTCCTCAGTATGTTCTTCGTGATCTGGGTCTGGAACGTGATGGGTGTCATCCCGCTCGCCCAGTTCCCCGTCGCCTCGCACATCGCCTTCCCGATCGTGCTCGCCGTCTCGATCTACGTGCTGAAGCTCTACCTCGGCTTCAAGACCCAGGGTGTCGGCGGCTACTTCAAGAACATGATGTTCCCGCCCGGGCTTCCGAAGGGCATCTACGCCCTGCTGGCGCCGATCGAGTTCCTCTCGAACATGATCATCGCGCCCTTCACGCACGCGGTGCGACTCTTCGCCAACATGTTCGCCGGCCACATGCTCCTTGCCTTCTTCAGCGCGGTCGGCTTCTGGTTCCTTTTCGAGAAACTGACCCCTCTCGGTGCGCCGATCGGCGTCCTCGGCGTCCTGATGACCGTCATCATGACCGGCTTCGAGATGTTCATCCAGTTCCTGCAGGCGTTCCTCTTCGCGATGCTGGCTGCGATGTACATCGGCAACAGCCTGCACCCGGAGCACTAAGAACCACCTAGCGGTATATCCAGACCGGTGATACACCGCATCACCGGCCGACCAAGTAAAGGAAAACATCAATGAGCCTTCTCGCTGAGGTCTCCGGCAACGTCACCGCCATCGGCTACGGTCTCGCCGCCATCGGCCCCGGCATCGGCGTCGGCATCATCTTCGGTCAGGGCGTGCAGGCCATCGCGCGTCAGCCCGAGGCTTACGGCCTGATCCGCCAGAACATGCTCCTCGGCTTCGTTCTGACCGAGGCTCTGGCCCTGATCGGTCTGGTCGCGCCGTTCATTTTCGCGAACCTGTAAGACCGAAGACCACCCTGACTGAAAGGCTGCATCCATGAATACGGCAGCTTCGCTCCTCGCGTCGGAGGGCGGCGCCAACCCGCTCATTCCGCACGTGTACGAGCTGGTCGTGGGCATCTTCGCGTTCTTCGCCGTCCTCCTCGTCGTCGGTAAGATCCTCACTCCGCGCATCCAGAAGACTCTGGCCGAGCGGACCGACGCGATCGAGGGCGGCATCAAGAGGGCGGAGGACGCCCAGGCCGAGGCGCAGGCGCTGCTCAAGCAGTACCGCGACCAGCTGGCCGAGGCCAGGCACGAGGCCGCCAGGCTGCGCGAGGAGGCTCGCGAGCAGGGCGCCCAGATCAAGGCCGAGCTCCGCGAGGAGGCTCAGGTCGAAGCGCGCCGCATCGTCGAGGCGGCGCACGCGCAGATCGAGGCCGACCGCCAGCAGGCGTTCGGTCAGCTGCGCACCGAGATCGGTCGGCTGTCGACCGACCTCGCCGCCCGCATCGTCGGCGAGTCCCTCGAGGACGAGGCGCGTCAGCGCCGCATCGTCGACCGGTTCCTTGACGAGCTGGAGAGCTCCTCTGCGCAGGCGGTGCGCTGATGAGAGGCTTGAGCAGGAGTTCGCTGGCCGCTGTTGAGGAGCGCTTCAACACGGTGGCGGCCTCGGCGGACTTGGGGCGCCTGGCCGACGACCTGAGCGCCATCGTGGACCTGCTCGACCGCGAGCACGGCCTGCGCCGGAACCTTTCGGATCCGGCGCGGCCCGCAGCCCAGAAGGCCCAGGTCATCCGCACGCTGCTCGAGGGCAAGGTCAGCGAGGCCGCGCTGGAGACCGCCGTCGCGGCGGTCGAGGCCAAGTGGTCGCGCGCCAGTGACCTGACCGACGCGCTCGAGCGGCTCAGCGTGATCGCCTCGGCCGCTCAGGCCGAGTCCGAGAGCCGGCTGGACGACGTGGAGGACGAGCTCTTCCGGTTCAGCCGCATCATCGCCGCCAACCCCGACCTGCGACGCGCGCTCGCCGACCCGGCCGCGCCCGCCGAGGGCAAGGAGCGGCTGCTGACGGAGCTGATCGGTGGCAAGGTCGCCGCTGCGAGCCAGCGTCTCATCACGCAGCTGGCAGTTCGTCCGAGAGGACGTAGCCTGGAGACGGGCCTGGAGGAGTACTCCTGGCTCGTCGCGGAGCAGCGCCAGCGTCTGGTGGCGGTGGTTCGCAGCGCAGTGGCGCTGACCGACGTGCAGCGGCAGCGTCTGGGTGCGTGGCTGCGCACCTCCTATGGCCGTGACGTTCACGTGAACGTCGAGGTGGACCCGCGAGTGCAGGGTGGTTTCTCGGTTCGCATCGGCGACGAGGTCATCGACAGCACGATCGCGGGACGAATCGAAGAAGTCCGCCGCCGGTTGGCCGGCTAGGCGAATAGGGAGACAGAGAAGAGATGGCGGAGCTTACGATCCGGCCGGACGAGATCCGGGACGCGCTTGAGCGCTTCGTCCAGGCGTACGAACCGGAAGGCGCCGCGCGCGAGGAGATCGGGACCGTCGTCGACTGTGGCGACGGCATCGCCCATGTCTCCGGCCTTCCCTCGGCGATGGCGAACGAGCTGCTCGAGTTCGAGGACGGCACGCGCGGCCTGGCACTGAACCTCGACACCCGCGAGATCGGTGTCGTTATCCTCGGCGACTTCAGCAAGATCGAAGAGGGCCAGTCGGTCCGCAGGACCGGCGAGGTCCTGTCGGTGCCGGTCGGCGACAACTTCCTCGGTCGCGTCGTCGACCCCCTGGGCAACCCGCTCGACGGCAAGGGCGCCATCGAGGCCGAGGGCCTGCGCGCCCTCGAGCTGCAGGCCCCCTCCGTCGTGCAGCGCCAGCCGGTGAAGGAGTCCCTCGCCACCGGCATCAAGGCGATCGACGCCATGACCGCGATCGGCCGTGGTCAGCGCCAGCTGATCATCGGTGACCGTGGCACCGGCAAGACCGCGATCGCCGTCGACACCATCCTCAACCAGCGCGACAACTGGCTGTCCGGCGACCCGGCCAAGCAGGTGCGCTGCATCTACGTCGCCGTCGGCCAGAAGGGCTCGACGATCGCGCAGGTCCGTGGCCGCCTCGAGGAGGCGGGCGCGATGGAGTACACCACCATCGTCGCCGCCCCCGCCTCCGACCCGGCCGGCTACAAGTACATCGCCCCCTACACCGGTTCCGCCATCGGGCAGCACTGGATGTACCAGGGCAAGCACGTCCTGATCGTCTTCGACGACCTGACCAAGCAGGCCGACGCCTACCGCGCCGTCTCCCTGCTGCTGCGTCGCCCGCCGGGCCGTGAGGCCTTCCCCGGCGACGTCTTCTACCTCCACTCCCGCCTGCTGGAGCGCTGCGCCAAGCTCTCCAACGAGATGGGCGGTGGCTCGATGACCGGTCTGCCGATCATCGAGACCAAGGGCAACGACGTGTCGGCCTTCATCCCGACCAACGTCATCTCCATCACCGACGGCCAGGTCTTCCTCGAGACCGACCTGTTCAACGCCGGTGTGCGCCCCGCCATCAACGTCGGTATCTCCGTCTCCCGAGTCGGTGGTTCGGCGCAGGCCAAGGCGATGCGCAAGGTCGCGGGCACGCTCCGTCTGGCCCTGTCGCAGTACCGTGACCTCGAGGCGTTCGCCTCGTTCGCCTCCGACCTCGACGCCGCCTCCAAGGCTCAGCTCGAGCGTGGTCTGCGCCTGGTCGAGCTGCTCAAGCAGCCGCAGTACAGCCCGTTCTCCCTGGAGCGCGAGGTCGTCTCGGTCTGGGCCGGCACCACCGGTGAGCTCGACGAGGTTCCGGTCGAGGACATCCGCCGCTTCGAGGGCGAGTTCCTCGACTACATCCAGAGCTCCCACAAGGGCGTCTTCACCAGCATCGCCGAGACCAGGGACCTCAGCGACGACACGGTGACCGCCCTCAAGGACGCCATCACCGAGTTCAAGAAGGGCTTCACCACCTCTTCGGGTGAGTTGCTCGTCAAGGACGAGCCCGTCGCGCCGCTGGACGCCGACGAGGTCGGCCAGGAGAAGATCCGCAAGGTCGTCCGCCCGGCGGAGAAGAAGTAGCCGATGGGTGCCCAGCTAAGGCTGCTGCGGCGGCGGATCAAGTCGGTCGAGTCGACCGCCAAGATCACGCGCGCCCAGGAGCTCATCGCCTCGTCACGGATCGTGCGGGCGCAGCAGCGGATGCAGGCGGCGGTGCCGTACGAGCGGGAGATCACCCGCGCCGTCACGGGCGTCGTCAGCAACGCGGCGAGCGTCGACCATCCGCTGACCGTGGAGAAGGACCAGCCGCAGACGGCGGGCGTGCTCATCGTCACCAGCGACAGCGGCTTCTGCGGCGGCTTCAACGCCAACGTGCTGCGTGAGGCCGAGGCGCTGCGTGGTCACCTCGAAGGGCGGGGTCTCCAGGTCAAGCCGTTCGTCAGCGGGCGTAAGGGTGTCACCTGGCACTCCTTCCGCGGTCGCGAGATGGCCGGCGAGTGGGTCGGGTTCTCCCGCAGGCCGTCCTACGCCAACGCCAAGGAGATCGCCAACGAGCTGATCGAGGCGTTCAAGGACGAGAACGGGATCGACGAGATCCACATCGTCTCGACCGAGTTCGTCTCGATGCTGACCCAGAACGTGGTGGTCAAGCGCGTCCTGCCGCTCGAGATCGAGGAGTCGGAGGCGACGGCGACCGAGACGATCCCGCCGTACTTCGAGTTCGAGCCGACCGCGGGTGACGTTCTGGACTCGCTGCTGCCGCGGTACGTGGAGTCGCGCATCTTCAGCGCGCTGCTCCAGTCCGCGGCCTCCGAGGAGGCCGCGCGCCGCCGCGCCATGAAGTCGGCGACGGACAACGCCACCGAGCTCAGGCGGGTCCTGACCCAGCAGATGAACCAGGCTCGCCAGGCCGAGATCACCCAGGAAATCAGCGAGATCGTCGGTGGCGCCAACGCGCTGGCTGACGCCGCAGCGGGGAAAGAGTGAAATGACTGCAGAGACTGTTGAGACCACGACCGGCACGGGCCGCGTGGCTCGCGTCACGGGTCCCGTCGTCGACGTGGAGTTCCCCGTCGAGGCGATGCCCGACATCTACAACGCCCTCACCGTCGAGGTGATCCTCGGCGAGGAGACCAAGACGCTGACCCTCGAGGTCGCCCAGCACCTGGGTGACAACCTGGTCCGCGCCATCTCGATGCAGCCCACCGACGGCCTGACCCGCGGTGCGGCGGTCGCCGACTCCGGCAACCCGATCTCGGTGCCCGTCGGCGACATCGTCAAGGGCCACGTGTGGAACGCGCTCGGCGAGTCGCTCGACGTGCCGACCGCCTCCCTCAAGGTCAGCGAGAAGTGGGGCATCCACCGTCCGTCCCCCGCGTTCGACCAGCTCGAGTCGCGTACCGAGATGCTGCCCACCGGCATCAAGGTCATCGACCTGCTGACGCCGTACGTGAAGGGTGGAAAGATCGGTCTGTTCGGTGGCGCCGGTGTCGGCAAGACCGTTCTGATCCAGGAGATGATCCGCCGAGTCGCGCTGAAGTTCTCGGGCACCTCGGTGTTCGCGGGCGTCGGCGAGCGTACCCGTGAGGGCAACGACCTCTGGCTGGAGATGGATGAGGCGGGCGTTCTCAAGGACACCGCCCTCGTCTTCGGTCAGATGGACGAGCCGCCGGGCACCCGTCTGCGTGTCGCGCTCTCCGCGCTGACCATGGCGGAGTACTTCCGCGACGTGCAGAAGCAGGACGTGCTTCTGTTCATCGACAACATCTTCCGTTTCACCCAGGCCGGTTCCGAGGTCTCCACCCTGCTCGGCCGTATGCCGTCCGCCGTGGGTTACCAGCCCACGCTGGCCGACGAGATGGGTGTGCTCCAGGAGCGCATCACCTCGACGCGTGGCCACTCGATCACCTCCATGCAGGCGATCTACGTGCCCGCGGACGACATCACCGACCCGGCCCCGCACAACGCGTTCGCGCACCTCGACGCGCAGACCGTTCTCTCGCGGCCGATCTCGGAGAAGGGCATCTACCCCGCGGTGGACCCGCTCGACTCCTCCTCCCGCATCCTCGACCCGCAGATCGTGGGCGAGGAGCACTACCGGGTGGCCCAGGAGACCAAGCGGATCCTGCAGAAGTACCGCGAGCTCCAGGACATCATCGCGATCCTCGGTATCGACGAGCTGTCCGAAGAGGACAAGGTGACCGTCAACCGGGCCCGCCGCATCGAGCGCTTCCTTTCGCACCCGATGTACGCCGCCGAGGCGTTCACCGGCCAGCCGGGTGAGTTCGTGCCGCTGGACGAGACGATCGCCTCGTTCAAGGGGCTGTGCGAGGGTGAGTATGACCACCTGCCCGAGCAGGCCTTCTTCATGGTCGGCGGCATCGAGCAGGCCATCGCCAAGGCCAAGGAACTCTCCAAGTAATCGCCTTCGGTGCCAGGTGCGGCGGCGCAAGTGCCGCACCTGGCATCTGATCGGAAAGGAACCTACACAAGTGGCGAAGCTACGCGTAGGGGTCGTCTCACCGGAGCGTGAGATCTGGTCGGGCGAGGCCGACATGGTGATTGCCAAGACCGTGGACGGCGAGATCGGTATTATGCCTCAACACGCACCGGTGCTCGGCGTGCTCGTCGAGGGCGGGGTCCTGCGTGTGAAGCGCGGCGGCGGCGAGGAGGACCTCATCGCCGCGGTGCACGGCGGGTTCATCTCCGTGGCCGACAACGAGGTGTCCGTGCTGGCCGAGGCGGCCGAGCTCGGGTCCGAGGTGGACGTCGCGGCTGCCCGCGACGCTCTCGAGCGGGCCCAGGCCTCGATCGAGGCGGACCAGGAGGACGCCGACGCGGCGCTCGAGGCCAAGCGGGCTCGGGCACGGCTGCGCGCGGCCGGCGAGGACGTCTGATCTTTCACAACATGCGGGGGCGGCGATGCTGACGATTCTCACGGACGCGCTGCTCGCTGCCCTGCTGCTCGCGGCTCTCATGATGATCCGCGGTTTCGCGCTGGCACGTTCCCGCGGGAGCGTGCCGTGTCGACTCAAGGTAGGGTCCATCACGGGTCCCGGAGGCTGGCGCAGCGGTGTAGCCCGCTATGCCGACGGGGAGCTCCACTGGATCCCGCTCATGGGTGTGCTGTTCAGGCCGCGCCACGCGATCGCGAGGCGCGGCCTGACTGTTTCCGCCAGGCAGCAGCTCGGCGGCGGCCTGTGGGCGGTCGACTGCGGCGAGGTGTCGCTGGCGATGTCGGAGGACGCGCTGACGGGCTTCCTGGCGTGGCTCGAATCCGCCCCACCCAGCGCCTACCTCGACGTCGCCTGACCCACCCGGCTCCGCGACAGTCGCCGTCTGCTTCGGGCTCCGTGCGCCCCGCTTCGAGCTTCCTGCGCCGGGCCTTTCTGCTTCGGGCGGCGCCCTGCTTCGGGCGGCGGGCTTCCTGCCCCGGGCTGCGGTTCTCCACGGTTCAAGAACCCCCGGTACGGCAAGCCGGGTCGCGGCTACTGCGGTCACCCGGTGGCCGCCCGTCCATCACGCCACTCCAGCGCGACTCCGGCCGGTCGCCGTCACGTCTACCGGGTACCTCCCGGCTTCCACAGGATCTCGCCGCCGTCGTGCGAGGTGCGGCACAGGATGAACAGCAGGTCGGACAGGCGGTTGAGGTACTTGGCCGGCAGCGGGCTGACGTCCTCGTGCGCCTCCAGGGCCGCCCACGCCGAACGCTCGGCGCGGCGCACCGTCACCCGGGCCACGTGGAGCTGCGCCGTGGCCGGGTCGCCGCCGGGCAGGATGAAGCTGCGCAGCGGCTTGAGGTCGGCGTTGAAGCGGTCGCACTGCGATTCGAGCCACTCGATGTAGGAGGGCTCGACGCGCAGCGGCGGGAACTCGGGGCTGTCGACGAGCGGGGTGGCCAGGTCGGCGCCCAAGTCGAACAGCTCGTTCTGGACCCGGCGCAGGACTTCGGCGATCTCGGGGGCGAGCGTGCCGTACGAGAGGGCGAGGCCGATGGCGGCGTTGGCCTCCTCGGCGTCGGCGTACGCGGCGAGTCTGGGGTCGGTCTTGGACGTGCGGCTCAGGTCGCTGAGCGCGGTCGTGCCGTCGTCGCCGGTGCGGGTGTAGATCGTGGAGAGGACGACTGGCTTGTCCTTGTCTGCGCGCGTCATGCCCCCAGCATCGCAGACGCTCTGGCCGCGACGGCCGGTGCTGCTGATCTCCTGGTGACCCGGTCGAGGCGCCGGCCGGGACGGTCGCCGGTGGAGGTGACAGATGTCATGGGGGTTCGGCGCGATCTTCATGGCAGGCCGGTGATATCGGCGACTACAGCGGCGAATCCCGAAACGACAGCCTTATGGGCATGAGGACGATAGAGACGCGGGACCCCGTCGCCCCCACGACGGCGGACGGACCGGCGATCGAGGTCGCGGGTCTGCGGCAGCGGTACGGGAGCTTCGAGGCGGTGCGCGGCATCTCCTTCGAGGTGCACCCGGCCGAGCTGTTCGCGCTGCTCGGCACCAACGGCGCCGGCAAGACCACCACGATGGAGGTCCTGGAGGGCTTCACCGGGGCGAGCGAGGGCCGCGTGCGGGTCCTCGGCCTGGACCCGGTCCGCCGGCGCAGGGCGCTGCGCCCGCGCATCGGGATCATGCTGCAGGAGGCCGGTTTCCTCGGCGACCTGACCGTCGCGGAGACGGTCGCGGTCTGGAAGGGCATGAGCGCCGACGCCGGCCGTCCGCCCCTCGAGGCGGACGTGCTGGAGACCGTCGACCTGGCCGCCAAGGCCAAGACCAGGGTCCGTCAGCTGTCGGGAGGCCAGAAGCGCAGGCTGGACCTGGCGCTGGCGCTGCTGTCCCGCCCCGAGGTGCTCTTCCTGGACGAGCCCACCACCGGCATGGACCCGGAGGCCCGGCAGGCCACCTGGGAGGTCATCAGGGGCCTCAGAGCCGCCGGGACCACGGTGCTGCTGACCACGCACTACCTGGAGGAGGCCGAGCGGCTGGCCGACCGGCTGGCCATCATGCACGAGGGCGTGATCCGCACCTACGGCACGGTCGACGAGGTCGTGAGCACCACGGGCGACCAGATCACCTTCAGGCTGCCGGAGCCCGCCGAGCCGCCGTTCCTGCCCGGCGCGGCTCCCGTCGTCACCGGCAGTCAGGTCGTCTACAGCCTGGCGGGCGAGGCGCACCCGGCCCTGCGGACCCTGCTGGCCTGGGCCGACGGGCACGGTCTCACTCTCGAGCGGCTCGAGGTGCGCAGGGGCACCCTCGAGGACGCGTTCCTGCGCGTGGTGGGAGACAGGCGATGAGGACCGACGCTCTGCATGCCGTACGGCTGGCCAGGATGGATCTGAAGCTGCTGGGCCGCAACACGACCGCGATGGTCAACGTGGTGCTGCTGCCGTTCCTGTTCGGCCTGATGTTCTCGCAGAACGGCGACCAGACGTTCGTGCTCACCGGGCTGCCGGGGTTGATGGTGGTGTTCGCGGTCTTCATCAACCTGGTCAACTCCTTCACCGCGCGTCGCGAGGAACTGGTGCTGAAGCGGCTGCGCGGCGGCCAGAGCTCGCCCGCGGCCATCTTCGGTGGCGCGGCGCTGTCGGGGCTGGCGGTGTACGCGGGCCAGGTGGCGTTGCTGAGCGTGTGGATCGACCGCTCGGGCGGCGGGCTGCCGCGGAACGTGCCCATGATGCTGGTGGCGGCCGTCCTGGGGACGGCGGTGTTCGCGCTGCTGGCCGCCGCGTTCTCGGGGATCACGCCGAACGCGGAGTTCGCCCAGGTGGCGGTGGTGCCGGTGCTGCTGGTCGCGCTGCTGGGCGCGCCGCTCATGGTGCCGCTGGAGCACATGCCCTTCGCCGCGCGGCTGGTGCCGACCACACCCATCACCGAGATGATGCGGATGGGCTACGTCGGCGGACCGTGGGTGGACGCGCTGCCGTGGATCGGAGCGCTGGTCGTCTGGCTCGGCATCGCGGTGCTGCTGGTCAGGTGGCTGTTCCGATGGGATCCCCGGCACAGCTAGGTTTGCTGCGAGATGACCGATATCAGCACCGACTACCAGCGCCTCCGGCGAGCCACCCTGTGGAGCGTCGCCGGGGGCGCCACCCTGCCCTGGTTGAGCCTGGTGGGGGCGGTGGGTGATCCCGCCCGGCCCGCCGTGTGGCGGCTGGTGGTGGTCGCGCTCCTCCTGGTCGTCTTCACCGTCTGCTATGTGCGCGGCGCCAGGACGGTGGTCCAGGGTGAGTACCCCCGCCGTGAGGTGCTCATCACCGGAGTGCTCGGGCTGATCGCTTTCGTGCTCATCCGCGAGCAGTTCATCCCCGCCGCGGGGATTCCCGTCGCGTGGGTGGCGCTGGCCGTCCTGCGCGTGTCCAAGCTGCGGGCGGTCCTGATCGGGCTGGGCGCGGTCGCGGTCTGCAGCGCGATCGTGCCGATGGGGGTGTTCTTCTACGCGCTGATGGGCGGGATGGTGGGCTGGCTGAGCCGCTTCCAGTTCTGGTTCTGGACGGTGGTCAAGGCCGCCCATGACGGCAGGGAGGCCCTGACCAAGCTCGCCGTCACCGAGGAGCGGCTGCGCTTCTCGCGCGACATGCACGACATCGTCGGCCACAGCCTCTCGGCCATCGCGGTCAAGAGCGAGCTGGCCGCCCGCCTGGCCACAGGGGAGGCGGCCAAGGAGATGATGGAGGTCAGGCGGCTCGCCAGGGACTCGCTCAAGGAGATCCGCGCGGTGGTGCGCGGCTACCGTACGGTCGATCTCGGCGCCGAGCTGCGCAGCGTCAGAGCGGTCCTGGAGGCGGCGGGCATCAGCTGCGCCCTCGAACTGCCGCAGGACGGCCTGAGCGAGGAGGTCAGCACGCTGCTGGCCTGGCTGGTACGCGAGAGCAGCACGAACGTGCTGCGCCACAGCGCCGCGACCGCCTGCCGGATCAGGGTGGCGGCCGGAGCCGGGGAGGTGGAGCTGACCGTGAGCAACGACAACCCCAAACCGTCCAGGGGTACGGCCGGCACCGGCCTCACCGGGATGAGCGAGCGGGTGGCCGCGCTCGGTGGCGTGCTGACGGCAGGGGAGAGCAAGGGAGAGTTCGTGGTGAGGGCGAGGATCCCCGCATGATCAAGGTGCTGCTGGCCGACGACGAGCACCTCATCCGCGAGGCGCTGGCCACGCTGCTCGGCCTCGAACCGGACATCGAGGTGGTCACCCAGGTCGGCAGGGGCGACCAGGTGGTGACCGCGGTCCGCGCGCACCGGCCCGACGTGATCGTCCTCGACATCGAGATGCCCGGCATGGACGGCCTGAGCGTCGCCGAGGCGCTGCCGGGGCAGGCCATCGTGATCCTCACCAGCTTCGGCCGTCCCGGCTACCTGCGCAGGGCGCTGGCGGCGGGGGTACGCGGGTTCATCCCCAAGGACGCCTCGGGCAGCGAGCTGGCGGCGGCGATCAGGAAGGTGCGTGACGGCGGGCGCTACCTCGACCCGGAGATGGCGGCCTCGGCGATGATGGCGGGGGAGAACCCGCTGACCGATCGGGAGCGCCGGGCGCTCGAGCTGGCGGCAGCCGGGTCGCCGGTCAGCGAGATCGCCGCGGCCATGCACCTGACGGAGGGAACGGTCCGCAACTACCTGTCGAGCGCGATCACCAAACTCGGTGCGAGCAACCGAATCACCGCAATTCGGATGGCTCGGGACATGGGTTGGCTCTGACCGGGTAACCGTACTGATGGTTGGTGTGCCGATTATCACCCCGAGAGAGAGCATGACTACGTTGCGTGATTAGATGGCAGCGTGACCTGAGGAGGTGGCATGCGGGTCAAGGGTACGCCTGGAGCTCAGGTGGTGTACGTCGGGCAGCGGCTCGACGTGGGGACCGTGTCAGGGGTCCGGCCGCGTCTGCACGACGCGGTCGACTCGGGTCGCGGTGACCTGATCGTCGACCTCTCCCGGTTGGAGATGATCGATGCCACCGGCCTTGGCGTTCTCGTCGGCACGCATCGCCGCGCGCTGAGCGCGGATCGCCGCCTCGTTCTCCGGGGGGTGCCGCCGCGGATCATGCGGGTGCTTGCGGTGACTCGGCTGAATCGAGTGCTCCGCGTGGAAGCGCCGGCGGCCGCGGTGGCCTGAGATGACATCCGGCGGGATCGGGAGTACGCCGGAGGCCACACCATATCGGAGGGTGGAGCGCGATCAGCCGCGCTCTGCCCTCCCTCATGTCCGCCCTTCCGGATGATAATCCGGAAGGTGCCAATGAATGATTAGGAGAGACCGGAAATCGATCGCTGGAAGATATGGACAGCTGTGCGCACAAGCTCGTCCGTCTCGGGGGGTTGATCGGCCAGCACCCATTCGATGAGCAGCTCCTGCAGCGCTCCAATCAGCCCGAGCGCGAGCAGGTGCCGATCGAGGGGGGCCGAAGCCGGAAACGGTTGCGTCACGTCCTCGACGATGCGCGCGAAGGAGTCTATCGCCCGTTGCCGCGAGGCGGTCAGAACGTCGCCCGACCGCCGGACCTCCACATGCATGATGCGGGCTCGCCGCCAGTCGGCCGTGGCGAAGCCGATATAGGTGGTGATCCCGGCGCTGATGCGGGCCTCGAGCTGGGGCGGAGCGTCCTGCAGGGCCTTCGAGACCGCGGCCAGGGCCTCGTCGACGCAGCGCTCGTGCAGGGCTTGGAGGAGCTCCTCCCTGCCGCCGAAACACTCGTAGAAGGCGCGGTTGGAGATGCGCGCCTCCGTACACAGCCTTTCGATCGTCGTGGCGGCGAACCCCGGTTTCGCGTAGAGCGTGTACGCGGCCGCCATCAGCCGCTCCCGCCTGTCAGTCAGCCTTTGCTCGGCCGACATTCCCCGGTAAGACCGGTTCACTTTTCACCCATTCCTACATGATCGTGAGCCCCCAGAGCACACAATTATGGATGGATGATCGCAATCGGGAAAGAGCGTTTACATTAGCGCTTACGTCGGCCATGCAAAAAGGTCATCATCCTGATCAGTCGCTCAAGATCGTCAGGGTGGCGGCTGAAGGAGGTCGGAGGGAGATCACCGCGTTGGTCGCGGTCGCGCCGCCGCGCATGAGCCCGCGCAGGCGTCGCGCATCCCGGGGTCGGCGGGCGGCGTCGTCCACCGGTTTGCCGGTCCCCCGGTGGGCCGGTCGGCCGGCGGCCTGAGGTGCCGAGCGGCCGGCGTCCGCGTTCGGCGGCCCGCCGAAGTCCTGCCGGAGCACGCGTGATGGATGGGCGGCCACCGGTGACCACGGTGGCCTCGGCCCGGCTTGCCGTACGGGAGGACCGGACGGCAGGACTGGAACGGACTAGAACAGGGTCGGGTTCTCGGGCTGGATGCCCCGGAGGGCGTCGTAGTCGAGAGTGACACAGTCGATGCCGCGGTCGCCCGCCAGCACGCGGGCCTGCGGTTTGATCTCCTGGGCGGCGAAGACGCCCCGCACCGGGGCGATGAGCGGGTCGCGGTTGAGGAGTTCGAGGTAGCGGGTCAGCTGCTCGACCCCGTCGATCTCGCCGCGCCGCTTGATCTCCACGGCGACCGTCGCGCCCGCCGCGTCACGGCACAGGATGTCGACCGGCCCGATCGCCGTCATGTACTCCCTGCGGATCAGCGTGTAGCCCTCGCCCAGCGTGCTGATGTGCTCGGCCAGCAGCTCCTGCAGGTGCGCCTCGACGCCGTCCTTGATCAGCCCGGGGTCGACGCCCAGCTCGTGGGAGGAGTCGTGCAGGATCTCCTCCATCGTCAGCACCAGCTTCTCGCCGGTCTTGCCGTGGGTGACGGTCCAGACCCCGCCGTCCTCCTTGAGCTTGCACGGCGGGTTCATCCAGTTGAGCGGCTTGAACGCGCGGTCGTCGGCGTGGATGCTCACGCTTCCGTCCGCCTTGATGAGCACCAGCCGCGGCGCCATCGGCAGGTGTGCCGTGAGCCGCCCCATGTAATCCACGCTGCATCGCGCGATGACCAGCCGCATGACGGCCAACCCTACCGGCTCTGGAAAACTGGTCGCATGGCGTTCGAATTGGTGGGTGTGGTCGGCCTCGGCACGATGGGGGCCGGGATAGCGGAGGTCTTCGCCCGGGCGGGCATCCGGGTGACCGGCGTCGAGGCCGATGAGCAGGCGCTCGCCAGGGGGCGCGACCACCTGGACAGGTCCACGGGAAGGGCGCTCCAGAAGGGGAAGCTGACCCCGGCCGAGCGTGCGGAGATTCTCGGCAGGGTCACGCTGACCACCTCACGCGCCGGCCTGCGCGACGCCGACCTGGTGATCGAGGCCGTCCCGGAGCGCATGGACGTCAAGGTCGCGCTGTTCACCGAGCTCGACGGTCTCTGCAAGCCCTCCACCGTCCTGGCCACCAACACCTCCTCGCTGTCGGTCACGGCGCTGGCCGCCGCCACCGCACGCCCCGACCGGGTGGTCGGCATGCACTTCTTCAACCCCGCCCCGGTCATGGGACTGGTCGAGGTGGTCGGCACCGTGGTCACTGCCCCCGGCCTCGTCTCCGAGATCGCCGACCTCGCCGTACGGCTGGGCAAGACACCGGTCACGGTGGGCGACCGGGCCGGCTTCGTGGTCAACCGGCTGCTCCTGCCGTACCTCAACCACGCGGTGACCCTGCTGGACCAGGGCGTGGCCGGCCGCGACGACATCGACAACGCGATGAAGCTCGGCGTCGGCCTGCCGATGGGGCCGTTCGAGCTGCTCGACCTGATCGGCCTCGACACCGCCTGCGAGATCATGGGAGTGCTGTTCGAGGAGTCGCGCTCCGACCGGCACGTGCCCTCGCCCCTGCTGCGCTCCTACGTCGATGCCGGGCTGCTCGGGCGCAAGTCCGGCAGGGGCTTTCACGGCGGCCCTGCCGACGGTCAGCCCGAGAAGGCCGCCGCGCGGACCGTCCGCGTCGTCGGCCTGCCCGAGCTGGCCGACCGGCTCGCCGCGGCCGGGTTCAAGGACAGCGACGACCCCGACGTGATCCTCGTGGCGGGCGGCGCCGACCCCGGCTCGCCCAAGACCGTCCGCGTCCAGCTGACCGGGCAGGTGGCGCAGCTGGCCACCTCCGTCCTGACCGCGCAGGAGGCCGTGCTCGGCGCCCGCGACCTGCTGAAGATCGCCGGATACACACCGGTGCCGTGCAGGGACAGGGCCGGCCTGGTGATCGACGCCCTCCTGTTCGCCCACCTGAACGACGCGGTCGGCATGTACGAGTCCGGCTACGCCGCCATCGGTGACATCGACGCGGCGATGCGGCTGGGCTGCGGCTACCCCGCGGGGCCCTTCGAGCTGCTGGAGTCCGCCGGCCTGGCCACGGTACGCGACGGCCTGCGCGCCCTCTACGCCGAGCGGCGCTCGCCCTCCCTCGCCCCCGCCCCGCTGCTCGACCACCTCGTCACCGCCGGGCTGACGCGCTTCCCCCGCCCATGAGCCCTCGACGCGCCCGCCGGAAGGACTCCTCCCGCCCGATCGGCTTCGCCAGCTCGACGGACCGGGTGGAGGAGTGGCCCGACGGGGAGTGGAAGGTCCGCATGCTCAGCGGCGCCTCCTCGGGCAAGAACTACCGCTGTCCCGGCTGCGACCAGGAGATCCGGCCGGGTCTACCGCATATCGTGAGCTGGCCCAACTGGACGGGCGGCGACAGTGAACGCCGCCACTGGCACACCACCTGCTGGCGCAAGCGGCTCGACCGGGGCCCGGGGCGCAGCAGGTACTGAGGGAATCGAGGAGAACTGCTGTGGAGATCCGCGCGGCCACCGTCCTGCCCGCCAGGCGCGAGCCGATCGAGCTGCACACCGCCGACGGGCTGACCCTGGTCGGCGAGCTGGCCCTGCCCGCGGACAGGCCGCCGGTCGCGACGCTGGTGACCCTGCACCCGCTGCCCACCCACGGCGGGTTCATGGACAGCCACGTCTACAAGAAGGCGGCCAACCGGCTGCCCGCGCTGGCCGACCTGGCGGTCCTGCGCTTCAACACCAGGGGCACCTCCTCCGAACGCGGCACCTCGCAGGGCGCCTTCGACAGCGGCGAGGGGGAGCGCTACGACGTGGCGGCGGCGCTGGAGTACGCCGAGTTCCACGACCTGCCCCGCGTGTGGGTGGTCGGCTGGTCCTTCGGCACCGAGCTGACGCTGAAGTGGGCGCACGATCCGCTGGTGGAGGGCGCGATCCTGCTGTCGCCGCCGCTCAAGCGGGCCACGGACGACGATCTCGACGCCTGGGCCGCCTTCGGGCGTCCGCTGGTGGCGCTGGTGCCGGAGTTCGACGACTACCTGCGCCCCGAGGAGGCCAAGGAGAGGTTCGCCAGGGTGCCGGGGGCCGAGGTCATCGGGGTCGACGGGGCCAAGCACCTGTGGGTCGGCGAGCCGTACGTGCGGATCGTGCTGAACGAGATCGTCAAGCGGGTCAACCCGGCGGCCTACCCGCTGCCCACCGATCTGACCGGCTGAGGCTTCAGCGCGGCCCGCTCTCGTTCGGTCACGCCGAGGACGATCTGACGCCACGGAAGAAGCGGTCAGACCCTTGGCCGCATATCGGCACATGCCGCACGGTGATTGTCGGGGGGAACCGGGTTACCGTGAGGTGCGTGCAGCTCTACACGAGATCAGCGGGGACCGGCGTCCCCGTCGTCCTGCTCCACGCCTTCCCGCTCTCCTCGGCGATGTGGCTGGCCCAGCGCGAGGGGCTGGCCGCCACCTGCCGGGTCGTCACCCCCGACCTGCGCGGGTTCGGCGGCTCCAGGCTGGGCGACGACGAGCCCTCCCTCGACCTCATGGCCGACGACGTCGCCGCCATGCTCGACGGCGAGGGGATCGAGCGGGCCGTGATCGGCGGGCAGTCGATGGGCGGCTACGTGACGATGGCCTTCTGCAGGCGTCACCCCGACCGCGTGCTTGGCGTGATCCTCGCCGACACCAAGGCGAGCCAGGACACCGACCAGGCCAGGGATGCCAGGGAGCGCATCGCGCGGCAGGTGGAGTCCGGCGGCACGGGCGTGCTGATCGAGGAGGTCCTGCCCGGCCTCATCGGCTCGACCACGAAGGAGCGCAGGGCGATGGTCTCCGGCAGGGTCCGGGGGCTCGTCCAGTCGGCGCCGCCCGGCGCGGTGGCGTGGGCGCAGCGGGCCATGGCGGGACGGCCCGACTCCTTCGACACCCTGGCCGCGCTCAAGGCCCCCGCCCTGGTGATCGTCGGTGAGGAGGACCGGCTCACCACCCGCGACGACGCCGAGGCGATGCTGCGGGCCGTACCGGACGGGCGGTTGATGGTGATCGAGCGGGCCGGCCACCTGAGCGCGGTCGAGCAGCCGGAGGCCTTCAACGCGGCCGTGGCCGCGTTCGTCAGCTCCGAGCTTGGCGAGGCAGCACGATCTCGCGGATGATCAGCGCGATCGCGGCGGCCACCGGGATGGCCAGCAGGGCGCCGACGATGCCCAGCAGGGCGCCGCCGAACAGCGCCGCGATCACGGTCACGGCGGGGGCCACGTCCACCGAGCGCTTCATGACGCGCGGGTAGATGAGGTAGTTCTCGACCTGCTGGTAGACGAGGAAGAAGATCGCGCACGCGATGCCGAGCGGCACCGACTGCAGGAACGCCACGCCGCTCACCAGCACCGCGCCGATCGTCGCGCCGACCAGCGGGATCAGGTCGGTGAGCGCGATCACCAGGGCCAGCGCCAGGGCGTAGCGCGCCCCCGCGACGGTCAGGAACGCCCAGCTCAGCACGCCCGCGATGACGGAGATGAGGACGTTGCCCGCCACGTAGCCGCCGATGCCGTCGAGGATCTCCTCAGTGATGGCGGCGGTCCTGGTACGGCGCGAGGCCGGCACGAGCTTGAGCAGGTACTCCTTGATCGAGTGCAGGGAGCCGAGGAAGTAGAGCATCAGCACCAGCAGCGTCACGCCGGTGAACACCCCGTCCAGGACCACCAGGCCCGCGCCGACCAGCCCGCCGGCGAGCGAGGGCGCGAGCGTGTCGGTGACGAACGCCGCCAGCTTCGGCAGGAGCTGGTAGTCGGCGTCCAGCTGCCTGAGCGTCGGGTTGGCGATGAGCTGGTCGAAGTAGCCGGGCACGGCGGCGATGAAGTCGGCCGACTCCTGGCTCACCGGCGGCACGATGGCCAGGCCGAACAGCGCGAACAGGACGATGACGCCGGCGAAGACGATCGAGATGGACGTGCGCCGCTTCATGCGGCGCCGCTGCAGCGCCTCGACGGCCGGATTGAGCCCCGCCGCCAGGAACATCGCCACCACGATGAGAATGATCACGCTCAGCGAGTTGGTGATCAGATGACCGATGGCGATCGCGGTCAGCACGCCGAGCCCGCCCACGAGACCGAACAGGAAGGGTCCCCGGGCCAGCGGCTTGCCCGGCATCCCGTACGGCAGCGCGCCGTCGACCTGGCTCCACCCCCCGGCCTGGGGCGCCGCCGGGTCCCCCGCGACCGTCGTGGCGGGGCTCGCCGCGGGTGCTGTGGTCGGTTCCGTCGCCGGGCTCGCCATGGCTGCTGTGGTCGGTGCCGCCGCCGGGTCCCCCGCGACCGTCGTGGCCTGCTCCGCCGCCGGCGGGCCCTGCTCGGGGGACGCGGGTTCCTCGACGTCGGCGGTCACGATGGCTCCAGGGAAGTGGGGGGATCCGGTCAAGCCGTACACGGACAAGAAGAGAGCCTAGCGACCCAAGGTCACCAGGCTCTCTTCAGCCGTCGATCAGCCTCCAGATCGGGCTACTCCTGCCACCACTCCGAGTCGTCGTCCGCGGCCTGCGGCTTGGCGGCCGCAGCGGCGGGTGCGGGCGCGGGCGCGGGTGCCGGCTTCTCGCTGCCGTTGGACGCCGAAGGGGCCAGGGCCGGCTTCGGCGGGGCGGCGGTGACGGCCGGCTCGGGGTCCATGCCAGGAAGGGGCGCGCCGCCGAGCAGCTGGCGCAGCTGCGCGAGGTGGCTGGTGATGCTGTCACGCTGCCTGGTCAGCTCGTCGACCTGGCGCTGCATGCTGGTGCGGATGCGCTCGGCCTCGGCCTTGGCCTCGCTGACGATGTGCTCGGCGCTGGCCTTGGCCTCGGACGCGACCTGGTCGGCGTTCTTGCGGGCGTTGGCGACCAGCTGCTTGGCGTGGGTGTCGGCCTCGCGGCGGGTCTGCTCGGCCTGCTGGGTGGCCTTGGTGGCGCGGGACTCGGCGGTCGCCGCCCGCTGCTCGGCCTCGGCCACCAGCTTCTGGGTGGCGGCCTGCGCGGTCGCGTGGCGCTCGGCCTCCTGGCGCTCGGCCTCCTCGCGGCGGGAGGCGAGCTGGATCTCGAACTCGGCTTCGTCCTGGGCCCGCTTCGCCTCGGACTCCTCCAGCACCCGCTGGGCCTGGGCGCGCATCTCGTCGGCCTGGCGCTTGGCGGTGGTGAGGACCTCGTCGCGCTCCCGCTTGGTCGAGGCGCGCAGCTGGGCGACCTCGCGCTCGGTGGTGGTGCGCAGCTTGGCGATCTCGCGCTCGGCGTCGGCGCGCTTCTCGGCCACCTCGTGGTCGGCGGTGGCGCGCAGCTTGGCGGCCTCGCGCTCGGTGGTGTTGGTCAGCTCCTCGGCCTCGCGGCGGGCCGTCGAACGGATCTCCTCGGCCTCGCGCTCGGCGGTGGTGCGCAGGTCGTCGGCCTCCCGGGTGGCCTGGGCGCGCTTCTCGGCCGCCTCGCTCTCGGCGGCGGCGCGCAGGTCGGCGGCCTCGACCTTGGCGTGGGCCTTGATCTCGTTGGCCTCGGACCTGGCGGCCTGGACGAGCTCGGTGGCCTGCTCCTCGGCAAGGCGCAGGAGCTGCTCGATGCGGGCACCGAGACCCGAGTAGGTGGGGCGCTCCTGCTCCTGCAGCTGCCGCTGGGAGTCGGACAGGTCGCGCTGCAGGCTGGTGACCTGCTCGCGGGACTGGCGCAGCTCGTTGTCGAGCTGCTTGAGGTGGTCGTGGACCTGGTGCCGGTCGTAACCACGGAGCACCACGTCGAACTCGCGCGCTGGGGCGTCCTCGAAGAAGTTGTTGAGCTGGGCGTCGATGTCGGACTGCATGGAGGCTCGATCCTGGGTTGTCGAGACGGCTACACGGGCCGGACGGGGGGTTCGGGACATCCGAGTCTGGAGCCTGCTCCTGGCAGCAGGCTCCATGTCCGGTGGTAGGCCAGCGTACTCCGCTGTTGCCGCCTTGGAGGCCCCGTCCAACTATCTGCGTTACTAGTTACATATGAACCTTTTTTGCGTTTACCGGGAGCCAGTTGCCTGAACCAGCTCCGTGAGCATTCCTCCCACGTCCTTGGGGTGCAGAAACGCGATCGAGGAACCCATTGATCCATGTCGAGGCCGCTCGTCCAGCAGCCTGACGCCTTTCGCGCTGATTTGTTGCATGGCGTCCGCTACGTCCGGGACACCGAATGCCACGTGATGGACGCCTTCGCCGCGCTTGGCGAGAAACTTCCCGACCGGGGAGTCCGGCGACAGCGGCTCGAGCAGCTGAATGTAGGAGCCGCCACCCTCACCGTCGGCGATGTGCAGCATCGCCTCCTTGACGCCCTGCTCCTCGTTCGTCTCGCGCGCCACGACAGTCAGCTCGAACGTCCGCTCGAACAGCGCGATCTTCTCCTCCAGATCGTGGCAGGCGATCCCGATGTGGTCGATGCGCATAAACACGTGTGATCCGCCTCCATGGTGGTCGCTCGGCTGTGCCGGATGGAATGGACTTCCCAGGGGGAGTGGCCCCCTGGGATGCGTTCCACACCGATGGGTATCGTGTCAAACGTCCCCTCGCGTGCACAGGAGGCCCGCTGCCATGTCTGGTTCCGTCATCGTCGCCGGAGCTCGCACTCCCATCGGACGCCTGCTCGGCGCCCTGTCCGGCCAGCAGGCCGTCGACCTGGGCGGCCTGGCGATCAAGGCCGCGCTCGAGCGCGCCGGAGTCTCCCCCGAGCAGGTCGAGTACGTCATCATGGGCCAGGTGCTGCAAGCCGGCGCCGGGCAGATCCCCTCTCGCCAGGCCGCGGTCAAGGCCGGCATCCCGATGACCGTGCCGTCGGTGACCATCAACAAGGTCTGCCTGTCGGGCCTGGACGCCATCGCGATGGCCGACCAGCTGATCCGCGCGGGCGAGTTCGACATCGTCGTCGCGGGTGGCATGGAGTCCATGACCAACGCCCCCCACCTGCTGCCCGCCCTGCGCAAGGGCGTCAAGTACGGCGGCTCGCAGATCGTCGACTCGATGGCGCACGACGGCCTGTTCTGCGCCTTCGACCAGTGCGCCATGGGCGAGTCGACCGAGCGCTACAACGCCGGGCTCGGCATCGGCAGGGCCGAGCAGGACGAGTTCTCGGCCCGCTCCCACCAGCTGGCCGCCGCCGCCATCAAGAACGGCGTGTTCGACGACGAGATCGTCCCCGTCGAGATCCCCCAGCGGCGCGGCGAGCCCGTGGTCGTCAAGGACGACGAGGGCGTGCGCGGCGACACGACCGTGGAGACGCTGGCCAAGCTGCGGCCCGCCTTCGCCGCCGACGGGACCATCACCGCCGGGTCCGCCTCGCAGATCTCCGACGGCGCGTGCGCCGTGGTGGTCATGTCCAGGGCGAAGGCGGAGGAGCTGGGGCTGCCCTGGCTGGCCGAGATCGGCCGCCACGGCAACGTCGCCGGGCCCGACGCCTCGCTGCAGTCGCAGCCGGCCAACGCGATCAAGCACGCGCTCGCCAAGCAGGGGCTGTCGGTGGACGACCTCGACCTGGTGGAGATCAACGAGGCGTTCGCCAGCGTGGTGATCCAGTCGGCCAAGGAGCTCGGCCTGCCGTACGAGAAGGTGAACGTCAACGGCGGCGGCATCGCGCTGGGGCACCCGATCGGCGCCTCGGGCGCGCGGATCGTGCTGACGCTGGCGCACGAGCTGAAGCGGCGCGGCGGCGGGCTCGGCGCGGCGGGGCTGTGCGGAGGCGGCGGCCAGGGCGACGCCCTCATCATCCGCGTGCCGCAGAACGGCTGATCGGTCGGAAGCGGATCGGTCAGGAAACGGATCGGTCAGGAAACGGATCGGTCAGGACGACGAGAAAGCCCGGCCGCTGAGGTGATGGCGGCCGGGCTGTCGGACGGGGATCATGCGGCGCGGAGGCGGGCGAAGAGCGAGCGGTGCCGGCGCTCGGCATGCGGCGACCTGCGCGCCTGCCTCGCCAGCCGCTCCTCCGCGGCCACGGTGTGGAGCTCGCCGATCCGGCTCCGCATGATCTCGTAGTTGATTTCGGGGTTCATCCGGGTCTCCCGTGATGTCGTGTTTTTCCCTGACACTCTCTAGATTCGGGCTAAGGCCCGCCCCGCCACATCGGACGGATGCCCTATGTCCTGCCTGAGGTAGCGGCACAGGACGCCTAAGGCGGGGTGAGCGATGCCTAGGCATGCGGGGATCGGGAGGTAGGTGCGGGATGGCGGACGCGGGCGGCGTGCTCGGGGAGCTGGCGGAGCGCTGGTGGGAGTGGCGGATGGCGACCGCTCCCGACACCTCCGACGACATCACCAGGGTGGAGCGTCCGCCCGGCTGGGTCCCCGACTGGTCGGCCGCCGCGGTGGCTGCCAGGCGGGAGGCGTGGCGCGCCTTCGACGCCGAACTGCGCGCGCTCGACCTGGCCGAAGCGCCCGTCGAGGTCAGGGTCGACGCCAGGCTGCTGGGCTCGGCGCTGGCCAGGGTGCGGTGGGAGCTGGACGTGCTGCGCTCGTGGCGGCGCAACCCCTGCTTCTACGTCGACCAGGCCCTGGTGGCCGTCTACAACCGGCTGCTGCCCCCGCCGCCTTTCACCGCCGAGCGGGCCGCCTCGATCGTCACGGTGCTGGGCGCGATCCCCCCGGTGCTCGCCCAGGGCCGCGAGAACCTGGAGGGCCACGCCGCCGCGCCGTTCGCCCGCTCGGCGATGACGCTGCTGGACGGCGCGGGGACGGCCCTGCACACCGCGATGTCGGCCCTCGCGCCGCTGCTGCCGTCCGACGAGGGGCTGGGGGAGGCGACGGAGGCGGCCGTGCGGGCGCTCGACGGCTTCGCCGCGTGGCTGGACGAGCGGATGCCGTCGTTCGCCGACGAGACGGCTGTCGGGCCCGAGGGGCTGGCCTTCTTCCTCCACAGGGTGGCGCTGCTGCCGTACGGGGCCGAGCGGCTGCGCGCCATGGGGCGCCAGGAATGGGACAGGGCGGTGGCGATGGAGACGACGCTGCGGCACCGCCACCGCGACGCGCCCGACCCCGTCCTCCCGGCCGACGCCGCGGCCCTCGTCGCCCGGGAGGCGGCCGACGAGCTCGCGCTGCGCGCCTTCTACGTGGACAGGGGACTGCTGGGCCAGCCCGCCACCCTGCGCCGCTACCGCTTCGCGGAGATGCCCGCCTACCTGGCGCCGCTGGCGTGGCTCGGCGTCCCTCACGAGATCGGTGTCGAGTCGAGCCCCGACGCCGACGCCGTCAGGTACGTCGAGCCGCCCCGGCCGGGCCTGCCGTACTTCGAGCTGGCCGCCGCCCGTGACCCGCGCGCCCAGCTCGCCCACGAGGGCGTGCACGCCCAGCAGCTGGCGCTGTCGTGGCGGCACCCTGATCCCGTACGGCGCCGCTACTACGACTCGGCGGCCAACGAGGGCATCGCCTTCTACCACGAGGAGCTGATGCTGCAGTCGGGGCTGTTCGACGACGCCCCGCACAGCGCCGTGTTCGTGGCCAACGCCATGCGGTTGCGGGCGCTGCGCGTCGAGGTGGACATCGCCCTCGCGCTCGGCGACCTGACGCTGGACCAGGCGGCGGACGTGCTGGCCGAGGCGGTGCCGATGGACCGGGCGACGGCGTGGGAGGAGGCGGTGTTCTTCTCCGGCAACCCGGGACAGGGGCTGAGCTACCAGATCGGCAAGCTGCAGGTGCTCGACCTGCTGGCCACCGCGTCGCGCCGCCGGGGCGAGGCGTTCGACCTCGGCGCCTTCCACGACCGGCTCTGGCTGGAGGGCAACGTGCCGCTCGCCCTCCAGCGCTGGGAGCTGCTCGGCCTCACCGACCACCTCGAGGAGGCCGACCGCCTGGCGGATCGGGGCTAGGAGGCGGCCGTCGAGGTCACCGTCACCTTGCTGAAGCCGAGCGACTTCAGCAGTCCCTCCAGCATCGCCTTGGTGTTGGCGTCGGCGCGGGTCCGCAGGTCGCTGGCGACCGCGGCCTCGGAGATCTTCTTCTCGGCCAGGACGTACAGCTCCTGCTGGTTGTCCGGCGACGACGACAGGAAGCCCTGCACCCTGTCGATCAGCCCGCGCTGGTGGGCGAAGACGTAGGAGCGCCTGTTGTCGAGATTGGGCTTCTCCAACTGGGCGGCGGGCAGGCGTACGGTGACCTCGGTGCGGTCGGCGTTGACGGTCACCGCGTCCTTGGCCAGCGACCCGAAGTCGACGTAGGCGTCGACGTTGCCGGCGCCGACGAACAGGGTGCGCGAGCCCTTGACCGCGTCGGGCAGGAACGGGGCGTCCTTCTCCAGGTCGACGACGACCTGGAAGGACCCGGTGGCCGCCTCGAACCTGGACAGATCGTGGATGGACTGCAGCAGCACCGGCTGGCTGCGGTCCACGGTCCGCTCCTCGAAGGGGTTGAGCCAGGTCCAGGCCAGCCGGGCGCCCACCACCACCAGGACCGCCAGCACCAGCAGTCCCGCCACGTATCGCCATCGCCTGCGCGTGGCCGCCGTCTGAACATTCATGCAGACACCACTGCCCTCATACAACCAGTGTCTACATGATCAACGCCAGCTCTGCGGTGACATCTCCGGACCCTGGCTCGCGCCGCTCGAGGTGGGATAGACCGGATAGCTCTGGCTGACGCTGGGGACGGGCGAGGCGACCGCAGGTCCGCCGCCGAAGTGCCTGGCCGACAGCTGGCACGACTGGAAGTCGGTGTAGAACATGCGCAGCCACTCGCGGCGCTGGTGCTCGCTCAGGCCGGAGAACCACGCCGCGGCGTACTGGTGCTGGGGCAGCGGCCCGCCGGGCAGCGGCTCGCCGCGCAGCCACGCCGTCACGATCTCCCGGTAGCCGCCGGCGGGCGTGCCCGAGCAGTCGGCGGCCAGGCTCTCGACGAAGTCGTAGGCGGCCTGGTCGGCGAAGCCCGCCGACAGGTCGGGCACGTGGATCGGCACGATGCCCGTCGAGGCGCGCAGGCTCTCGCCCAGCGGCCGCTGCTCGACCCTGGTGAAGGCGGCGGGAGTGCCCGACAGCTTTGAAGCGATCTTGGTGAACGTGTCGCCCACCTCGGTCAGCCCGCCCCGCATGCCGGGGTGCAGGCACACCGTGATCGGCCACTCCTGGCAGCTGTAGACCAGGGGCAGCGCGCTGGCCGCCTTGGGCTCGGTCACCAGCCTGGCCACCCCGGTGCCCGCGGCGAGGACCGCCATCAGCGCGAAGGCCAGTACCAGGGCCTGCCTGGTCACCACCGCGGCCCAGCCGAGCAGCAGGGCCAGCGCGATGCCGAGCAGCCACAGCGTCTGGTCGAGGAAGGCGGCGGCGGCCAGCCCCTGGAACAGGTCGTACGGCTCGCCGGTGCCGGGAGCGAGCTTGTCGACCCACGTCTTGCCGTCGGCCAGCCAGGTGAACAGCGCGTAGCAGCCCAGCCCCGCCGCCAGTGGCGTCATCGCCCGCGGCACGAGCCAGCCGGCCACCCAGCCGATGACGGCGTAGAGCGCCAGCCCCGCCATGCCCATGCCCAGGCCCGCCAGGTTGAGCCGCCCGGCCTGCTCGGTCAGCACCGTCTTGACCGCCAGCACCAGCACGGTGGCCGCGAACGAGCCCACCACCACGACGACGATGGCCAGCGGCGCCTTCAGCGCGATCCACGTCGACACGGTCCTGCCGCGCAGCGCGCGCCGCTTGCGCACGGCCACCCACGCCGCGAACGCGGCCGCCACGGGACCGGTCAGCTTCAGCGACCCGATCACCGCGACCACGATGTTCTCCCACGCGTCGACGCCCGGGATCAGGACGCTCCAGGCGGCCACCAGGCCCAGCGCCAAGAGGACGGCCGTCGTGACGGCCGCGCTCTGCTTCAGTTCCTCGCGCGTGACGCCGGCGTGCTCACGCACGGCGAAACCCCCCGCTGAAATACATCAAGCACCCCCCGTGCCCCATCAGCGACCGCGGAACACCGGCTCATGGCCGTCCCCTGGGCTCCGCGTCACCGTTTCGTGCGAGAACCATAACTGAGCGTGATGATTAGCGCCCGGGTTCTTGGTCAAGCGGTGAATCTGGTTGCGCTGAGTAATCATACGAACCAGGACGAGGGCACGCTAACGTAACGGTGTGTCGCTCAACCTGCCGTTCGATCCGATCGAGCGCGCTGCTGAGACCTGGCGCGTTCACTTCGGGCCGTCCTCCGCCATGGCCGCGGTCACTTCGATCATGAGAGCGCACCAGATCCTGCTGTCGCAACTGGACTCGCTCCTCAAGCCGTATGACTTGACCTTCGCCAGATACGAAGCGCTCGTGTTGTTGACCTTCAGCAGAACCGGCGCCCTCCCGCTGTCCAAGATCGGTGAGCGCCTGATGGTGCATCCCACCAGCGTCACCAACACCGTCGACCGCCTGGAGAAGGCGGGTCTGGTCGTTCGTCTGCGCAATCCGCGCGACGGCCGCGGGGTCCTCGCCGAGATCACCGACAAGGGGAGGGAGATCGTGGCCGCCGCGACCGGCGACCTGATGAACGCTGACTTCGGCATGACCATGTACGGCGAGGACGAACTACGCGAGATGTTCGACCTGCTCCGCACGCTCAGGGTGGCCTCGGGCGACTTCGGCGGCTGAGGGTCGCGCCCGCCCGCGGCCGGTTGCGGGCTCCCGCGGCTCGGCCTCAGAGGGCCGCGCCCGGCCCGGCTCATGGCGGGCTCCTGCGCCTTCAGTCACCAAGATGCGGCAAGATGAGGAGCATGGCGGACATCTCTCGGCCCGGATCGCTCTACGGAGCGGTGGATCTGGGCGCCAGGAAGCAGGCACTCGAGGCACAGGCCCGGCGGGAGGCCGCGGGTCCCCAGGCGGCTGCCTCGGTGGTCGACGTCACCGACGAGACGTTCACGACCGACGTCATCGACCGGTCGATGAGCGTGCCCGTCATCCTCGACCTGTGGTCTCCGCGCGCCCCCGGCAGCGCCCAGCTCACCCCCGTCCTGGAGAAGGTCGTCTCCGACTTCGGCGGCAGGGTCACGCTGGCCAAGGTCAACGTCGACACCAGCCCGCAGGTCGCCCAGGCGCTGCGCGTGCAGGCCGTGCCGACCGTGCTGGCCATCTTCCAGGGCCAGGCGGTGACCGGGTTCCAGCAGGTGCTGCCCGAGCCCGAGGTACGCCGCTGGCTCGACGAGCTGATGGGTGCGGTCGAGCAGTTCTACCAGGCCAACCCGGAGGCCAGGCCGTCGGCCGTCGAGGACGGCGCCCCCGCGCCCGAGGCGGCGCCCCTCGACCCCGACCTCGCGGCCGCCGAGAAGGCCATCGACGAGGGCGACCTCGACGCGGCCGCCGACGCCTACGAGCGCCTGCTGGCCCGCTCGCCCGGCGACGAGGACGCCCGGATGGGCCTGGCCGGTGTGGGCCTGATCAAGCGCACCGCCGGGGTCGACCCCGCCGAGGTGCAGCGCCGCATGCAGGATCCCGCCGACATCGAGGCGCAGCTGCTCGCCGCCGACCTCGAGATGCTCGCGGGCAACGTCGACGAGGCCTTCAGCAGGCTGGTCGGGGTGGTCAAGCGCACCTCGGGCGAGGAACGCGACACCGTGCGCAAGCACCTGCTCGGTCTGTTCGAGGCGCTGCCCGGCGACGACCCGGCTCTGGTGAAAGGACGTAGGGCGCTTTCGAGCGCGCTGTTCTAGCCTGGAGCCATGCGGGTCGTCACCATTTCGGCGACATACGGCACGGCTGGGAGCGTCATCGGCCCGGCCGTCGCCGAGCGCCTTGGCGTCCCCTTCGTCGACCGGGCGATTCCCAACGCCGTGGCCCAGGAGCTCGGCTGCTCCCTGGAAGAGGCGCTGGTCCACGACGACAGGGCGGAACACGGCCTCGGACGGCTGCTCTCAGGGGCGATGCGGCTGCCGACGGTCACCTTCGGGGGAGTCGACATGTACCTGCCGGGCTCGATGCCCCTGGCGCCTGAGGAGTTCGTCAACCGCACCGAACGCATGATCAAGGAGACGGCGCGGGCCACGGGCGGGGTGTTCCTCGGCCGTGCGGGCGCGCTGGTGCTGGCCGACCATCCGGGCGCCCTGCACGTCCGCCTGGACGCGCCGCTGCGCAGGCGGGTGCTGCAGACGGCGGCGCTCGCGGAGGTGTCCGAGCGCGAGGCGCGCAGGGTGGTCGAGGACAACGATCGGGCCAGGTCGGCATATGTCCGGCATTTCTACCGGGCCGACCCGGCCGATCCGCAGCACTACCAGCTCGTCATCGACAGCACCGCGATCCCGGTGCGGGTCTGTGTCGAGCTCGTCGTCACGGCTGCTGAGGCGCTGTCCTGAGGCGAGGCTCCAGCGTGTGGTCGCGGCAGCCGCGCTCCGCGCTGACCGGGTTGCAGCGCGCGGTCGCGCCGCCGGGCAACTCGGCCACGTAGTCGCTGCCGTTGCGCGCCGACAGGCCGACGACGGGGAAGTCGGTGCTGATCATCTGGGCGCCGCTGTCGAGCGCCGCCTTCAGCCGGGTGGTGTCGCCCGACCTGGCCTCGGTGAACGGCACGTCCGAGCGGGTGCGGACGTAGTAGCCGCGCCGCACGAAGTCCTGGATCTGGGCGGTGTTGGCGCCCAGCGGGTCGTTCCAGCCGATGAAGGCGGCGTCGGGACGGCCCGGCCTGGAGTTGGTGAACAGCACCCGGCCCTCCAGGTTGGGGTGGCCGGTCAGGTAGGGCGTCTGGATGTCGGCCCCTGAGTTGTCCATGAAGAACATCACCTTGCCGCGCGCGGACTCCAGGCGCGGCCAGCCGTACTTCAGCACGCTCTGCTCCAGCGAGAGGCTGGGCCTGCGCAGGTCGTCGGCGGTGATGAGCCGGTCGTCGGAGAAGACGCCGCGGATCTCCGCGTCGAGGGCGTCGAGCAGGGCCGCGTCCCACGTGGGGCTCTTGGCGCCGCCCATGGCCTCCTTGGCCGGGTCGGTGCGCTTGAGCTCGGTCAGAATGGTCAGCGGGACGTGGCCCGGGTTGGCGTCCGACCAGTCGCGCACCTGGCGCAGGCAGGCCACCAAGGTCGAGCAGTTGGTGGCGTAGTCGTGGTCGGCCCAGTGCAGCACCTTGAAGCCCGGGGTGGCCAGGCCCGGGTCCTGCAGCGGCGGCAGCCCGGCGTCCCTGCGGACCAGCGGCTTGGTGTAGAGGCCGCCCTGCGGGTCGGGGAAGACGTCGAGCTCGATCCCGCGCACCCGCTGCGTGCCGAACTGGTGCGGGATGGCCGGATGGGAGTACTGCAGGTTCCACCAGTTGGCGTCGGTCCTGCGCTGGACGTCCTTCTCGGCGTCGGTCAGCTCGCGGTGGTAGCTGTTGTGGGTGGCGATCGTCTGGATCTGGTTGATCCTGACGTCGGACCTGCCGGTGGTGCCGACGGCCGGTGCCGCCGAGGTGAGGACGGCCAGCGCGGTCGCGGCGAGCAGGGCGGTGAGGCGGGGCATGCGGCTCCTCGAGGGGTTCGTGGGGGCGCCTCCGACGGTCGCCGGACGCGGTGAACACCCGATCAAGAAAGAGTTCTCCCTTTTCGGAAATGTCCGTAAACACGCCCGTAAAGGTGGCTGTCGAGAGGACTCGTGGGAGGTGGCACCATGGATGCATCCTTGGTCAGGCGCAAAGGAGCGATAGACGTGGCCACCGTCCCGAGCGTGTCCTACTCCATCACCGTGCGGCTCGAGGTGCCCGCCGGAGGCAAGGCGGTCAGCCAGCTGACCCACGCCGTAGAGTCGGCGGGTGGCGTGGTGACCGCGCTCGACGTCACCAACGCGGGTCATGAGAAGCTGCGCATCGACGTCACCTGCGCGGCCAGGGACACCGACCACGCCCAGCAGATCGTCGACCAGTTGGAGGCGGTCGAGGGCGTCGTCATCCACAAGGTCTCCGACCGCACCTTCCTCATGCACCTCGGTGGCAAGATCGAGATGAAGTCGAAGGTGCCGCTGCGCAACCGCGACGAGCTGTCCATGGCGTACACGCCGGGCGTCGCCCGCGTCTCCATGGCCATCGCCCGCAACCCCGAGGACGCCCGCCGCCTCACTATCAAGCGCAACAGCGTGGCGGTCGTCACCGACGGCTCGGCCGTGCTCGGCCTCGGCAACATCGGCCCCGCCGCCGCACTGCCCGTCATGGAGGGCAAGGCGGCGCTGTTCAAGCGGTTCGCGGGCATCGACGCCTGGCCGATCTGCCTCGACACGCAGGACGTCGACGAGATCGTCTCCATCGTCCGCGCCATCGCGCCCGGCTTCGGCGGCATCAACCTGGAGGACATCTCCGCCCCGCGCTGCTTCGAGGTCGAGGCCCGCCTGCGCGACCTGCTCGACATCCCCGTCTTCCACGACGACCAGCACGGCACCGCCATCTGCGTGCTGGCCGCGCTGACCAACGCCCTGCGCGTCGTCGACAAGCGCCTCGAGGACGTGCGCATCACGATGGCGGGCGCGGGCGCCGCCGGCACCGCCGTCCTGCGCCTGCTGCTGGCCGCGGGCGCGCGCAACGTGGTCGTCTGCGACTATCTCGGCGCCGTCCACCAGGGCCGCGACGACCTCGACGACTCCCTGCGCTGGATCGCCGAGCACACCAACGCCGAGGGCTACTCCGGCGACCTGCGCGGCGCGGTCAAGGGCGCCGACGTCTTCGTGGGCGTGTCGGCTCCCGGCATCCTCAACGGCGACGACATCGCCACCATGGCCCCGAACGCGGTGGTGTTCGCCCTGGCCAACCCCGAGCCCGAGGTCTCGCCCGACGACGCGCGCGAGCACGCGGCCGTCGTGGCCACGGGGCGCTCCGACTACCCCAACCAGATCAACAACGTGCTGGCCTTCCCCGGCGTGTTCCGCGGCCTGCTCGACGCCCAGGCCACGGAGGTCACCCAGCAGATGCTGCTGGCGGCGGCGGGCGCGCTGGCCGCGGTGGTGACGCCGGAGGAGCTCGGCCCCAACTACATCATCCCCAGCGTCTTCCACCCTGACGTCTCGACCGCCGTCGCCGCGGCCGTCCGCGAGTCGGCCGGTGGCCGGGCGCGCGGCTTCACCGAGGCCTGACCCGCGCGGCTCCCTTCGCGACAGTGGCCGCTCTCCCGGATCCGACTGGTCCGGGGGAGCGGCCACTGTCGCGTCGCGCGGCGGTCAGTCCGTGGTGGGCTTCGGGCGCAGGACGGCGCTCACCAGGGCGCCCAGCAGGACGAGCGCCGCGTTGACCAGGACGGCGACCCGCACCCCGCCCAGCACGTCGGCCCCCGCCGCCATCGCCGCCGTGACGACCGCGCTCATGACCGGGATGCCCATCGTGATCCCTACCTGCTGCGTCATCGTGGCCAGGCCGGTGGCCAGGCCCTGCTCGGAGTCGGGCAGGCCCGAGGTGGCGGTCACCATGAAGCCGACGATCGCCAGCATGTTGCCGACACCGCCGACGAAGGTGGCCACCAGCAGCAGCCAGATCCACCCAGGCGAGGTGCCGAGCAGCGCCAGCGCGGCCGTCGCGGCGGCCTGGACGGCGAAGCCGGCGATCAGCGTGGCGCGGCTGCCGAGGCGGGCGATGACGCGGGAAGCGCCGACGCCGCCTACGACCGTGCCCAGGCCGAGCACGCCGAACGCGAGCCCCGTGGCCAGCGCCGAGTAACCGAGCACCTTCTGCAGGTAGAGCGTCATGAGGAAGACCAGCGACGTCTCGGTGGCGAAGGCGATCAGCCCGGCCAGGTTGCCCCACTTGACGCTCGGCCGCTTGAGGACGGCGACAGGCACCAGGGGCGCGACGGCCCTGCGTTCGGCGAACCAGAACGCCACCAGCAGCACCGCCCCGGCGGCGAGCGCGCCGAGCGCGACCGGCGCGGCGAAGCCGTACTCGCCGGCCTGGGTGAGGCCGAAGACCAGCGCGAGCAGTCCCGTGGTCACGGTCACCGCGCCGAGGACGTCCATCGCAGGCCGCCGCTCGTGCCGGCTCTCGGCCAGGACGGCGGGCGCCGCGACCAGGACGGCGAGCGCGACCGGCACGTTGACGAAGAAGGCCCACCGCCAGCTCAGCAGATCGGTCAGCAGGCCGCCCAGGACGGCGCCCGAGGTGAAGCCCGCCGACATCAGCGCGCCGTTCAGGCCGAGCGCCCGGTCGCGCAGGGATCCCTCAGGGAAGGAGGTGGTCAGCAGCGACAGGCCGGCGGGGGTCACGATCGCGGTGGCCAGGCCCTGGGCGACCCTGGCGACCAGCAGCATGCCGGGCGAGGTGGCCAGCCCGCCGGCCAGGGACGACACGCCGAGCAGCGCCATGCCGGCCAGGAAGAGCCGGCGCCTGCCGAACAGGTCCGCGATGCGGCCGAACAGCAGGGTGAAGCCGGCGGCGGCCAGGGCGAAGGCGGTGGCGATCCACTGCAGCTCCGACAGCGCGAAATCCAGGCCCTGGCCGATGACGGGCAGGGCGACGTTCAGGATCGAGAAGTCGACGGCGAGCATGAACTGGGCGCCGAGCAGGAGGGTCAGGGTCAGTTTCTGCCGGCCCGTCATGGTGGTGGCGGGCGCGGACACGTCCAACGCGGTCATGGACAGCCCCTTAATGGGTCGCAAGTTCCTTTAAGATGAGGCAGACGGTAGCACGATGAGAGGCTTTAATGGAACAGCAGACCCATTTGGCGGGAACGGTACGGCCCGGCGGCCGTACGGCGAGGGTGCGCGCCGCGGTGCTGGAGGCCACCCAGGACGAGCTGGTGGAGCGCGGCTTCCACGGACTGGCCATGGACCAGGTGGCGGCCCGGGCGGGCGTCGGCAAGACCACCGTCTACCGGCGCTGGGGCGGGCCGGCGGGGCTGGTGATCGACCTCATGACGGAGCTGGCCGACCAGTCGGCGCCGCACGCGGACACGGGGTCGGTGGAGGGCGACCTGATGGCGAACGCGGCCGGCGTGCTGGGCGCGGTCGCCGACGAGCGGCTGGGGGCGACACTGCAGGCCGTGATCGCGGCGGCCACCTGCGACGAGCAGGCTGAGGTCGCGTTGCGGGAGTTCTACCTGCGGCGGGTGCGGGAGTGGGCGGCGGTGGTCGACCTGGCGGTGACCAGGGGGGAGCTGCCCGAGGGGACCGACGGGATGGACGTGGTGCGGGCGGTCTCGGCCCCGATCTACTACCGGCTGCTGGTCACCCGCGAGCCGGTGGACGAGCGGGTCGCCGAGCGGGCGGTCAGGGCCGCCCTCGCCGCCGCGAGGGCGGGCGCCTTCGTCCGGTGAGCTCCCGGCGCCCTACCGCTCGGGGTCCGGATGGCGGCGGCGCGGCGTGAGAGTGGTGACCAGCGGCCCGTCAGGCGTCTGGCGCGGCCAGATGGAGCCGTACCACCACACGATCGCGCCCATCACCACCAGCCCGGCCCCGGTCGCCAGCTTGCCCAGCAGGTCCGCGGGCGGCCCGGTGTGCGGCAGGCGCCCGTCGCGGTCATGCCAGTTCGCCCAGCGGCCGTGGCCCCAGTCCTGTCCCCACCCCGCCAGGCGGCCGTCGTCGTCCCCGTCCGCGCCTGGCCCGTCGCCGCCCCACGCGCCGGGCCTGTCGTCGCCCCCGTTCGACCAGGGACCGTCGGCGCCCCAGCCGCCCAGGGGCTTGTCGCGGTCACCCCAGAGCCCTCCGGGCCCGTCGTCGTCGCCGAACAGCGCCCAGCGGGCCTGGCCCTGTTCGCCGCCGTGGTCGCCGCCCTGTCCGCGGCCCTGGTCGCCGTGCTGGGGGCAGCCGTTGAACAGGCGCCGCGTGTCGACCAGCTTGCCGTCCTGGCCGTCGGCGGTGTAGCTGACCTCGAGCCCCGCCGAACGGCCGCGCGGCACCGGCACGTAGACCGTCGTGCTCCTGTGCGGCCGCAGCGTGCCCTGCTCCACCAGCCGGTCGTCCTTCGCGACGGCGTACCCCGACGGGTGGTCGCTGGTGCTCCTCAGGACCACGGCGGCCATGTTCGTGTCGCAGGAGGTCCTGCGCAGCGACATGGTGAACGGCTCGCCCTCCTCCGCCTTCCACGCGGAGGCGGCCGACGGCAGCAGGAGGATCGCCCCGAGCGGTGCGGCCGCCACGAGAAGGGCGAGTCGGCGTCCGGCGGTCATGGCTCCTCCTGAGCGCACGAGAAAGCGATCTTTGCTACCTACAGTGCCCATATGCATGCGCTCCGTAACATCGCGAACCTGGGGGCGCGAGATGCCGTGTACACCGGTCATGATGGAGGCATGGCGGAGGCGATCTACGTCGGCGGGCTGTTGGTGGCGACGCCACTGCTCGACGACCCCAACTTCCGGCGCAGCGTGGTGCTGATCCTCGAACACGACGTCGACGGCGGCACCCTCGGCGTCGTGCTGAACCGGCCCAGCGAGATCGCCGTCACCCAGGTGCTGCCGGTCTGGGACACCCTGGTGAGCGGGCCCGCCGTCCTGTTCGAGGGTGGTCCCGTGCAGACCGACAGCGCGCTTGCGCTGGCCGCGGTGCCCAGCGGGGAGGAGCCCCTGGGCTGGCGGCGGCTCCACGCCGGCACGCCGTCGGTGGCCAGGCTCGGCACCGTCGACCTGGACGCGCCGCCGGAGATCCTGGCAGGGGAGATCGCCCAGATGCGGATCTTCGCGGGCTACGCGGGCTGGACGTCGGGCCAGCTGGAGAGCGAGATCGCCGAAGGCGCGTGGTACGTCGTCGACTCGGAGGCGGGCGACACCTTCAACGCCGATCCCAGTGGCCTGTGGCGGACCGTCCTGCGCAGGCAGCGCGGCGAGCTGGCCTTCGTCGCCACCCACCCCGACGATCCGACCATGAACTAGCCACCCAGGTCCCAGCCGGGCCGGAAGCTCCGCTGGGCGAGGACGAGCGCCTCCTCCACGCGCTCGAACATCGCCGGCAGGTCGTTCTCGATCTCCTGGGGGCGCGGGCACTCGAAGCCGACGCGCACCGTCGCCATGGCGTAGGCGACGACCAGGTGGGGGAGCTGGTCGGTCTCGGCGTCGCGGCCCTGGCGCCTGGCGATCTCGACGGCCAGCCGCCGCTCGGTCTCGACCCCGCGGGCCACGCTCTTGCCCGCGAGTGCGGGGTTGGCCTGCATGAGCTGCCGCATCTTCAGGAACCTCGCGGTGTCCTCGGACGTTGCCCCGGTGAACTCGTGCAACATGACCCGCAGCGCCTGCAGGAGCGAGACGAAGGGGGGCTCATCACCGGGACGGCACGCGAGCGCCTCGCTGACGATCCCTTCGCTGTGGTCGTGGAACCACAGGACGACGTGCTCCTTGCTGGTGAAGTAGCGGAAGAACGTGCGAGCCGAGATCTCGACCGCACCCGCGATCTGCTCGACGGTGGTCGCCTCGTATCCTTGTTCGAGGAACAGGTCGACCGCCGCGTCGATGATCGCCAGGCGCGTCTTCTCCTTTTTACGTTCTCGTAGGCCCATGGCAACCTCCCTGTCACAGTGTGCCATAAGTCAGGTGCTGGCAAACAAAACCATTTGTCATTTGTCAGTCTGTGTCATAAATTGCTCGGGCTAACGATTCGTCCGTACTGAGGGGGCTCCCATGGCTCAAGCCAAGACGGTGGCGGCGCCGACGCCGTCAGAGGCGGAGGGAGGTGCGAAGGGCAGTCCATGGCTGACACTCCTGGCGGTGTCGCTGGGTGTGATCATGGTGATGCTCGACGGCACCGTGGTCGGCATCGCCAACCCGGTGATCGGCGCGGAACTTCGCGCGTCCCTGTCCGACCTGCAGTGGGTGACCAGCGGCTACCTGCTGGCGCTGGCGGTCTTCCTGATCACCGCGGGCAAGCTGGGTGACCTCTTCGGCCACAAGCGGATCTTCCTGATCGGTGTCGCGGGCTTCACCGTGACGTCCCTGGCGATCGGCTTCACCGGCTCGATCACCGCGCTGATCTTCTTCCGCGTGCTCCAGGGCCTGTTCGGCGCGCTGCTGCAGCCGGCCGCGCTCGCCCTGCTCCGCAGCGCCTTCCCGGGGCCGAAGCTGAACCAGGCGATGGGCGCGTGGGGTGCCATCATCGGCCTGTCCAGCGCGGCGGGCCCGATCGTGGGCGGCCTGCTGGTGGAGAACGTCAGCTGGCAGTCGGTGTTCTTCATCAACGGCCCCGTCGGCCTGCTGGCGCTGATCATGGGCGTGTTGATCATCAAGGAGAACAGGTCCCAGCTGATGTCGAAGGTCGACTGGCTGGGCGTGGTGCTGCTGTCCGGGGCGATGTTCGCGCTGGTCTGGTCGATCATCAAGGCTCCCGAGTGGGGCTGGGGCGACATCAAGACCATCGGCTTCCTGATCGGCTTCGCGGTGCTGGCGGGGCTGTTCATCGTGTGGCAGGCCATCGCGCGCCAGCCGCTGGTGCCGCTGTCGATCTTCAAGAACCCCTCGGTCTCCATCGGTGTCGGCCTGATGATGATGGTCGCCTTCGCGATGTTCGGCGCCATGTTCTTCCTGGGCTTCTTCTTCCAGGGCGTGCACGGCCTGACGCCGCTCGAGGCCGGCCTGCGGATGCTCCCGATGAGCGCCGGCATGATCATCGCCTCGCCCCTGGCGGGCATGGCGATCGGCAAGCTGGGTCCGAAGGTCACGATGGCGGCCGGTCTGATGATCACCGCTCTGGCGATGTTCCTGATGTCCCGCCTGGGCGTCGACGCCTCCTTCGTCGAGAGCGGCATCCCGTTCCTGGTGCTGGCCTTCGGTCTCTCCCCGGTCTTCGTCGGCGCCACCGAGATCATCGTGGGCAACGTCGAACCCCAGTACGCCGGTGTGGCCGGTGGCGTGCAGCAGTCGGCCATGCAGGTCGGCGGCGCGCTCGGCACCGCGATCCTCGGCGCGGTCATGGCCGGCGAGATCGCCGACAGGCTGCCCGGTTACCTCGGCCCGGTCGCCAAGGACATCCCGGCGGACAAGATGCACCTGCTGGAGCAGGCGGCCGCCTTCGGCACGGCGCCCACCCAGGGCCTGCCGGACCAGATCGCCCAGGTGATCACCAATGCCGTCCACAGCTCGTTCATGGACGGCATGCACCTGGCCTTCCTGGTGAGCACCTGCGTCGCCATCCTCACCGCGATCCTGGCGCTGTTCGTCAAGCGCGGCAGCCAGTCGACCGAGGGCGCGCCCGTCCACGTCGGCTGACGACACACCGTGCGGGCAAGCCCGGCTCCCGACCCCGAGCGGCGGGAGCCGGGCCTTTTCCTGGACGGGCCCCGGATCCGCATAGACTCGTTGGCGTGAGCACGAAGATCCTTCCTGAGCAGGAAACCACGCCGCGGCTCTCGCATGGCGACGGCGACCACGAGCGGTTCGCCCACTACGCCGACAAGCACAAGATCACCGAAAGCATGGTGACCGGCACGCCGATCCGCGCCCTGTGCGGCAAGGTATGGGTGCCCAGCCGCGACCCCAAGAAGTACCCCGTCTGCCCTGAATGCAAGGAAATCTATGGGGGTCTCCCCAAGGGCGGAGACGGGGACGACAACAAGCAGTAACAAGCAGTAACAAATAGTGAGTGTCGATCACGGGTGATCGCCCCACGGTGCAGCTAAGGTCGCGATGTTGACCAGCTCATGCCGTATCGGGGGATTGCATGGCTCGGCGCGTGTCTGCCGCTGCTCTGATGTGCCTGCTCGCTGTCGGGCACGTCGCCGTACCACCCGCGGAAGCCTCCGCGACCACACCTGAGGGCTGCCGGCCCGCCATACAGGCCGCCCACGGGCATGCCGCGGGTGGCCGCGCCGAGCCCGACCACCACGAACCCGTCGATGACGTGCTCGCCGACCTTCAGGAGCGGCTGCGCGGGCGGTCGGCGGGCCCGGCGGCCTCGGTCACCGTGCCGCTGTGGGTGCACGTGCTGACCGACGGCAACCTGCGGCCCACCGACGAGGCGGTCGCCAGCCAGGTGGCCATCATCAACGCGGCCTACGCGGGCTCGTACGGCGGCGCCGACACCGGCATACGCTTCCGTCTCGACGGCGTGACCATCACGAACCGGCCGCAGTGGTTCGCCAACCCGCTGGCCAACGACACGGCGATCAAGACGGAGCTGCGCCGGGGCGGGTCCGACACGCTCAACCTGTACATCGGCCAGCTCACCCCCCTGATGCTCGGCTACTCGACCTATCCGTTCTGGTACCAGACCATGCCGCGCACCGACGGCGTCGTGGTCGACTGGCGCAGCCTGCCGGGCGGCTCGCTGGCCAACTTCAACGGCGGGCGCACCGCCGTCCACGAGATCGGGCACTGGCTCGGGCTGTTCCACACCTTCGAGAACGGCTGCACGGGGACCGGTGACGGAGTGGACGACACGCCGCCGCAGGCGCAGCCGACCGCGGGCTGCCCCGAGGGCAAGGACACCTGCGCCCAGCCGGGTCTCGACCCGATCCACAACTACATGGACTACAGCTATGACGGGTGCATGACGGAGTTCACCCAGGGTCAGGCGGTCCGCATGCACGAGATGTGGGCGGCCTACCGGGCGCTGCGGTCGGAGGCGGCCTCGGCGGGCGCCCAGCTCGCCCCGGCGCAGGCCGGCTCCCAGGCCGTCACCACGGCCGGGACGGCCGCCCAGCCGGCCCCGGCTGCCACGGGCGCCCAGCAGCCTGCTCCGCCCGCAGTCGTGGGCCAGCAACCGGCGCCGGCCGCCGTGGGGCAGCAACCGGCCCCGGCCTCGGCGGGCTCCCCGCAGCCCGCCCCCGCTTCAGGGGGCCAGCAACCCGCATCGGCCGCCGCGGGATCCCAGGCGCCCGCCGCGGCTCCCTCGGGCCAGCAGCCCGCCCCTGCTTCCACGGGCGCCCAGCAGGGGGCTCCGGCTTCCGGAGGCGCCCAGCAGGGAGCCCAGCCCGGTGCCCAGCCCGGTGCGGCGGCCGCGGGCGGCGCGCCTGCCGGCTCCCCGGCTCAGCCCGGCCCTGACTCCGAAGACTTCCCGATCGTGCCGGTCATGATGGACGTCCTGCCCGACGGGCCGATGGCGGGCAGGCCGGTGCGCATCAAGCCGAGGAAGGTCACCCCCGTCAGGGGCCGCTGAGGCGGCGACAAGGTGTGATTCCGGTGCAACTAGGATGTTGGGGTGACAGCACCGAAGAGTCTCGACACTCCATACGCACCTCCTCGAATCTTCGGTCCTGAGTACCGCACGGCGACCATCGGCATCCTGCTCTGCGTGACTCTCGTCGCCTTCGAGGGGATGTCCGTCGGCGTCGTGATGCCCGCGATCTCACGCGAGCTCGACGCCCTCGACCTGTACGGCATGAGCTTCTCCGCCTTCCTCATCGCGGGGCTGTTCGCCAACGTCGTGGCCGGGCTGTGGTCGGACCGCAAGGGCCACGCGCTGCCGTTCGTGGCCGGTGTCGCGCTCTTCGTCGTCGGCATGGCGCTGGCCGGCGCGGCGACCACCAAGGAACTGTTCGTGCTGGCCAGGGTGGTGCAGGGGCTGGGTGGCGGCGCCGCCATCGTCGCCATCTACGTCATGATCGCCCGTGTCTACCCGCCGGAGGTCAGGCCCAGGGTCTTCGCGGGGCTCTCGGCCGCGTGGGTGGTGCCTGCGATGGTGGGCCCCGCGGTCGCGGGGCTGGTGGCCGACTCCGTCGGCTGGCGCTGGGTTTTCTACGGCATCTGCCCGCTGGTCGTGCCCGCGCTGGTCATGCTGCTGCCGGCGCTCAGGCAGAGCGTCCACGACGGCGCCGAGTCCGGCTCGGGCGCGGCGCTGCGGATCCTGTCGGCCGGGGCCACCGCGGCGGGCGCGGGAGTGCTGCTGTTCGGCGTCGACCAGATGCACAGGTCCGCCGTCATCGGCGCGCTGGCGACCCTGGGCGGCGCGGGCCTGCTGGCGTTCGGGCTGCCGAGGCTGCTGCCGCCTGGCGCACTCAGGCTGGCCCGCGGACTGCCCACCACGATCATGCTGCGCGGCATGTACTCCGCGGCCTTCTTCGGCGTCAACTCCTTCATCCCGCTCGTCCTCACCCAGGTCCAGCACTTCGGCACCGCCCAGGCGGGCATCGCGCTCACCACGGGCGCTCTCGGCTGGTCGGCCGGCTCCTACCTGCAGAGCAAGCGCGCCTTCCCGCCGGAGAAGCTGCTGCGTACCGGCGCCGTGGCGGTCCTGCTCGGCGTGCTGGCCACGATGCTGACGGTGCTGCCCGCCTTCAGCGGCTGGATCGCCGTGCCCGCCTGGATCATGGCCGGCCTCGGCATGGGCATCTCCGTCACCACGGTCAGCGTGACCATGATGCGGCAGTCGCCGGAGGCCGAGCAGGGCAAGAACTCCGCGGCCCTGCAGGTCATGGACACCCTCGGCTCGGCGCTGGCCATCGGCGTCGGCGGCGCGCTGATCAACCTGATCGGCCACGCGCCCGCCGAGATCAGCACCGGCTTCGTGGTGATCGCGCTCCTCATGGGCGCCGTCGCGCTGACGGCCCTGACCGTCGCTCCCAGGATCAGAGCCTGAACTCATCTCCCCCTCGCGCCCCAGCGATCACGAATCCGCTGATGGCCGCGCGAAGGAGTGGTAAGACGGCGCCATGGACGACGATCGCCGGGTGTGGCCCCCCGACTCCCGCGACCCGGAGCCGCCCTGGAACCCTCAGCTCAGGCGCACGGCGCGGCGATCGGACCCGGAGCCGCGGCCCGAGTCGCTGCCGCCGTCGGCCCGCCTGTACGGCGCCCCCGCCGCGCCGCGGAGGGCCGTCGGCCGGTGGCGTTCCAGGGTGGGGGCGGTGCTCGCGCTGGCGGTCGCGGGCGGGCTGGGGACCGGGCTCGTCGTGATGGCGTTGCGGCAGGCCGTACCTGAACAGGCGCCGGCGGCGCGGCTGGTCGACGCGGCGGCCGGCGTCGCGATCCCGCTGCCCGAGGGGTGGTGGCAGGACCCCCTGCCGCCGGTGACGGGCTTCACGTCGGCCGCGCGCTCGGCGGGCGGGGCGCTGGTGATGGCGCGGCCCAGCGATCCGCCCGCCGCCGCCGGGTCGGCCCTGGCTCCCGCGGCGAAGGCGACCGCCGAGGCGGCCACGCTCTACGCGCGCCTGCTGCTGCACGGCGACACGGTGACCGTCGTCGATGACAGGCGCATCACCGTCGGCCCGTACGATGGGCACACGCGTTCGCTGCGCGCGGAGTACAAGGACGTGGTGAACCGACCGGCGTATCTTCGAGTGATGCTTCTCACGAAGCCGGGCAGCAGCGTGGTCGTCGTCGGCCTGCTGCAACCCGACGAAACCGCCAGCAGGCACGCGCTCGACGCGGTGATGACGAGCGTGCGACAAACCCCCTAGCACGCAGAGGTGAGCTTGGCCAGGATCCCCTTAGCACGGCACGTCCTGTCGGTGCCCCCGATTACCCTTGGGTCACTGTGAGAGAGCGAAGCACACGAGTCCCAGAGGTGATGGCGTGAGTACGTTCGCGGCATCCCACCTGTCGCCCTCCTATCCCGACCGGGCCGCATGGGGCACGGCGACCAAGCTGCGCGCGTGGCAGCAGGAGGCCTTCGACCTCTATTTCAGACGCGAGCCACGGGACTTCATGACCGTGGCGACCCCGGGGGCAGGCAAGACGACCTACGCGCTGCGCATCGCCAGCGAACTGCTCGCGCAGAACGTGATCAGGGCGATCACCATCGTCACGCCGACCGAGCACCTGAAGCGTCAGTGGGCCGACGCCGCCGGGCGGGTCGGCATCGCGATCGACCCCGAGTTCAAGAACAGCCAGGGCACCACCTCCCGCGACTACACCGGTGTCGCGGTCACCTACGCCCAGGTCGCCATGCACCCCGCGCTCCACCGGGCCCGCACCGAGGCGCGCAAGACCCTCGTCATCTTCGACGAGGTCCACCACGCGGGTGACGCCAAGTCGTGGGGCGACGGCATCCGTGAGGCCTTCGAGCCCGCCACCCGGCGCCTGCACCTGACCGGCACGCCGTTCCGCTCCGACGACAGCCCGATCCCCTTCGTCGAGTACGCCGACGACGCCGAGGGCTTCAAACGCAGCGTCTCCGACTACTCCTACGGCTACGGCCCCGCCCTGGCCGACGGCGTCGTCCGCCCCGTCATCTTCCTGGCCTACTCGGGCGAGATGAAGTGGCGCACCCGCGCGGGCGACGAGATCGCCGCCACGCTCGGCACCCCGCTGACCAAGGACCAGCTCTCCCAGGCCTGGCGGGCCGCCCTCGACCCGAAGGGCGACTGGATCCGGCAGGTCATGCAGGCCGCCGACCGCCGCCTGACCGAGGTACGGCGCGGCGTGCCCGACGCGGGCGGCCTGGTCATCGCCACCGACCATGAGGCGGCCCGCGCCTACGCCCGCCACCTGCGCAACATCACCGGCGAGGGCGCCACGGTCGTGCTCTCCGACGACCCAGGCGCGTCCAAGAAGATCAAGCAGTTCGCCGCCTCCCAGGACCGCTGGCTGGTCGCCGTCCGCATGGTCTCCGAGGGTGTCGACATCCCGCGCCTGTGCGTCGGCGTCTACGCCACCTCGACCTCCACCCCGCTGTTCTTCGCCCAGGCGGTCGGACGTTTCGTCCGGGCCCGCAAGCGCGGCGAGACCGCCTCGGTCTTCCTGCCCTCGGTGCCGACCCTCATGGGGCTGGCCAACGAGATGGAGGTCGAGCGCGACCACGTCCTCAACAAGCGCCCGCCGGAGGACGGCCTCGACGACAGCCTGCTCGACGACGCCAACCGCAGGAAGGACAGCCCCGACGTCCTCGGCGACGAGCTGCCGTTCGAGACGATGGAGACCTCGGCGACCTTCGACCGGGTGCTGTTCGACGGCGGCGAGTTCGGCACGGGCGCCGCGGTCGGCTCGGCCGAGGAGGAGGACTTCCTCGGCCTGCCGGGGCTGCTGGAGCCCGACCAGGTCGCCTCGCTGCTGCGCAAGCGCCAGGCCGACCAGCAGGCCGCCAAGCGGCGCGCGGCCAAGCCCGCCGAGCCGGAGCTGTCGCCCCACGAGCGGCTGGCCGAGCTGCGCAAGGAGCTCAACGGCCTGGTGGGTGCCTGGAACCACCGCACCGGGCAGCCCCACGGGGTGATCCACTCCGAGCTGCGCCGCTCGTGCGGCGGTCCGCCGATCGCGCAGGCGACGGGCGAGCAGGTGCAGGAGCGCATCGACAAGATCCGCCAGTGGGCGACGCAACGATCCCGCTGACCCGCTGACGACGAAGCGGCCACCAGGGTGCACCTGGTGGCCGCTTCGTCGTTGTGGCGCTGACGGCGAGGAGTCCGTGGCGCGGCCGTACGGACGCGCTGCGCGGAGCCTGCCGGGAGGGCGTCAGGGATCCTGCCGATCGGCGATGTCGCGTCCGGTGCGCCCGTCGACCGGCTGGTAGCGGGTGCGCTGCGGCACCTCGATGGCCATCCGCAGCCACGCCGTGTCGCCCACGACGTGGACGGGGACGGTGCGCGCCCCCTTGGGCCGGCTGTCCCAGGGACCTTCGTGCACCCAGACCCGCAACTGGCGTCCCTTCGGGCGCAGGACGACCTTGGCGGTCTGGCACTCGTCGGGCCGCGCCGACCAGAACAGCTCCAGGCGCTGGTGGTCCCTGGCCAGCCGTGCCGTCTGCGGGACGGGCGCCCGCGCCGGGCACTGCGCCGCGATCGGCCGCGGGGGAGCGGGGACGTCGTGCGCGACGACGTCGGAAGCCTCGTGGCCGGGGCTCAGCACCACCGTCGCCCCCTCCAGCGCGGCCAGCGTGAGCAGGGCGCCGATCCTGGCCGTGACGCGGCCGCGGAAGACGATCCACAGGCACAGCGGCGACAGCACGAGCCAGGCGAGGCCGAGAGCGATGGACAGCATGGGACGTCCTCTACGCGTCGGGTGAGCTTGCTAGCTCTCCGTAGTAGCGCGGCAGCGGAGAGTTCTCATCGCCTTGACTATCACATCATCGGGCGGTTGCGCGCTGTCTACCCGGCGTGGCGTCAGCTGACCATCGGGGCGCCGCTCAGCACGGCGCCCGCGTCCTTCAGTTGTCCCAGCGCCGCCTGCGTGGTGTTCCTGGACACGCCCGCCGTCAGGCCCAGCAGCACCCGCACCGCCAGCCCGTGCTCGACCGCGTCGAGCGCCGTGGCGCGCACGCAGTGGTCGGTGGCGATGCCGACGACGTCGACCGCGTGCACGCCGCGCTCGGCCAGCCACGTGGCCAGCGGGACACCCGACTCGGAGGCGCCCTCGAAACCGCTGTAGGCCGCCGCGCCCGCGCCCTTGCTGAAGACCTCCTCCACCTTCGAGGTGTCGAAGCTGGGGTGGAAGTCGGCGCCGCTCGTGCCCGCGACGCAGTGCGGGGGCCAGGTGGTGGCGTAGTTGGGCTCGTCCGCGAAGTGGACCCCGGGGTCGACGTGGTAGTCGCGCGTGGCCACCACGTGGTCGTAACGATGCGCTGCGACGTGCTCGCTGATCGCCTTGGCGACTGCGGCGCCACCCTGCACCGGAAGGCTGCCGCCCTCGCAGAAGTCGTTCTGCACGTCCACGATGATCAATGCGGTGCTCACACTGTCGAGCCTACTCACGACGTGCCGCTTCTGCCCGGGCGGCGGGGGCCTGTCCAGATCAGGGGGCTCAGGCGAACTCGGTCGGGATCGCCGCGTATCCCCTGCCGAGGTGCAGTGCCTCCAGCGGCAGCCGCGCGACGGCCCCGCGGTGCCGGTCGCGCGCCGCGTCCAACGGCTCCCTGCCGACGATCTCGCCGTCGCGCACCAGCTGGTGCAACAGCGCGATGCCGTCCTCCGGCGCCGAGCCGGAGGTGGTCACCAACTCGGTCTCGTAGTGCCCGCGCTCGTCGAGCAGGCGGAAGGCGTGCTTGCGCCCGCCGCGCGACGGCTTGCCGACCGACCGCTTGGCGACGGGCTCCAGCGTCCCCTCGGCCGTCTCCCTGGACACCATCTTGTAGACGAGTGCGGCCGTGGGCACGCCCGAGCCCGTCACGAGCGAGGTGCCCACGCCGTAGCCGTCGACGGGCGCCGCGGCGAGCGCCGCGATGGCGTACTCGTCGAGGTCGGAGGTGACCAGGATGCGGGTCTTGAAGGCGCCGAGCGCGTCGAGCTGCTCGCGCACCTCCTGCGCGGCCGCCGCCAGGTCGCCGGAGTCGATGCGGACCGCGCCGAGGTCGGTGCCCGCCAGCTCCACCGCCGTCCGCACGGCCTCGGCGACGTCATAGGTGTCGACCAGCAGCGTCGTGCCCTTGCCGAGCGAGGCGATCTGGGCCGCGAAGGCGGCCCGCTCGCTGTCGTGCAGCAGGGTGAAGGCGTGCGCGGCCGTGCCCCTGGTCGGGATGCCGTACTCGCGCCCCGCCATCAGGTTCGACGTCGAGGAGAACCCGGCGATGTAGGCCGCGCGCGCGGCGGCGACCGCGGCCCGCTCGTGCGTACGGCGGGAGCCCATCTCGATGAGCGGCCTGGTGCCCGCCGCGTTGGCCATGCGGGAGGCCGCGGAGGCGATCGCGCAGTCGTGGTTCAGGACGGACAGGATGAGCGTCTCGAGCACGACGGCCTCGGCGAAGGTGCCCTCCACGACCATGATCGGCGAGCCCGGGAAGTAGAGGTCGCCCTCGCGGTAGCCGTACACGCTCCCGGAAAATCGGTAATCGGCGAGAAACTCCAGAGTCGGCTCGTCCACGATGCCGTGCTCCCGGAGAAAGGTGAGTTCATCCTCACCGAAACGGAAGTGCTCGAGCTCATCCAGCACCCGGCCGGTGCCGGCGACCACCCCATACCGCCGTCCTCCGGGCAAATGGCGGGCGAACACTTCGAAGACCGCCCGCCGCCCCGCCGCCCCGCTCCGCAGGGCGGCCTGCAACATCGTCAGCTCATAGTGATCTGTAAGCAACGCAGTGCTCATGGTCATACTCACGAGTTCGAGACTACGGCCCAGATAGGGCAGACTCGGGGATGTGGGTAGCACCGCTCCAATCGCCGTCGAGCGTCCTTCAACGGACGTCCGGCCCGATCTGCCATGGGTCACGATCGTCTGGAACGACCCGGTCAACCTGATGTCCTATGTGACCTACGTGTTCCAGACCGTGTTCGGCTACTCCAAGACGAAGGCCGAGAAGCTCATGATGGACGTCCACCACAAGGGCAAGGCCGTCGTGTCGAGTGGCACGCGTGAAGAGATGGAACGCGATGTGCAGATTCTTCACTCCTACGGCCTGTGGGCGACACTCCAGTCGGACTCGCTCTCGTGAGGTGGTACGGGTGAGTTCGGGTTTCAGATCCCGCCACGGCGGCGGCGTCATCGCGCAGTTCGAGGCCGCCGAGGTCTCGATCCTGCGCTCGATGGTGACGCAGGTGCTCGGCCTGGTCACGCCCGGTGAGACCGGCGACGACCCGCTGGAGCGCGCGCTGGGCATCGGCGCGGCCGAGAAGCCCACCGATCCGGTGCTGGCCCGGCTGTTCCCCTCGGCGTACGCCGACGACGCCGCGGCGAAGGAGTTCCGCCGCTACACCGAGGCGACGTTGCGGGAGGGCAAGCGGGCCGACGCGCAGACCATGCTCGACACCGCCCGCCCCGGGCGCACGGAGCTCACGGCCGAGCAGGCGCAGGCGTGGCTGCGCTCCCTCAACGACCTACGGCTGGCGCTGGGCACGCGGCTGGAGGTGACGGAGGAGGTGCACGAGGAGATCGCCGCGATGTCGGAGGACGATCCCCGGTACCCGGCGTTCGTGACCTACGACTGGCTGACCTACCTCCAGGACACCCTCGTCCGCGCGCTCTGGTGACTTCCTCCCGCCTTCCCGCTTTCCTGCTGACCCCGTCTCCCTTGGTTCCCGTCTGGTGTTTCCCGTCTGGCGGGACCGCGCGCCGGAGCGCCCCTCCGGGGTCGAGCAGCTCGTGACGGCCCGGGTAATCTCTGCAGCATGCTGACGATCTCGCAGGATCTTGTCGACAAGATCATTGCGCACGCCCGTGCCGATCACCCCGACGAGGCGTGCGGGGTGATCGCCGGTCGTGACGGCGTTCCTGAGCGGTTCGTCCCGATGGAGAACGCCGAGCGCTCACCCACCTTCTACCGCTTCGACTCGATCGAGCAGCTGAAGGTGTGGCGGGAGATGGACGACCGCGACGAGGAGCCCGTCGTGATCTACCACTCCCACACCTCCACCGAGGCCTACCCCTCGCGCACCGACGTGTCCTACGCCTCCGAGCCGAACGCGCACTACGTCCTCGTCTCGACCAGGGAGGAACTCGGCGACCAGCCCGAGCTCCGCTCGTACCGCATCGTCGACGGGGTGATCACCGAGGAAGAGGTGACCATCACGTGAGACGGCGAACCGTGGCGATCCGCGCCGTGGGTACACTGCTGTCCATGACGGTCCGGCCTGTGCAGAGCTTCCTCTTCGCGCACACTCCGTCCGTCGTCGTCTACGACTGTCGCTGACCGGCGGTTTCACGGAATCCCAGATCCCGCACCGGTGTTTGCCCGGTGGACGACGACTTGAACGAGGAGACTGACCCGCGATGGCCATCGAGGTTCGCATCCCGACCATCCTGCGCAACTACACCGACGGCGCCAAGGCCGTCAACGCCGAGGGCGCCACGCTCGACGAGCTGATCAGCAACCTGGAGGCCCGGCACCCGGGCATCAAGGAGCGCCTGGTCGACCAGGGCGCGCTGCGCCGTTTCGTGAACGTGTACCTGAACGACGAGGACGTCCGCTTCCTCGGCGGGCTCGAGACGCCCGTCTCGGACGGCGACACCGTGACCGTGCTCCCGGCCGTCGCGGGCGGCTCCCGCTAACCCTCCGCGCCAGCCCGGTCGCCTCTCGCTCGCGCCGAACGGTCTCGTCCGGCCTGGTCCGGGCCGAACCGGCTCCGTTCCTCCCGATCCGGGCCGGAGGGCTCCGTCCGGCCGACCCGGTGGAACGACCAGTAGGCACACCTGAGGGAACGGCGCACCCTGCTGGGGCCCGTTCCCTCCGGGGAAGCGCTCGGGCGGCGGCCGGATCAGGCCGTGCCGCCCGCTCCGAAGCCGGCACGCCGATCAGTCTTCCCGAGCCGGCCCGGCCACCGAGCCGTCCGACCCCGTCAGATCGGTGCCGCCGGCCACCGAGCCGTCCGGCCACGTCAGATCGGTGCGGGCCGGCCGTCCGATCCTGGTTGGTCGGTGCGGTCCGTGCGGTCCCGGACGACGGCCGGGTCGCCGCCCGGCGGGCGGACGCCGGAAGCCTCGTGGCACGATTCGTCATGTCACATCCAGATCCCTGTGAACGCCGAAGCGGAAGCCGTAGACCATGCGCTTTGACTCTCTGATCGACTCGGTCGGTCGCACGCCGCTCGTGGGCCTGCCCAGGCTCTCGCCTTCCGACGACGTCCGGATCTGGGCCAAGCTGGAGGATCGCAACCCCACGGGCTCGATCAAGGACCGTCCCGCCCTGTGGATGATCGAGCAGGCGGAGAAGGACGGCCTGCTCACCCCCGGCTGCACGATCCTGGAGCCCACCAGCGGCAACACCGGCATCTCGCTGGCCATGTCGGCCAAGCTGAAGGGCTACAGGCTGATCTGCGTCATGCCCGAGAACACCTCCGAGGAGCGTCGCCAGCTCCTCCGGATGTGGGGAGCGGAGATCATCTCCTCACCAGCGGCGGGCGGCTCCAACGAGGCGGTCAGGAGAGCCAAGCAGCTCGCTGCCGAGAACCCCTCATGGATCATGCTCTACCAGTACGGCAACCCGGCCAACTGGCGCTCCCACTACGAGTCGACGGGCCCCGAGATCCTCGAGGACCTGCCCACCGTGACGCACTTCGTCGCGGGACTCGGCACCACGGGCACGCTCATGGGCGTCGGCCGTTACCTGCGCGAGCACGTGCCCGGCGTGCAGATCGTGGCCGCCGAGCCGCGCTACGGCGAGCTGGTGTACGGCCTGCGCAACGTCGACGAGGGCTTCATCCCCGAGCTGTACGACGAGTCGGTGCTCACCACGCGGTTCTCCGTCGGCTCCGGTGACGCGCTGCGCCGTACCAGGGAACTGCTGGCGTCGGAGGGCATCTTCGCTGGGGTCTCGACCGGCGCGGCCCTGCACGCGGCGCTGGGGATGGCGGCCAAGGCGGTCAAGGCGGGGACGCGGGCCGACATCGTGTTCGTGGTGGCCGACGGCGGGTGGAAGTACCTGTCGACCGGTGCCTACGAGGGAACCCTCGACGAGGCGGAGAGCAGGCTCGAAGGCCAGCTCTGGGCCTGATCCCGGCCAGGGGGCTCGGCCCTGGCCGCGGTGCCCTCCCCGGCACCGGGTCACTCCGCCAAGCCCCGCTGGGCTCGGCGGTGGCGAGAGGGCAGGACAGCTTCGTACTGATCGCAGACCCTGGGTGTCTAGCGCAGCTCGGACTCCAGCAGTCCCATCATGAGGAAGTCGTGACGCGTGCCCCTGCTGCGGAAGGCCTCCCTGCGCCTGCCCTCCTCGACGAAGCCCACCTTCTTGTACACGTGGACGGCGGCGGCGTTGTCGGCGACGACCCAGAGCATGATGCGGTGCAGGCCGATCTCCTCGAAGGCGTACCGGCAGATCACCCGCAGCGCGTCGGTGGCGTGGCCGCCGCCCCAGTGGTCGCGGTCGCCGATCGCGATGCTCTGCAGGGTGGCCTCGCCGTGCACGAAGTCGGTGTCGCCGAGCGCCAGGTACCCGATCAGCTTCTCCTCGGCGAGCGTCTCGATGCCCAGCAACATCTCCTCGAAGGTGTTGCGCGGCCGGTTCTCGCCCTTCTCCTCGCTCTGCGCGAGCGAGATGGGCGGCGAGCCGTCCATCCAGCGGCCGACCTCCGGGTCGTGGTACCAGCGCCACATGAGTTCGCTGTCGGCAGGCTCCAGGGCTCGCAGGCGTACGCGCTCTCCGGTCAGCATGGGGATGTGTCTCCTTCCCTAGGGGTTCGGCGGCCACACACCTATCGAGCCGGTCGGCCGGCGCGCAACGCATTTTCCGGGACACCGGTCATGGCAGGACACGCGCCCGCCGGGCGGAGACGTCGCGACCACGGCATCCGGCGCCGCTCGGTGCCGGTGCGTCACCGCAGGTCGGGGGACGGCGGTCAGGGCGTGCCGGTACGGTCCCCGGCCGGCGTCGCCTCTCCTTCGCAGATGTAGCATCGGCAGGAGTGGAGGCGATGTCGTGATCACACTGGTGACCGGCGGGAATCGCGGGATCGGGCTGGAGGTCGGCAGGCAGCTCGCCGATCTGGGGCACACCGTCCTGCTCACCGCCCGTTCCCTGGAGGCGGCCACCGCCGCGGCGAGCCGGTTGGGGCCCGCGGCGCATCCGCTGCGGCTCGACGTCACCTCGCAGGAGAACACCGAGCGGGTGGCGGCTGAGATCGCCGACCGGTTCGGCCGCCTGGACGCGCTCATCAACAACGCCGCCATCACCTACGACACGTGGCAGCGAGCCGTCGACGCCGACCTGGACGTCGTCAGGGAGGCGGCCGAGACCAACCTGTACGGCCCGTGGCGGCTGGTCCAGGTCCTGCTGCCGCTGCTGCGCAAGAGCAGGCATCCCCGGATCGTGAACGTCTCCAGCGAGGCGGGGTCGCTGGCCGGCATGGGCGGCGGCACCCCCGCCTACACCGCCTCGAAGGTCGCGCTCAACGGCCTCACCAGGATGCTTGCCGGTGAGTTGCGGCCCGAGGGGATCCTGGTCAACGCGATCTGCCCGGGGTGGGTGGCCACCGACATGGGCGGGCCCGGTGGTCGTCCGGTCGTGGCGGGCGCGGCGGGCATCGTCTGGGCGGCCACCCTGCCCGACGACGGCCCGACGGGAGGCTTCTTCAGGGACGGCCGGCCGCTGCCCTGGTGACCGGGCGCCACGTGGGGCCGCCGCGGACGGACGGAACGAGAAGGGCCGCGTCCCGGGAGTCCCCGGGGCGCGGCCCTTTCGTCGGCTCAGTTGAACAGGACGCGGAGCGAGAAGTCGGCCTCGCCGCCGCTCTGCTTGCCGCTGAAGCCCACCGCGCTGAGGACCTTGGCGTTGGCCTGGTCGTCGCCGGAGAGGCTGTTCAGGTACAGCGGCTCGATCTTGTCCACGTCGACGAACAGGGCGAAGGTCGCGCTGGAGGCGTCGGGGATCGCGTTCTTGAAGTTCTCGCTGTCGCCCAGCGCGCCGTCCTCCGACAGCAGCTTCGCGTACTCGGGCGTGGTCGCGAGGGTGAACGTGCCGTCGCCGGGGACCTTGGCGATCTGCGGCGCGGGCTGGCCCTGGTCGGTGAAGGCCTTCTCGATCTTCCCGATGACCTCCTGCGCCTTGGCCGGGTCAGTGACGATCTTGACGCCTGCCTTGGGCATGCCGCCCTGGTCGAGGTTGGCCAGGCCGTCGCCGTCGAGCGCGACGGTCAGGTTCTTGCCGAGCAGCGTCGCCAGGTCGGCGGGCAGCGCCAAACCGTACTTCTGCTGGGCCATGTCCACGAACTGCTGGAAGCCGGCGCCCTCCTCGGTCGCGGCCAGGCTCGTCTGCAGCTCGCCCCACTGCTTGGTGATCGCCTCGTCCAAGCCGGAGATGGACAGCGCGCCCACGGTGGAGGCGGGCAGCGTGGACAGGTCGGCGGCCTGCGGGTCGCCGATCGCCATCGCCTCGGCGCCACGGACGATGCCGGCGAACTCGGCGTAGGCGGAGTCGAAGCGCAGGGCCGCGGCGAACCGGGCGTTCTTCATCTTCTCCAGCATCTGCTTCGACTGCTCGGGCAGCCCGGCCATGTCCGCCTCGGCGAACTCGACCATCTTCCCGAAGCTCATCCACGTCGACAGCACGCCGGGCTCGCCGAGCGCGTCGAGGTCGGAGCTGAAGTCGTCGCTCTCGGCGAGCGTGGGAGCCGCGGCGTACTTGTCGGCCGCCGCCTGGTCCTCGCTGAGGATCGCGTAGTCCTCGCGGAAGGCGATGCCGTACTTCTCGTCACCCATCAGCTTGGCGATGCCGGCCTTGGCCGCTTCCGCGTCCTTGACCTGGACGGCGAAGGCGACGCCGGGATCCTCGTCCTTGGCGGGCGGCGGGAGGACGGCGAGGCCGAGCCTGCTGCCGAGCCACGGGTCCACGTCCTTGGCGAAGTCGACGTCCTTCAGGTCGTCGCTGTCGGACTTGATCGCCTCGAACAGCGCCTTCCGCGGGTCGTCACCGGTGAACGTGTCCTTGGTGACGGTGAACTTCCTGGCCAGGTTGAACAGCGCGATCTTCTGGTTGGCGGCCGGGTCGAGGTCGATGCGGACATAGGCCATCGCGCCGCCGGGAAGCACCTCGTGCGGCTGCGTGCCGCCACCGCCGAGGAAGGAGGCGGCGGCCCAGACGCCGCCACCGCCGACGAGCACGACCAGAAGGGCCGCGATGCCCGCGATCAGCCAGCCCCTGCCACCCTTCTTGCCCGGCTGCGGCTGCGGCGGACCCCACCCTTCAGGGCCCTGCTGCTGCCATCCCGCCGACTCCTGCGGGGCCTGCTCGCCGTAGGAGAACTGCTGCGTCTGCTGGTACGGCGGCTGCTGGCCATAGCCCGGCTGCTGCTGCCCGTAGCCCTGCTGTCCCTGGCCGTACTGCGGTTGCTGGGGCTGCTGGGGCTGCTGCTGGTACGGCTGCTGCTGCTGGTAGTGCTGCTGGGGCGGGTAGGGCTGCTGCGGGTACGGCTGGCCGCCCTGCGGTTGTCCTTCGTTCCATCGGTAGGCCGTGGTCCGGTCCGGATCCTGGCCGCCAGGGGGAGTATTCGCCGACATCACTCAACTCACAATGTGGACTTATTGACCACAGAGAAGTTAGTGCATGTGACTAGAGAGCTGGTTGCAAAGTACTGAAACCGGAAGATTTGCCGCGCAGCCTAGACCCTGCTCAGTTCCTTGCGCAGCGCCGTGAGGTGTACTTCGCCGGTGTCGCTGGAGTCGACGGCGTCCCAGGGCACGAACGTGCAACCCGCGTAGACGACGCGGGCCAGCAGCTCCGACAGCCAGCCGAGACTGCCCTCCCGGTCTCTGGTCAGCCCGAGCATGACGGGAGCGCGATGCGCGGAGACCACGAGCCCCACGACGGTATGGCTGTGCATGGACTCGTCCCTGTTCCTGACCACGCGGACGTCGACCACGTAGCCGACCCACACGCCCCGGGCGTCCCAGACGGACTGGCCCATGAGTGCTGTCAAACCCACCATGATCCAACTCTTCCATCGAGAGGGCGTTTTCGCAGGTAGGCGCGCTGTGATCGGAATGTCGTAGAGTATGGAGCCACTAGAACTTAGTTCGGGAGAAGGTATGACCAAGTTCGACGAGGCGACGCAGGCGATCAGGATCGACGAGGGCGTCTATGACGTGTGCCTCGATCCCGGCTACTCCATCGGCGGCCCGCTCAACGGCGGATACCTGATGGCGGTGCTCCTGCGGGCCGCGGTGGACGCCTCGCCGCACGCGCACCCGGTCAGTACGGCCGTGCAGTTCCTGCGCGCGCCGCGTCCCGGGCCCGCCAAGGTGGTGGTGGAGCCGCTGAAGGCAGGAGGGACGGCGGCGTTCGCGCGGGTGAGGTTGGTCCAGGACGACGTCGCGCAGCTGGAGTCGCTGGTGACGACGGCCACCTTGACCGACGCCGAGCCGATATACGCGGATAAGTCGGTAATTGGGATGCCGGACATCGCGGAGTGCAGCAAGCTGCCCGATCCGAAGCCCGAGTCGGGGATGACGTTGAACGCGCAGCTGGAGATGCGCTTCGACCCGCCCACGATCGGATGGCTGCACGGCCGGCCCACAGGGCGTCCCGAGGCGCGCGCCTACTTCAGGATGGCCGAGCCGCAGGACCCCGACCCCTTCGTGCTCGCGCTGGCCGTGGACGCGCTGCCGCCCGTGGTGTTCTCGGCCGGGCAACGAGGCTGGGCGCCGACCGTCGACCTCACCTGGCACCTGCGCGCGCTGCCCGCTCCCGGCTGGCTCACCCTGCTGGGCAGCGGACGGCTCGTCGCCGACGGGTGGTTCGACGAGGAGGTCGAGGTGTGGGACTCGGCCGGACGGCTGGTGGCGCAGTCACGCCAGCTGGCCCGGGTGGGACGCGGCTGACGCGACCCGCCGGGCGCCCATGTGAGGATTCTTACGCTGTGGTGATCCCGCAGGTCGCCTACCCTCTGAAACGTGCCGGACGCGAGCATTGGAATCTTCGACAGCGGGGTAGGCGGCCTGACCGTCGCCAGGGCGATCATCGATCAGCTGCCCCACGAGTCCATCACCTACGTGGCCGACACGGCCCGCCAGCCGTACGGGCCGAAAAAGATCGCCGAACTACGCGGCTACGCGCTGGAGGTGATGGACCACCTCGTCGAGAACGACGTCAAGATGCTCGTCATCGCCTGCAACAGCGCCAGCGCCGCCGTGCTGCGCGACGCGCGTGAGCGCTACGACGTTCCCGTGGTCGAGGTGATCCAGCCGGCCACCAGGCGTGCCGTCAAGGCCACCCGCAACGGCAAGGTCGGCGTGATCGCGACGACCGCGACGATCGGGTCGATGGCCTACCAGGACGCCTTCGCCGCCGCCCCCGACGTCACCCTCACCAGCGTGGCCGCCCCGCGCCTGGTCGAGTACGTGGAGCGCGGCGAGACGATGAGCGACGAGCTCATCGAGGTCGTCCGCGGCTACCTGGCACCCGTCCAGGAGGCGGGGTGCGACACCCTCATCCTGGGCTGCACCCACTACCCGCTGCTGACCGGCGCCATCTCCTACGTCGCGGGCGACGACGTCACGCTCGTCTCCAGCGCGGAGGAGACGGCCAAGGACGTCTACCGGATCCTCCACGACCGCGGTCTCGCCAACGGTGCCACCTCCCCCCAGCACCGCTTCCGCGTGACCGGTGACTCCGCGCTCTTCGCCGAACTGGGCAGGCGCTTCCTCGGGCCCGAGATCCAGGCGGTCGAGCTGGCCGCTGTCGGGGGTAGCACCACCTCGAACGGGAGGTCCGCATGAAGGTGACGATCGTCGGATGCTCGGGGAGCTTTCCCGGACCCGACAGCCCAGCGTCCTGCTACCTGGTCGAGGCCGAGGGCTTCCGCCTGCTGCTCGACTTCGGCAGCGGCTCCCTGGGCCCGCTCCAGCGCCACATCGGCCTCTACGACATCGACGCCATCTGCCTGTCGCACCTGCACGCCGACCACTGCCTGGACATCTGCGGCTACCACGTGGTCCGCACCTACGGGCCGGGCGCGCCGTACCCGCGCATCCCGGTCTACGCGCCGCGCGACGCGCCCCGAAGGCTCGCCGCCGCCTACGGCATGCCGGAGGAGCCGGGCCTGGAGACCGCCTTCGAGTTCAGGCCGCTGGCGCCGGGACGGTTCGCCATCGGCCCCTTCGAAGTCACGGCGGGCCTGGTCAACCACCCCGTCGAGGCCTACGGCTTCCGCGTCGCGCACGCGGGCAGGACGCTGGCCTACTCCGGCGACACCGGCGAGTGCGCCGAACTGGTGAAGCTGGCCGACGGCGCCGACCTGCTGCTGTGCGAGGCGTCCTTCGTCGAACGCCCCGGCCTCACGCCCGACCTGCACATGACGGGGCGCCAGGCGGCCGAGCACGCGGCCAAGGCGAAGGCGGGCAGGCTCGTCCTGACCCACCTGGTTCCATGGAACGACAGCGCCACCGTGCTCGAGGAGGCCGCGCACGGCGGCTTCGGCGGGCCGATCGAGCTGGCCCGCAGCGGCGCCGTCTACGACCTGACCTGAACGGTCAAGGGCGTTCTTACACGGGGATAGGGTGATCTGCATGTCTCGACAGGATGGACGCGCCCCTGACCAGCTTCGCCCGGTGAAGATCACCAGGGGGTGGCTCGCGCACGCCGAAGGTTCCGTGCTGGTGGAATTCGGCAACACGCGCGTGCTGTGCGCCGCCTCCGTCCAGGACAGCGTGCCGCGCTGGCGCAGGGGCAGCGGGCAGGGCTGGGTGACCGCCGAGTACGCGATGCTGCCGCGGGCCACCAACACCCGCAACGACCGCGAGTCGGTGAAGGGCAAGATCGGCGGGCGCACCCACGAGATCTCCCGGCTGATCGGCCGCTCGCTGCGCGCGTGCGTCGACTACAAGGCGCTCGGCGAGAACTCCGTCCTGCTCGACTGCGACGTCCTGCAGGCCGACGGCGGCACCCGCACCGCCGCGATCACCGGCGCCTACGTCGCGCTGGCCGACGCGGTGGCGTGGATGCGCGAGAGGAAGATGTGCCCCGGCGACCCGCTCGTCGACTCGGTGGCGGCGGTGTCGGTCGGCGTGGTGAAGTCCACGCCGATGCTCGACCTCTGCTACGTCGAGGACGTCGCCGCCGAGACCGACATGAACGTCGTGATGACAGGCTCCGGGGCGTTCGTCGAGGTCCAGGGCACCGCGGAGGGCGCGCCGTTCGACCGGCGAGCGCTCGACCAGCTGCTCGACCTCGCCGCCACGGGCTGTGAAGAACTGACGCTGCACCAGCAGGAGGCACTGGGCCGATGAGAATCGTGCTGGCGACCCGCAACACCGGCAAGATCGTCGAGCTGCGCCGGATCCTCGACGGGTTCGAGGTCGTGGGCCTCGAGGAGTTCCCCGAGATCGGCGAGGTGGCCGAGACGGGCCTGACGTTCGCCGAGAACGCCCTGCTCAAGGCGCACGCCGTCGCCCAGGGCTCCGGCCTGCCCGCCGTCGCCGACGACTCGGGGCTGTGCGTCGACGCCCTCAACGGCATGCCCGGCGTGTTCTCGGCACGCTGGTCGGGCAAGCACGGCGACGACGACGCCAACCTCGACCTGCTGCTCGCCCAGGTGTCCGACGTGCCCGACGCGCGGCGCACCGGCCGGTTCGTGTGCGCGGCCGCGCTGGCGCTGCCGTCCGGCGAGGAACGGGTCGTCGAGGGCGAGCTGACGGGACGGCTGCTGAGGGAACGGCGGGGGAGCAACGGGTTCGGCTACGACCCGATCTTCGTGCCGGACGGGGAGTCGCGCACGACCGCGCAGATGGACCCGGCCGAGAAGGACGCGATCAGCCACCGCGGCCGCGCCTTCCGCGCCCTCGCCCCGATCGTCGCCGCCGTACTCTCCTGACCACGCATCCGTCCCCCGCGCAGGCCATCCTTCCCGTACGGCACGCCGCGTGCCGCCCTTTGCGGCGAGCGTGCGCCGCGCGGCCATCCTTCCCGTACGGCAAGCCGGGTCAAGGCCACCGCGGTCACCGCTGACCGCCCGTCCGTCACGCCACTCCAGCGGCGACACGCACCCGCCGTGACGTCGCCTGGTTTCGTCACCGGTACGTAAGATCTCCCGCTCCGGGGCGGGCGTAGCGTTTTCCCGTGGAGAGCGTGGAGAGTGGCAAGGCCGTGCCCGCGTGGGCGGCAGCGGTCGTCGGGCTGGTCGCCGGAGCGGTGGCGCTGGGCGTCGGGTACCTGGTCGCGGCGCTGGTGGGGCCGGGTTCGTTCCCCGTCGTCGCGGTGGGCGACGCGTTGGTTGACCTGGCGCCCGCGCCTGCCAAGGAGTGGGCGATCGCGACGTTCGGGGAGAGCGACAAGGCGGTCCTCGTGGCCGGGGTGGTGGTCGTGCTCGCGCTCATCGCCGCCGCGCTCGGGGTGCTGTCACGGCGCGGTGTGGGCCTCGGTCAGGCGGGTTTCGCGGTGTTCGGGGTGGTGGGGCTGCTGGCGGTGCTCACCAGGCCGGGCGCGGGCGCCGCCGACGGGCTCGCGACGGTGGTGGGGGCGCTGGCGGGGGCGTGGACGTTGACGCTGCTGTTCCGGCACGCCGTGCAGCCCCTTCCGGCCGGACCATCACCCTCCACCTTCACTCGCCCCCCGGCATCTTCTCCACCGGCCTCCCCTTCGGCAGCCGAGTATCCCGCGGCACCAGCGTCTTCTCCGATCCCGGAATCTCCTTCGGCACCCGGATCCTCTGCATTCCCGAAATCTTCTTCGGCGCCGGGGTCGTCTGCCACACCGGCGTCTTCTCCGATCCCGGAGTCCGCTCCGGCACCGAGGTCTTCCTCGGCTCCTGGTTCGTCTCCTGGGCCGGGGTCTTCCCTGGCCCCCGAGTCTTCCTCGGCACCCGCCTCTTCCCTTGCGCCGGCGTCTTCTTCGATCCCCAGCTCTTCTGCGGCCAGTCGGGCAGGAGATGCGCCACCCGTCCTTGACCGGCGGCGGTTCGTGCTCAGCGTGGCTGGTGGGATCGCCGTCGCGGGGGCGGCCGCGGTGGCGGGGCAGGTGCTGTCCGGCCGCCGGGTGGGTGACACGGCCAGGGTCGGCGTGGCGCTGCCGAGACCCGCCACGCCCGCCGGGCCGCTGCCCCGCGGGGCTGACTTCCGGATCGGCGGGCTGTCGCCGTTCGTCACGCCGAACAGGGACTTCTACCGCGTCGACACCGCCATCATCGTCCCCCAGGTGAACCCGAACACCTGGACGCTGCGCATCCACGGCATGGTGGACCGGCCGATCGAGCTCACGTTCGACGACCTGCTCAGGCGACCGCTGACCGAGGCCGACATCACGCTCACCTGCGTGTCCAACGAGGTCGGCGGGCAGTACGTGGGCAACGCCCGGTGGCTGGGGGTGCGGATGGCGGACGTCCTGCGCGCGGCGGGCATCCAGCGCGACGCCGACATGCTGCTGTCCACGTCGGCGGACGGGTTCACCTGTGGCACGCCGGTGGATGTCGTGCTGGACGGCAGGGACGCGCTGTTCGCCGTCGCGATGAACGGGGAGGTGCTGCCCGTCGACCACGGCTTCCCGGTCCGGCAGGTGGTGCCGGGGCTCTACGGGTACGTGTCGGCCACCAAGTGGGTGGTCGACATCAAGGTGACACGGTTCGACCTCGACGAGGCGTACTGGACGCCGCGCGGGTGGGCGGCCAAGGCGCCGATCAAGACCCAGTCGCGGATCGACGTGCCCAAGTCCGGCGCGAGGCTGAGGCGCGGCCGTACGACGATCGCGGGGGTGGCGTGGGCGCAGCACACCGGCGTCGCGGCCGTGGAGGTGCGGATCGACGGAGGCGCCTGGCAGCGGGCCAGGCTGGCGGAGGTGCCGGGGCCGGACACCTGGCGGCAGTGGGCCCTGGACTGGGACGCGACGGCGGGCGGCCACACGATCGAGGTGCGGGCGACAGACGCGGCGGGCCGTACCCAGACCGGACGGCAGGCGCCGGTGGCGCCCGACGGGGCGACCGGCTGGCACACCATCTCGGTCCGGGTCGACTGACCGACCCTGTTGTCCGATGAGGGGTCGGCTGACCGGCTTTGGTCGTTCCTGTGAGGGGTTTGGCTGGCCGGGTCACGTGCGGGGTCGGCTGGCCGGCTCTGGCCGTTCCCGTGAGGGGGTTGGCTGGCCGGCTCCGGTCGCCGCATGATCGATGCTGCCCGGTCGGAGCGGCCAGGCCGCCCGCAACCGCCGGACACCGTATGGCTTCCGAGACCCGGCAAGATCGACTACCGGGTCGCCGCCATGGGAGCTCGCGCTAATCCGGCTCCAAGGCATAGCGGAGGTAGAAGTCCGGCTTGGCCAAGAAGCGTCGCCAGTGGTCCACCACTTCGAGTTCGTCCCAGGTGGCGGTGACGATGCCGTGGTCACCGAGTTCGGTGATCTGCGCTCCGGGCAGGCTCGCGAGGATCGGTGAATGAGTGGCGCAGATGATCTGCCCGCCGTCTTGGGCTACTCGGTGCATGAGCCCGACCAGTCGCACGCATGAGTGGAACGACAAAGCGGCCTCGGGTTCGTCCATCAGGTACAGCCCCGGTCCCGACACCATGCGCTCGAGCACGGTGAAGAACCCCTCGCCGTGGGATTGCTCGGTCAGGTCCTCTTCCCAGAACCCGTATCTGCCGGAGACGTTGCGCCCGAGGTTGAAGAGGGTTTCCGCCCTGAAGAAGAACGCCCGCCGCTTGAGCCGGGGGCCGTGCAGCAGCCGCCATCCCAGAGTGGTCAGCTCGGCATCGAGAACCTCACCCAAGGGAGTGGCCGGGCCCGTGCCGGCGTACTTCGTACCGGCCTTGCCGCCTTCGGAGTTGATGCCGCACGCATCAGCGATGGCTTCGACGATCGTGGACTTACCCGAGCCGTTCTCCCCGACCAGGAAGGTGACGGGCGCCGTAAGCGTCAGACCATGCTCGGCCAGGTAGCGGACCGGAGCCAGTGTCGCGGGCCAGCCCGCAGGCAGGCGGCGGGCTGTCAGCCGGGTCAGCAACACTCCAGCGCCCTCCTGTGCCTTGATCAGTCGAGCGGCGTGGGCACGCACCGGGCCGACGAGCCTCGGACAGTCGCCGCATCGGGCCGACCGATCGAGGATATGCGCGGCGGCCGACAACTGCGCCGGATCATCGCGGGATCGCGGAGTGCTCGCCGTCCAAGTTTTCAGTCGGTCTCCAGCCAAATCGGCGGAACCTCATGACGGTGAGCGATCCTCCCCCTACGATCAGTCGTCGATGACGGAAGGAGGCGGCGAGATGTTTCGCGAGAGCCTTCCCGAGGGCCGCTACGACCCGCTGATCGCCGACGGGGTCCGGTGGCGCGACTACGAGCGGGCGGCCGCCGACGTGCCGGAGCCCGTCGCGCAGGATCCCGACTGGTTCGACCTGCCGCACCGCCCGCCGCGGCTGGCCGAGTGCCGGCCGTACGGCGTGCCGGGCGGGCTGGCCCGCGCCGACCCGCAGGCCGAGTCCGACCTGGCGCAGGCGCTGCCGCCGGGCACCAGGTTCGCCGACCCGCGCGGCACGTGGGTGCGGCTGGTCAACGGCATGGGCGCCGCGGAGGACCCGTTCAGGGCGGGTAACGCGGCCGACTGCGCGCTCGCGGTGGTGTCCAGCTGGCACGGCGAGCCGGTGGTCGCGGCGCCGAGGCAGCCCGAGTACGACACGGTGGGCCGCCCCCTGCTCATGGGCGAGTCGGGCGGCACGGCCAGGATCGAACGCTGGATGGGGCAGCGGCTGGAGTTCGTGGGCCAGGGCAGACCGGCCTACCCGGTGATCGCCGGACGGCTGGCGGAGGCGGGTCACGGCGCGTCGGCGGTCATCGTGGTGCGCTGGCCCGGCGGCGGCTCCCACGCGTGGAACGCCGTCAACGCCGACGGCGAGGTGATCTGGATCGACGCGCAGCGCGGGCACATGGCGGTCGAGCCGCCCTACGAGACGGTGACCGGCGTGTTCTGCGCGATCGTCGACCGGCGGGGTGAGCAGGGGTGAACCTGGACCAGGCGCGCGCGGTGGCGGAGGAGTACTTCAACGGCGGCCGGTCCGAGCCGCTGGAGCTGGGCCTCTACGCCTTCGGCGAGGGCTATGTGGTGTGGGTCAAGGCGTCCGAGCCCGACGACCCGTCGGTGCTGCCCGAGACGGTCGGCGGCGGGTGCATCGTGATCGACAGGCGCACCGGCGAGGTGGCGATCAGGCCGTTGCTCGACCCCGAGACGGTCGCCGAGCAGTGGCCGGGCCGCCACCCGCGCTGACCCCCGGCGCCGGCGGCCGGCGGCCACCGCCGGCCGTACCCGCCGGTGGGCCGGGGCCGCCGCCGGCGAGGTGTCAGCCGCTGGCCAGCGACGACACGATCGACGCGCGGGCCGCCTTGCGCGCCGGCAGCACGGCCGCGAGCACGCCCGCCAGCCCCGACAGCGCCACGAACAGCGCGATCTGCCCGAACGGCACCGACAGTGTCGCGCCCTCCAGCATGGTCCTGACGGCCGCCCAGCCGAAGGCGATGCCGAGCGTCACCCCGACCAGCGCCCCGATCAGGCCGAGCACCAGTGCCTCGACCGACAGCATCCGGCGCAGCTGCGGTCTGGTCAGGCCGAGCGCCCGCAGCAGCGCCGACTCGCGGGTGCGTTCGTGGACCGACAGCGACAGCGTGTTGGCGATGCCGAGCAGCGAGATGAGGATCGCCAGCCCGAGCAGTCCGGTGACGATCATCAGCGTCATGTCGAGCGCGTCGTCGTACTCCCCGCGCACGTCGGTCGAGCTGATCACCTGCACGGTGGGATAGTCGGCGGTGGCCGCCTCGACCAGGTCGCGCGTCCGGTCGGGATCGACGCCGTCCTTGATCTTGAGGTAGAGCTTGGAGTCGGCGCTCTTGCCGAAGTACTGGTCGTAGGAGTCCGCGGCGAGGGTGACGGCGGGCAGCAGGCTCTCGTCGTCGATCAACTGGCCGACCTTGAGCGTCACCGTGCCCTCGCGTTCGGTGGTGAGCTGGAGGGGAGAGCCCTTCCTGAGCCCCCACTCCTTGGCGAGACTCCCGGAGAGGGCGACCTCGCCGGGGCCGAGCGGCTGCAGCTTGGCGGGGCCCGCGAACGTGCCGACCACGCTGTCGTTCTTGCCCACCTTCGCGGTCGTGTCGCGGATCTGCAGGACGGAGTCGAACTCGGGCCTGGCCCGCAGCGTCTCGGCGACCGAGCGGGGGATCGCCGCCTCGCGCTCCTGGGTGGAGACCAGGTAGTCGGCGGGGAACTGCGAGTCGAGCTTGGCCGCCATCGTCACCCTGGTCGAGGCGGTCATCACCGAGATGACCGTCATCAGCGTCACGCCGATGGTCAGCGCGATCGTGGTGGTGGCCGCCCGCTTGGGGTTGCGGCCCGAGTTGTCGACGGCCAGCCGTCCCGGCACGCCGAAGAGCACCTTGGGTATCTGGCCGACCAGCCTGCTCAGCGGCCTGACCAGCACGGGACCCAGGACGAGGACCCCCAGGAAGATCAGCGAGCAGCCGCCCATCGCGACGAACAGCGAGACCTGCTGTCCAGGCGCCATGAACACCGCGGCGCCGGTCGCGCCCGCCCCCGCCAGCAGGAGGAGCGCCGCGACGACCACGCGGACCACGCCCGCGCGGAAGGTCTGCTCCTCGCTCTGGCTGCGCAGCGCCGCGATAGGCGCTACGCCGGTGGCCGAGCGGGCCGGCAGCAGGGCCGCGCCCACGGTCACCACGAGGCCCACCGCGAGCCCGATGCCGATCGTCATGGGGGCCAGCGACGGGCCGAGCCCGGTGGGCAGCGGCGCGTCCATGCCGCGCAGCACGGCCATCGCGCCCGCGCCCAGGCCGTAGCCGACGGCCAGACCGAGCACGGAGGAGACCAGGCCGACCGCCACCGACTCCAGCAGCACCGAGCCGAACACCTGGCCGCGCGTCGCGCCGATGCAGCGCAGCAGCGCCATCTCCCGCGTCCGCTGCGCGACCAGGATGTTGAAGGTGTTGTAGATGACCAGAGCGGCCACCATCATCGCGATCAGTCCGAAGATCAGCAGGCCGAGCTTGATGAACTCGATCTGCACGCCGTTGCGCTTCGCCAACGCCGCGGCCAGCTCGTAGCCGGTCGCGACCTCGTACTCCCGGCCGACGGCCGCCGTGACGGCCTTCTTGAGCGCGGCGGGGTCGTCACCGGTCAGGTCGATCTCGCGAAAGCCCTTCTCGCCCGTCATGCGCTGGGCGGTCTCGGTGGTGAAGCCGACCGCGCCGGTGTAGCCGAGCTCCTGGTCCAGGCCGACGTCGAAGAGGCCGACGAGCTTGAAGGACTGCTTGGCGCCCTTGCGGTCGAGCGCCGTGACCGTGTCGCCGACCTTGAACCCCTGCTTGCGCGCGGTGTTCTCGTCGACGACCGCCTGGTCGGCGCCCGCAGGGGCGGTGCCGTCCGTGATCGTGGTCCGGTCGGTGACCGAGATCGCGGTGGTCGGCAGGTCCCCGATCGTCTTGCCGTTCCTGCCCAGCAGCGGGGCGTTGCCGCGCACCTGGCCCTGGGCGTCGGTCACGCCGTCCAGGTCGCGCAGCCGGTCGAGGAGCGGCCCGGGCAGCGCCTTCTCGCCCGGCTTCGGCAGGACGGCGACCGCCACCTTCTCGGCGTCCGACGTCACCTTCTGCGCGAACCCGGCCTCGATGGTGTCGGTGAGAACGAACGTGCCCGCGATGAAGCCCACGCCCAGGGTGATCGCCAGCGAGGTGAGCAGCAGGCGCAGCCTGTGCGCCCGCAGGCTTGCGAGGGTCGTCTTGATCACTTGGCTTCCAGCCTCATCAGCGTGTCGAGAACCGACTGGGGCGTAGGCTGGGCCAGTTCGCTGACCAACTGGCCGTCGCGCAGGAAGACGACACGGTCGGCGTAGGAGGCGGCGACGGGGTCGTGGGTGACCATCACGATGGTCTGGTTGAGCTCGCGGACACTGGTGCGCAGGAACGACAGCACCTCGGCGCCGCTGCGCGAGTCGAGGTTGCCCGTCGGCTCGTCGGCGAAGATCACCTGCGGTTTGCTGATCAGTGCCCTGGCGACGGCGACGCGCTGCTGCTGGCCGCCGGACAGCTCGGTCGGCCGGTGGCCGAGCCTGTCCTTCAGGCCGACGGTCTCGATGACCCGGTCGAACAGCACGGTGTCGGCCTGGCGTCCGGCGATCTCCAGCGGCAGCCGGATGTTCTCCTCGGCGGTCAGCGTCGGCAGCAGGTTGAACGCCTGGAAGATGAAGCCGATCCGGTCCCTGCGCAGCAGGGTGAGCTGCTTGTCGCCGAGACCGGTCAGCTCGACGTCACCGATGTGGACGTGGCCGCCGGTGACCGTGTCGAGCCCGGCCAGGCAGTGCATCAACGTCGACTTGCCCGAGCCCGACGGGCCCATGATCGCGGTGAAGGCGCCGGTGGCGAAGGAGACGTCCACGCCGCGCAGCGCGTGGACCCGCGTGTCGCCCTCCCCGTAGGTCTTGGTCAGTCCGGTGGCCACCACGGCGGGCCGTAGAGATATCTGTGTCGCTGTCACGCACAAGACGCTATGGGCGGAACAACCGCATTCCCTGGGACCCGAGGAGGGACTTCCCGTCACACCTGAGATGACCCGTATCAGCCTTTCGGCCGATCCGGGATGCGCGGTGCGAGCCGGTCGGGGCTCCGCTCCGGCGACCGGTCGGACGGCACGATCAGCCCCGCCTCGTAGGCGTAGACCACGACCTGCGCCCGGTCGCGCACCCCCAGCTTGGCCAGCACCCTGCCCAGGTGCGTCTTCACCGTCGCCTCCGCCAGCGCCAGCCGCTCGGCGATCTCGGTGTTGGACAGGCCGCGCGCCACCAGCATCATGACCTCGTGCTCCCTGGCCGTCAGCAGGCTGCCGTCGGGCAGCCGCTCGGCGGTCAGCTGCCCGGCGAACCTGTCGAGCAGCCGGCGGGTGGCGCTGGGCGCCATCACCGCGTCGCCGTTGTGCACCGAGCGGATCGCGCTGACCAGATCGGACGGCGGCACGTCCTTCAGCAGGAAGCCGGAGGCGCCCGCCTTGATCGCCGAGTAGGCGTACTCGTCCAGGTCGAACGTGGTCAGGATGAGCACCTTCGGGCCGTCGATCAGCCTGGTCGCCTCGACGCCGTCCATCCTCGGCATGCGCACGTCCATGAGGACGACGTCGACCTCGACCTCCTTCAGCAGCTCCAGCGCCGAGACGCCGTCGCCGGCCTCGGCCACCACCTCGATGTCGGGCTGGGCGCCGAGCACCATCCGGAAACCGGCGCGCAGCAGCTCCTGGTCGTCGACCAGCATGACCCGGATCATGCGGCCACCGGCAGCCTGGCCAGCACCTCGAAGCCGCCGCCCGGGCGGGGGGCGGCCTGGACGGCTCCGCCGTACATGGAGACCCGCTCCCGCATGCCGAGCAGGCCGTGGCCGCCCACGCCGCGTGGAGCGGCGGCGCCCCTGCCGTTGTCGGTGATACGGACCACGAGTTCGCCCCTGCCGTACTCCATCTCCACCGTGGCCCTCGCGCCGGGCCCGCCGTGCTTGAGGGTGTTGGTCAGCGCCTCCTGGACCAGCCGGTAGATCGCCAGCTGCTCGCCCTCCGGCAGGTCCTGCGGGGTGCCGCTCACGCGCAGGTCCACCGGCAGGCTGGAGCCGCGCACCAGCTCCTCCAGCTGGGCCAGACCGGGCTGCGGGGTGTAGTCGGCGGCCTCGCCCGCCGGGTCGGCGGCGTTCTCGCGCAGCACGCCCACCAGGCGCCGCATCTCCGCCAGCGCCTCGCGACCGGTCTTCGAGATCGCGTGGACGGCCTGCCTGGCCAGCTCGGGATCGGTGTCGATGGCGTAGCTCGCCCCGTCGGCCTGCACGATGATCACGCTGACGTTGTGCGCGACCACGTCGTGCAGCTCCCTGGCGATCCTGGCCCGCTCGGCCGCCGCCGCCATCCTGGCCTGCTGGTCGCGTTCGCGTTCGGCCCGCTCGGCCCGCTCCTCCAGACCCTCCAGGTAGCGGCGGCGCGTGTTGGCGTAGATGCCGGTCAGCCAGATCATGACCACGAAGAACGAGCAGCTCAGGAACATGCCGAGGCTGACGGTGTCCCACTGGGACAGGGCCAGGAAGATGCCGAGCTCGGAGACCAGGCCCGCCGCCAGCGCCCACTTGAACGTGCAGTGGCTGGCCATGGCGTACATCGCGACCAGCACCGCGCTGTTGGCGGGGAAGGCGGGGACCTCGGTCAGCCACTGCGCGAAGCTGATCAGAGAGACGAGGGCGAACACGGTGCGGGGATGGCTGTTGCGCCAGAACAGCGGCACCACGAGCGTCGCCGTCAGGACCAGGTAACCCACCAGGTCGATCGGTGGACGGACCGTGGGCTGGGTGTAGGAGACCGCCAGGGCGGCGCACAGCGCGATGAGGGGGGTGACCCACAGGACGTCCGTGAGCATGCGGCGATGCTGCGACCAGGCTCGAATCTTGCCGAACACTCCATCACTGTACGTATCGCCACGGGGCCGCCCTTCCGCCTGGAGTCGGAGGCTGATGTACGACCCTGGTCGTATGCCGGATTTACGCGGTATTTATGGGGCATCCGGCATTGTCATCGGTGGGAGCGCCCTCTGGGCGAGTAAAGGGAGATCGTGATGGCGGATCATGATCGCGCCGCAGGGCCGCGCGGTGAAGAGGAAGCACCGCGCGGCCCGGACCCCGAGAGCGCCCCACCACCCGCCTCCGGCGCGTCGCAGGCAGGACCACCGCCTCCGCCTCCGCCGCCATCACCGCCTCCGCCGTCCCCGCCGCCTCCGCCGCAGGAGACCTTCGCCGGGTTCGTCCGGCAGAAGCACGCCCAGATCATCGGCGCCGGGCTCATCGGCCTGTTGGCCGGCGGCGTTCTCGGCGGCGCCGCCGTGGCGATCCTGTTCCGCGTCGCCGACCACGGCGACCGTCCCCGGACGGCCCGCTGGGAAGACCATGGCGGGCACCGCTTCGGCGGCCCCGAAGGGTACCGGTTGGAGCCGCCCGCCGAGTGCTGGTCCACCCCGCGCGGCCGGACCTGCACCTACCCGTACGCCCGCCCGCCGCTGCCGTCGCCCATGCCGACCACCTCCGTCACCGTGGTGCCGCCACCGAGCGGTGTGCCCACGGTCAAGCCGACGCCTACCGGCTGACCGGCTACCCGCACGCCCCGAGGGTTGTGCCCCCAGTCAAGCCCGGGCCCGGCCCCTTCACCGCGACCACCTCGACGGAGTCGAAGATCGACCAGCGCAGCCCGTAGGCCGACCAGCCGAGTGGTGACGGTCCTGGTGACGACGACCGTGGCGGCCAGGACGAAGGCGGGGGCCAGGTACAGGAGCGCCAGGAGGGGCCTTCGTGGCATATGGGGGATTATGCCGGTTCTTCTGCGGAGTGCGCGGGATGGGCGGGCGGTCACCGGCTACCCCGGTGGCCGCCCGCCCGCTTGCCGTACAGCCACCGGCTACCCCGGTCGCCGCCAACCCGCTTGCCGTACGGACGCGCTCGCCTTACGGAGAGGAACGGATCAGACGGGCTGCCAGAGAGCCGGCACGTTGGGCGGCTCCCAGCCCGGCAGCGAGGTGTGGGCGATCCGGCAGCGGTACCGGACGCCGTGGTAGCTGACCACGTCCCCCACCGCGTACGGCGTCCACGCCGCCCACGTGGTCTCCCCGCCGCCGCCGACCGTCAGCGTGAAGCGGGCCGAGTGGTCGGCGGCGGTGCCGTCGGCGTTGATGGTGATCGGGTACGTCCCCGGCGCCGTACCCGAGGCCGTGGCGATCGTCACCGTCGCCGTCTGGCCCGAAGTGATCGTCCGCGGGTCGACGGTGACGGTGACCCCGCTGGGCACGTCGGCCGCCGACAGCGTGACGCTCTGCGGATTGCCCGAGGTGACCTGGGTGGACAGCGTGGCCGTGGCCGTCTGCCCCGGCTGCACGGTGGCCGACGACGGGTTCAGCGTCACCGTGTAGTCGTCGGCCGCGCCGCCGCCGACGGCCAGCTTCCACAGCACGTAGGCCGCGGCGTCGGCGTTGCGGTCGAGCGCCGTGGTGCTGACGTTGGCCGGGTAGGTGTCGCACGCGGAGTGGTAGCAGCGGTCGAACGCCTGCCCGGCGGTGCCGCCCCACTTGGCCGCCTGGGCCGTCGTCTTGACCGCCTCGGCGCCGGTGAAGACCCCGCCGACCCTGACGCCCGCGTCCTTGAACGGGGCGTGGTCGCTGCGCCCGTCGCCCGCGGTCTCGATCTCGGTCTGCACGCCGATGCCCGCGTAGTAGTCGTTGAACAGGCGCTGCAACTGCGCGTCGTCGTCGTAGACGAAATAGCCCGGATTGGGCGAGCCGGTCATGTCGAAGTTCAGGTAGGCCTCGATGCCGGACACGCCGCTGGTCTGCACGTAGTACTGCGAGCCGCGCAGCCCCAGCTCCTCGGCGCCCCACCAGGCGAAACGCACGTGCTTGGTCAGGGTGGGGTTACGGCCGGCCAGCGTGAGGGCCAGCTCCAGCAGCGAGGAGGAGCCGGTGCCGTTGTCGTTGACGCCGGGCCCCGCGGAGACGCTGTCGAGGTGGCTGCCCATCATGACCACCTGGCCGGCCGGGCCGCCGGGCCAGTCGGCGATCAGGTTCTGGTGGGTCCTGCCGCCGTAGGTGAAGTTCTGCACCTGGGTGGCGTATCCGGCCGCGTCGAGCTTGCCCCTGATGTAGGTGAGCGCCGAGGTGTAGCCGGTGCTCGGCGAGGGGCGCGGGCCGATGCTCTGCAGCTGGCTCAGGTGCGCGGTGAGGTTGGCCACCGGGATGTCGGGCGTGCCGGGGCCGGGCGGTGAGCCGACGGTCAGCGTGAAGGCCGCCTGCCTGTCGACGTCCGTGCCGTCGGCCATGACGGTGACGGAGTGGGCGCCGACCGGGGTGCCCGAGGAGGTGGACAGGGTCAGCGTGGAGGTCTGCCCCGCCGTGATGGTGGCGGGGGAGAAGGCCGCCGTCACGCCGGACGGCAGCGTGCCGGTGCCCAGGGTGATCGACTGGGCGGCGCCGATCGCGGTCGTCCGCACGGTCGTGGTCGCCTGCTGACCCGGCTCCACCGTGCGCGAGGCGGGGTCGAGCGCCACGGTGAAGTCGCTGCCCTGCTGGCAGGCCGGCTCGCCCGCCTGCGCCGGCACGCTGACGCCGGACCAGGCCTCCTTGACGACGTTGAACTCCACACAGCTGCCCGGGTACAGGGTCTTGGCCGCGTTGAGCGTGGCGACGCGGGCCTTGGCGTGGGTCCACGGGAGCGTCTTGGTGTTCAGCGCGCTCATGAAGATCTCACCGGCCTTGCGGATGCCGATACCGGTGATCGCCGGGCCGTTGTCGCACCGCGAGCTGGCCGGCTTGCCCTGCGGGTTGGTGCCCTCCGCCACCAGGTAGAACCAGTGGTTCTGCGGCCCCGCGCCCGCGTGCACTTCGGGGGCGGGCAGCCGGAAGCAGTTGGGATCGCCGAGCGCCGACGGGTTGTACATGTTGCGGATCGGCCCCGAGCCGCTCAGGTTGACCTCCTCGCCCACCAGGTAGTCGGGCGGGTCGAGGGTGGCGGGCTCGTTGACGTAGTGCTCGGTCAGCGCGCCGAAGATGTCGCCGGTCGACTCGTTCAGGCCGCCGGTCTCGTTGCCGCTGCCGGGACCGCCGGGCGTGGTGTGGAAGATGCCGTGGCCGTACTCGTGGCCGACCACGTCCATCGCGGTGAGCTGCTGCGTGCCCGCGGAGTTGCGGCCGAAGCTGGTGTAGGAGCCCGTCCAGTAGGCGTTCACCTCGGCCAGGCCGACTCGCGCGGGGAAGCCGCCGCCGCGGCCGTCGATGCCGTCGCGGCTGAGCCAGTCGCGCAGCATGTCCCATTCCTTCTGGACCGCGAACAGCGTGTCGACGCACGCGGTCTCCAGGTTGGTGCCGGTGCCGTTGCCCCAGGTGTCGTCGGTGCCGGTGTAGGCCTGGCCGTTCTGGCCGCCGCACTGGAGGCCGCGCCGGGTCGGGTCGACCATCGAGTACGACGGCGAGGTGGCGATCTGGACGGGGTTGCCGTTGTAGTAGCTGTTGCCGGTGCCCGCGCGCACCTCGTCCCACTCGTCGACGATCTGGCCGGTCGACGCGTCGACGTAGACGTGCAGCTTGCTGGGCGCCTTGGCGGTCCTCCCCTCGACGACCACCTCCCAGGCCAGCCGGGGCCGCTCGCCGGCGGCGTGGATCGCGAGGGTGGGGGTGCCGACGCCGGAGACCGTGGGCACCCGCTTGCGGGCGGCGAGCGCGGCCTGCTCGGCGGTCACGGTGGGGGTGGCGGGAGCGGCCGCTTCGGCGCGCTGGCCTGTGGTCACCTGGTGGACGACCTGGCCCGACTCGTCGGTGACGATGACGACGTCGCCGCCGTAGACGGGCAGGCCCGCGTGCGTGCGGGCGTAGGTCAGGTACTGCTGTCCGCGCACGCCGCCGACCGAGGAGACGAGCGCGAACTCGTCGTCGGCGGTGGCGAACAGGGCCTCGGAGTGGGCCAGGAGGGCGCTCTGGGCGGCCGACGCGGCGGTGCGGCGTTCGGCGGGGGTGGGCGGGTCCGCCGCCGCGGTCGTGGTCACGACCAGTGCCAGCGCGAGCATGGCGGCAGCACCCAGCCGGAGGGTGGGTTTCACTCTCGTGCTCCTTAGGGGTGTCGGGCGAGGAGTCGTCCCAAGTTGACCGCGAGAGTAAAAGGCTTAGTAAGCCAACATTTTCCTATAATTTGACGTTATATGCGGCCGTGGCGCTTCAACCAGGCCTGATACACGGGCGCCCGCCGGGCCTCGCTCCAGTACGTCTTGGTCACCGTCTGCACCAGATCGCCGGCCAGCGCCGCCAGCGGGCCCTTCTCGTGCCACCCCAGCAGGTGGCGGAAGCGCAGCGGGGCACCGCGCAGCGGCCTGATCACGATGCCGTCCCTGGCGGGCGCGGTGGCCTGGAACAGCCCGACGCACCTGCCCTCCCCGATCAGGTCGAGCGCCACCTCCAGGTTCACCGCGAAGGTGGCTCGCTGCGTGAAGCCGTGCTCGGCGCAGGTCGCCGCCATGTGCTCGCGCGGCCCCGACTCCAGCAGCGACGGCTGCGCCCAGTCCTCCTGCGCGAGGTCGCCCAGCTCCACCTCCTCCGCGCCCGCGAGAGGATGCCGGGAGGACAGGCCGACGAACAGCGGCTCGGTGGCGATCACCGCGTAGCGGGTGCCCCGCGGCGGGACGAGCTCGTGTCCCGGGTAGTCGTCGAGCGTGGCCAGCTCGATCCGCTCGCTCTCGAGCAGCCCCGGCAACGGGTCCAGGGTGGCCTCGGTGCGCAGGCTGATCTCCGCCCCCGGAAGCAGCCCGTCCAGGCTGCGCGCCAGGTAGATGGCCAGCCGGGTCGGGGCGCACCCCACCCTGATGCGCAGCGGGCCGCCCGGCGGCGAGGCGTAGCGGGCGGCGTCACGCTGGAGCTCGTCGAAGGCCGGGAGCAGGGACCGTGACCGCGTCAGCAACCACTCGCCCCGCGGGGTCGGCCGGACGCCGTCGTGCGAGCGGTCGAACAGCGGCCCGCCCACCATCCGCTCGATCCTGCGCAGCTGCGCGGCGATGCCGGGTTGCGACATGCCCATGGTCGCGGCGGCCTTCGAGATGCTTCCCGTGTCCGCGATGGCGCACAGCACCCTCAGGTGACGAACCTCAAGGTCCACACCGCGAGCTTAAAAGTAAAGAAGCTTTCCAGTAAGACCCAATCGGGTCAGCGGCGGACGTGGACGCGGACGATCGCGCCCATGTCGTCGACACCCACGTCGCGGCGCACCCTGCCGACGACCTCGCGGTTCAGCTTGGTCACCACGGCGCCCACGTCGGCGAGGGCGGGGCAGGTCACCGCGATCCGCAGCCGGTCCTGGCCCACGACCCGCACCGCCGTACGGCTGATGCCGTCCACGTCCTTCAGGCCCACGCACAGCAGCGCCGTCCCCGTGCCCGAGCGGTTGCCGAGCCTGCCCCAGCCGAGCGCGATGAGCAGCCACCGCAAGGCCAGCAGGGCGGCGAAGACCAGCACGAGCGCGAGCAGCCACGAGACCCACGGATGCGCGGCGACGTAGCCGGCGACGTCGTCCTCCAGGACCCTGGCGTTCCTGCGGGTCCCCAGCTCGCCACCCCCCCGCAGGTAGGCGTAGCCGCCCAGGCCGAGCAGGACACCACCGACGACACCGAGCCCGATCCTGTTGCCGCCGTACTGCCGCATCACAGCCCCTTCCGGCGCAGCCGCACCACGACCTCGCCCGCGCACATCGCGCCGAGCCCGTTCAGCCGCTCGCCGACGGCGGCCCCGGTCCTGCGCAGCATCTCGCCCGTGCGCTCGGCGTCGGAGACGACCGTGACCTCGATCTGCCGGCGGCGCAGCCGTACCCGCACGCTGCGCACCCCGTCGACGTCCTCGGCGACGGCCCTGAGCGTCCTGCGCAGGCCCGACCTGGTGACGCCCATGACGATCCGCGGGTCGGCGGTCTCCAGCGGCACCAGCCTGGACCGGCCCGGCACCAGGGCGAGCCCCAGCAGCACCAGGCCGGTGCCGGCCACGCCGACCGCGCCCAGCATCAGCTCCGGGTCCGACCACGCGGTGCGGGCGGCCAGGGCGAGCACCTGGTCGACAGGCAGCAGGCCGAGCCCGCCGCCCAACAGCCCGGCGAGGACCTCGGCGGCGAGCAGCGTCAGCCCGGCCGACGTCGTGAAGGCCACCGCCACACCGGCGGGGGTTCGTGCCGGTCTGAGCACCCTGGACGCCCTGCGGCGGGGCGTCTCGTGCTCGCTCGGAGCGGCTCCACCAGGCAGGCGGTCCTGGAGTGTTGTCATCACACCGACAGAGGTACAGGGGGCCGCCGCGCCACAAAGCCCTTCCCCGCCGCCGGTTTGCCGGATCTTTGCCGGCGAACATCGGTATTACCCTGCTTCTATGGACGACCGCCAGCGCTACGACAGGGCCACCGCCGCGTTCGAGCCGCCCTTCGCCATCCTCGATCTGGAGGCGTTGCGGGCCAACGCGGCGGGCCTGGTCCGCAGAGCCGGCGGCAAGCCGATCAGGGTGGCGAGCAAGTCGGTCCGCTCGCGCCCCGTCCTCGAACGCATCCTCGCCATGGACGGCTTCAGCGGCGTCATGGCCTTCACCCTGCCCGAGGCGCTGTGGCTGGTCGAGCAGGGGTTCAGCGACGTGCTGGTCGCCTATCCCACCGCCGACAGGACGGCGCTGGCGGCGCTGGCCGCCACCGAGCGGGCCGTGCGGGAGATCACGCTCATGGTCGATTCCGCCGAGCACCTCGACTTCATCGAGTCGGCGGTGCCGGCAGGCGGCCCGGTCCTGCGGCTCTGCCTCGACATCGACGCCGGATACGTCGCCCTCGGCGGGCGTTTCCGCGCCGGCGCCCTGCGCTCCCCGGTCCGCGAACCCGCCCACGCCGCCGACCTGGCCGCCGAGATCGCCAAGCGGCCGGCCTTCCGCCTGGTCGGCCTCATGGCCTACGAGGCGCAGATCGCGGGCGTCGGCGACGACCCGCCCGGCAACGCGGCCTTCGCCCGCGCCATCAGGCTGATGCAGGCCCGCTCGGCCCGCGAGCTGATCGTACGGCGCGGCCGCATCGTCAACGCCGTCAGGCAGGTCGCCGACCTCGAGTTCGTCAACGGCGGCGGCACCGGCAGCGTCGACCGCACGGTCAGGGAGAAGGCCGTCACCGAGTGCGCGGCCGGCTCGGGCTTCTTCCACCCCAGGCTCTTCGACTTCTACCGGGGCTTCAGCGGCCGTCCCGCCGCGCTGTTCGCCCTTCCGGTCGTCCGGCGTCCAGGGCTCGGCGTGGTGACCGTGCTCGGCGGCGGCTACCTGGCCTCAGGGGCGCCGGGGCCGTCGCGGCTGCCCCAGCCGTACCTGCCGCCGGGGCTGCGCTACTCCTCCGACGAGGGCGCGGGCGAGGTGCAGACCCCGCTGCTCGGCCAGCCCGCCGAGGACCTGCGCGTCGGCGACAGGGTGTGGTTCCGCCACGCCAAGTCGGGCGAGCTGTGCGAGCGGTTCGCGAGCCTGCTGCTGGTCGAGGGTGACAAGGTCGTCGAGGAGGTCCCGACCTACCGGGGTGAAGGCAGGACCTTCCTCTGACCCGCCACCCTCCGGCTCGGCGCCCGCGAGGGTGCGTGGCGCCCGTCCTCCGGCCCCTCGCGGGGCGCCCGGCGGGCCGGTGACGCCTGCCCGTCAGCGCCTGCGGCGCCGGCGCCACAGGACGATCGCCGCGCCCACGACCAGCACCGCGCCCACGGCGATCAGCGCCGAGCCGACAGGCCGCTCGTCCTCCCACAGGTCCCCGGCGTCGTCGTCGTAGCGCACCGGCCGCGGCGTCACCCCCACGAGATCGCCGACCGACGCCACGAAGTGCTCGGCCCTCGACTTGACCTCGTCCATGCTGCGCTGGGCCACCCGCTTGGGGCTCACCCGGTCGGCGATGGCGTCAACGGTCCGCGCGAGCTCGGCGCGCGTCCGGGTGATCCTGCGCTCCAGCTCTTCAGGGTCGGTCTCGGCCATGGCTCTCCTTTCTCAGGGTGATCAGTCTGTCAGGTCGCGCCGCCGTACCGCACGGCGGGCGAAACGTGTCCCTCCGATTGGGGTTAGGTTGAGCCCGTGACCGAAACCAAGCTCCAGCCAGGAGACGCCGCTCCGGACTTCACGCTCCCCGCGGCCGACGGCGGCGCCGTCTCTCTCGACGCCTACCGCGGCAAGCGCGTCATCCTGTACTTCTACCCCGCCGCCATGACGCCCGGATGCACCAAGCAGGCGTGCGACTTCCGCGACAACCTCGGTCAGCTGACCGACGAGGGTTTCGTCGTTCTCGGCGTCTCCAAGGACAAGACCGACAAGCTGGTGAAGTTCGTCGAGCGCGACGCGCTGACCTTCCCGCTGCTGTCCGACGTCGACCTGGAGATCCACAAGGCCTACGGCGCGTACGGCGCCAAGAAGCTGTACGGCAAGGAGGTCGTCGGCGTGATCCGCTCGACCTTCGTCATCGGCCCCGACGGGAAGATCGAGCAGGCGCTCTACAACGTGAAGGCGACGGGCCACGTGGCCGGTCTGAAGAAGAAGCTCGGCCTGGCCTGAGGTTTGCGATCAAGTCCGCGGGCTTGATCGCAAACGAGTATCTCGGCCCCGGCCCGGGCGCTAAGCTGATGGCGGTTGCGCGGGCGTGGCGAAATCGGCATACGCGGCAGGTTTAGGTCCTGTTGGTGGTGACACTGTGGGGGTTCGAGTCCCCCCGCCCGCACCTTTCCCTTGATGGCCGGATCCGTACTAGTCTTGCCTACGGACACCGATGAACCCACGCGGGAGAGCGTCCTGGCACCCGGCCAGGACCCCTGAAGGAGCAAGCACTCCCCGCGAACCTCTCAAGGCAAAGGACCGCGCGGGCAAGGTGACCTCTGGAAAGCAGGCCTGCGGGGCCTCGCCGAAGGTGAAAGTCCGGCAAAACCGGGTGAAGCTCTCAGGCACCGATGACAGAGGGGGAGGATCCTGGCATCCAACCCATCCTGAGGTGCGAACAATGTCCCGACCGACACCGCTACGAGACGTACACGAGAGTCTCGGCGCGACGCTGACCGACTTCGCCGGCTGGTTGATGCCGCTGCGCTACGGGAGCGAGTCCGCCGAGCACAAGGCCGTACGCGAGCGGGCCGGGCTGTTCGACCTGTCCCACATGGGGGAGATCTTCGTGACCGGCCCGCAGGCCGGCGAGGCGCTCGACTACGCGCTGGTCGGCCACCTGTCCGTGCTCGCGCCCGGCCGCGCCCGCTACACGATGATCGTCAACGAGCAGGGCGGGGTCCTCGACGACCTCATCGTCTACCGCCTGGCCGACGACGAGTACATGGTCGTCGCCAACGCCTCCAACTACCCCATGGTCGCCGAGCGGCTCACCGAGCGCGCCGAGGGCTTCGACGCGGTCGTCGACGACCGCTCCGACCAGTACGCGCTCATCGCGATCCAGGGCCCGCGCGCCCAGGAGATCCTCGCCACGCTCACCGACGCCGACCTCGCGGGCCTGAAGTACTACGCCGGCCTGCCCGGCACGGTCGCCGGCGCCGAGGCGCTCATCGCCCGCACCGGCTACACCGGCGAGGACGGCTTCGAACTCTTCGTCGCCAACGCCGACGCCGTCGCGCTGTGGCACGCGCTGGCCAAGGCCGGCGAGCCGTACGAGATCATGCCCGCCGGCCTGTCCAGCCGTGACACGCTCCGCCTCGAGGCCGGCATGCCGCTGTACGGCAACGAGCTCGGCGTCTCGCTCACGCCCTTCGACGCCGGCCTCGGCCGCGTGGTGAAGTTCGACAAGCCCGGCGACTTCGTCGGCAGGGCCGCGCTCGAGCAGGTCAAGGACGTCCCGCCGCGCCGCCGCCTCGTCGGCCTGGTCGCGACGGGTCGCAGGGTCCCTCGCCATGGGTTCCCTGTCACCAGTGACGGGGCCGTCGTGGGCGAGGTGACCAGCGGCGCGCCGTCGCAGACCCTCGGCAAGCCCATCGCGATGGCGTACGTGGACACTGGGATAGAAGAAGGTCTGGCCGTTGACATCCGGGGCAGCCAAGAGGGCGTGGACCTGGTTGAGCTGCCTTTCTACAGGAGGAACAAGTGAGCAGCATTCCCGACGATCTGAGCTACACCAAGGAGCACGAGTGGGTCGCCGGACTCGACGACGGCCTGACCCTGACGGTGGGCATCACGGCCTATGCCGCCGAGGCGCTGGGCGACGTGGTCTATGTGCAGCTGCCCGAGGTCGGTGCGACGTTCGACGCCGGTGACTCGATCGGCGAGGTCGAGTCGACCAAGTCCGTGAGCGAGATCTACGCCCCTGTCTCCGGCGAGGTCGTCGAGGTCAACCAGGCCGTCGTGGACAAGCCCGACCTGGTCAACAGCGAGCCGTACGGCGAGGGCTGGATGTTCAGGGTGCGCGTGTCCGGCGACCCCGAGGACCTGCTGAGCGCGGAGGAGTACACCGCGCTCACGTCAGGCGACAACTGACACACCCGCCGGGGTCCGTCCGGGCCCCGGCATTCACCCCCCGAGAGTTGGGATGCATCAATGGCGATCAGCGTCTTCGACCTCTTCAAGATCGGTATCGGGCCGTCGAGCTCGCACACCGGCGGGCCGATGGCGGCCGCGCACCGCTTCGCCCGGGGGCTGCAC
>NZ_JBEXMT010000031.1:0-128685 GCF_040610675.1 Nonomuraea sp. NPDC003804
ACGGCGGCGGGTGTGGCGGTGGAGAACGCCCGGCTGTACGAGGAGACGCGGCGCCGGGAGACGTGGTTGCAGGCCTCCTCGGAGATCACCACCAGCCTGCTGTCGGGAGCCGCCTCGCACGACGTGCTCAGCATGCTGGCGTCGAGCGCCAAGGCGATGACCGACGCCGACGACGTCCTGGTCATGCTGCCCGACGACGCCGGGCAGAACCTGACGATCGAGGTCGCCGAAGGCCGGCAGGCCGATGATCTCCGCGTCTCCTCGGTTCCCGTGGACGGCAGCGTCACCGGCCATGTCTTCACCACCGGCGAGCCGTTGATCGAGATCAGCTGGCACCTGCCGGCGGAGTCGCCGCTCAGCCGGCTGGGCGCGGGCCCGGCGCTCGTCGTGCCGCTCGGCGCGCCGCAGTCCTTGCGGGGCGTCATCGCCATGGTCAAACGGCCAGGACGGCTGCCGTTCGCCCGCGGTGACCTGGCGATGATGATGGCCTTCTCCGGACAGGCGGCCATCGCGCTGGAACTGGCCGAGACCCGCAGGGACGCCGAACGGCTGCGCCTGCTGGAGGACCGCGACCGCATCGCCAAGGACCTGCACGACGTGGTCATCCAGCGGCTGTTCGCCACGGCCATGACCCTGATGGGCGGGTTGCGGATGGTCGAGCGGCCGGAGGCGGCGGCGCGCGTCCAGCAGGCGGTCGACGACCTGGACGAGACGATCCGGCAGATCCGCTCGACCATCTTCGCCCTCCAGGTCTCCAGGGGGCCGGAGGCGCCCAGCCTCCGCGCCCAGATCGTCGAGATGGTCGAGGACGCCCGCGGCCACCTCGGCTTCATGCCGGGCTTGCGGATGGAAGGCCAGGTGGATCACCAGATTCCCGAGCAGGTGGCCGAGCACCTGCTCGCCGTCCTGCGCGAGACCCTTTCCAACGTGGTACGGCATGCCAAGGCCACCAGGGCGGACGTCGGCGTGATCGTCGCCGACGACACGCTGACCCTCGTCGTCGAGGACAACGGGGTCGGCATCCAGGAGAAGGGCAGGCGTAGCGGGCTGCGCAACCTCGAGGAGCGGGCCGCCCGGTGCGGTGGCGTCATGGAGGTCGGCTCGCCGGCCACGGGCGGCACCCGCATCCACTGGAGCGTGCCGCTGTAGCCGCCCGCTCCAGGGGCCGAAGGTCACCCGCTTCGGGGACCTCCGCCTCCTCCCGCCTGGCCACGCGGCTGCCAGGCTGAGGGAGGAGAAGGAGGCCGCCATGACGAACACGAAGACGATCGTCGCAGGGACGGACGGATCCCAGCCGGCGTCGAGAGCGGTCGAGTGGGCCGCGGCCGACGCGGGCCGCAGGAAGCGCGCACTGAGGATCGTCCACGTGTGCGAACGCTGGGGCGTACCGGAGCAGACAGTGTCGTGCCAGGAGTCGCTGGCGGCCGACGCCGAGCGGGCCCGCCTGGCCGCTCCCGGCGTGCGGGTGACGACGGAGCTGCTACCCGGACACGTCGTCGAGACGCTCCTGGGCGAGGCCGCCGCCGCCGAGTCGATCGTGCTGGGCAGCAGAGGGCTCGGCGGGTTCGGCGCGCTGCTGCTGGGCTCGGTCGGGCTCGCCGTCGCCGGGCACGCGGACGTGCCGGTCGTCATCGTGCGCGAGCCGGAACGGCCGGAGCACGGCGAGATCGTGGTGGGCATCGACGGGTCGGAGCACTCCGAGGCGGCCCTGGACTACGCGCTCGAGCAGACGCTCGCGCGGGGCGTCCGGCTGCACACCGTGCACGCCTGGCAGATGCCGGTCACCGCGCCGTACGCGACCGGCTACGGCGACATCGCGGACCGGGTGGCCGAGGACACCGCCGACCTGGTGCGCAAGCGGGTGGCGCGGTGGCGGGACGAGCACGGCCACATCGAGGTCAAGGAGTCGTTCCTGTGCGAGCATCCGGTCGCCGCGCTGGTCGACGCCTCCCGGACGGCCGCCCTGGTCGTGGTCGGCTCCCGGGGAATGGGCGGGCTCGCCTCCGCCGTGCTCGGCTCGGTCAGCCACGGCCTGCTCCACCACGCCCACTGCCCCGTCGCGGTGGTCCGCCCGCGCAAGGACGCCACCGGCTGACGGCGCCCGGGCCGATCGCGGTCGACCGGGAATTTGCCGTCCGGGAGCTGGACACCCGCTTGCCCGAGGGGGTAGCACGGGACAAGGGGTGGTGGACATGGCCACTGTCGACACATCGGTGAGCCCACCCGCGCGAGTGGCGGATCCCGGCGAGGGCATCTCGCTGGACGAACTCCGGCTCGCGGCGCGCAACCACGGCATGCCGCTGGAGGCGCTGCGCTACGACGTCACCCCGGTGGGCCTGCACTACCTGCTGATCCACTACGACATCCCGTACCTCGACCCCGGCGGGTGGCGGCTGCGGATCGACGGCCACGTCCGGCAGCCGCTGACCCTCGACCTCGCCGAGCTCCAGGCCAGGCCGCAGGTCACCCAGCGCGTCACCATGGAGTGCGCCGGCAACGGCCGGGCCCGGCTCGACCCCCGGCCGATCAGCCAGCCCTGGCTGGACGAGGCGGTCGGCACGGCCGAGTGGACAGGCACCCCGCTGGCGCCGCTGCTGCGCGAGGCGGGCATCAGGGACGGCGGCGCCGACGTGGCGTTCACCGGCGCCGACCACGGCGTCGAACGCGGCGTCGAGCAGGACTACACACGCGGCCTGCCGCTGGCCGAGGCGCTGCGCGAGGACGTGCTGCTGGTGCACACGATGAACGGGCAGCCGCTGCCGCCGCAGCACGGCGCCCCGGTCCGCCTGCTGGTGCCCGGCTGGTACGGCATGGCCCAGGTGAAATGGCTCGTGCGCGTCTCGGTGCTCGACACGCCGTTCCAGGGCTTCCAGAACGCCACGGCGTACCGGATCAAGCAGGGACCGGACGACGTGGGCGAGCCGGTGACCAGGATCAGGCCGCGTGCGCTCATGCGGCCTCCCGGCTTCCCCGACTTCCAGACCCGCGAGCGCGTCGTCGACCGCGGCGTCCACGAGCTGATCGGCCGGGCCTGGTCGGGGCGGGGAGCGGTGACGCGGGTCGAGGTCAGCGCCGACGGCGGGGCAACCTGGTCGGCGGCCGAGCTGGATCCGCAACCCGGCCGGTACGCCTGGCGGTCCTGGCGGTGGACGTGGCACGCGCAGGAGCCGGGACGCCACGAGCTGTGCGTCAGGGCGCGCGACGCCGCCGGCGACGTCCAGCCGGTCGAGCAGCCGTGGAACCGCCAGGGCATGGCCAACAACCAGGTGCAGCGGGTCCCGGTCCTCGTGCGGTGACGGCCGCCCGCGGGCCACCCCACCAGGGAGATCACCGGACCGCGAGATCACCGGACCCCGAGATCACCGGACCACGGCCACCGGGCAGCGCGCGCGGTGCAGGACGCCGTGGCTCACCGAGCCGAGCAGCGCGGCGGACTTCACGCCACCGCGGCCCCTGCTGCCCACCACGAGCAAGCCGGCCCGTTTGGCGGCGGTGACCAGGGCGATGATCGGCGGAGCGCACACCAGGTCCTCGATCACCTCCACGTCGGGCCGTTCCGCGCGCCAGGGGGCGACCAGGTCACGCAGGGCGCGGGTCTGGGCCTGGAGCGCCGCGTCCCTGTCGAAGGAGATGAAGTGGACGGGGACCTGCCACGCGTGCACGACGCGCAGCGGCACGCGGCGCCGCGCGGCCTCGGTGAAGGCGTGCGCCAGCGCGGGCCTGCTGGCCTCCGAGGCGTCCACCCCCACCACGACCTCGTCGCCGACCGGCGGCGCCTCGCGCGCCACGACCACCACGCCCCGCGCATGGCTGACGACTCCCAGGCTCACCGAGCCGAGGACGGCGCCCGCCAGGGCGTTCAGCCCGCGGGTGCCCACCACCAGCTCGGCCGCGTCCTCGGACAGGACGCTCAGCTCGGCCACGGGATGCCCGACGGCCAGCTGGGTCGTCACCGCCAGGCCGGGCCGGTTGTCGCGCACGTCCATGGCAGTGTGCTCCAGCAGCGCCTGGCCGGCCTTCGTCAGTTCGTCCTGCAGGTTCATGGACGAGAAACGAGGCGTGCTGTAGCGGGCGTAGTCGACGACATGGACGACATGCAGCCGAGCCCCCTTGCGCTCGGCGTCCCCGGCCGCCCATGCGACCGCGACGGCCGCGTCCGGCGAGCCGTCCGTCCCGACAACGATCTGCTCGGTCATGTCACGCCCTCCTTTCCTTCTCCACGGTGCGACCGTCCGGGAGAGAAGGGCAGGGTCGAAGGGCCCTATCCGCGCGGACCAACGGCACCGGCCCCGCGTTCGGCCCCGGCACCCCGCGGGCGGGACGAAAGTCCTGCCCATCGGGGACCTTCGCCCCCAGCCGCGCCACCGTCCGCGCGGTGCCATGGAGCCATGACCGAAGACCGCGCCGCGCCGCCCAAGGCGGACCCGTCATGAGCGTCGTCGTGGCCCCGCCGGGCCTGACCGACCGGGCCAGACGCGACTGGGCCGTCCTGCAGACCCCGACGCCCGAGCCGCGCCCGTTCGACCCCGCCGAGGCGCACGCGCTCCCCGACCCCGCCAGGCGCTGGCTCACCCGCGCCGTACGGCCGGGCACGCCCCTGCGGACCTCCGTCGTGCTCGGCAGCCACGGCGCGATCAAACTCGGCACCTCCTGGCGCGACTTCCACGCCCGGCAGGCGCTCGCCCCGCTGACCGGCTACGTCTGGGCGGCCGGCACCCACCTGGTGACCGGCTTCGACCGCTACCTCGACGGGTCGGCGCAGATGCGGTGGCGGCTGCTCGGCCTCTTCCCCGTGATGTCGGACGACGGCCCCGGCGTGGCCCGCAGCGCGCTCGGCAGGCTGGCGGCCGAGTTCGTCATGGTGCCCGCCGTCGCGCTCGACCCCGCGCTGCTGTGGAAGCCGGTCGACGAGCGGCGGGTCGTCGCACGCGTCCACGACCACGACGTGACCCTGACCGTCGCGCCCGACGGCCGTCTGGAGTCGGTCCACCTCTCCCGCTGGCACGAGGATCGCTACGAGAGGTTCACCGCCACGTGCGCGGCCGAGACGACGTCCGGCGGCTTCACGATCCCGGGCGAGCTGCGGTGCTCATGGGAGGACGAGGACTTCATCTGGTTCGTCGTGGACCAGGCGATCTTCCGCTGAGCGCCGGCTCAGGCCCGGCCCACCACGTCGATCACCTGGCGGGCGATCTCCCACTCCTCGTCGGTGGGCACGACCATGACCGCCACGTCGGCCTCCGGCGGGGAGACGAAGGTCTCGCCGGCCTGGTTGCGCTCCGGTGAGACGGCGATCCCGAGGCGGTCCAGGCCGGACAGCGCGGCCGCGCGCGTGCCGTCGTCGTGCTCGCCGATCCCGCCGGTGAAGACGATCGCGTCGACCCGGCCGAGGACGGCGTAGTAGGCGCCGACGTACTTGCGGATGCGATAGGCGTACACCCGGCGGGCCAGCACGGCGGCCGGATCGCCGTCGTCGGCCGCCTGCCTGACGCGGCGCATGTCACCGGCTCCGGCCAGCGCCAGCAGGCCGCTGTCGCGGCTGAGGGCGTCCTCGACGTCGCGCACGTCCATGCCCGCGACCCGGGACAGGTAGCCGGGCAGCGCGGGGTCGACGTCGCCCGAGCGGGTGCCCATCACCAGGCCTTCCAGCGGCGTCAGCCCCATCGAGGTGTCGACGCTGCGCCCGCCCGCGACGGCCGTGGCGCTGGCGCCGTTGCCCAGGTGCAGCACGATCAGGTTGACCTCGTCGAGCGGCCGGCCGAGCAGCCGGGCCGCCTCGCGTGAGACGTAGGCGCAGGACGTGCCGTGGAACCCGAAGCGCCGCACGCCCCAGTCGCGGGGGACGGCATAGGTGTGCGCCTCGGCCGGCAGCGTGTGGTGGAAGGCGGTGTCGAAGACGGCCACCTGCGGCACCCCGGGATAGGCGGCGGCGACGAGGCGGATGCCGGTGAGGTTGGCGGGATTGTGCAGCGGCGCGAGGGGGGTGAGCTCCTCGATCGCCGCCGCCACCCGCTCGTCGACGAGGACGGGCTCGCGGAACCTGGTGCCGCCGTGCACCACGCGGTGACCGACGGCCCTGGGCCTGACGTCCTCCAGGGACTCCAACATGGCCGAGACCGCCGCCCCGTGGTCGTCGACGTTCTCGGTCAGCCCGCGCCTCAGCCGGGTCCCCTTCTCGACATCGATGACCTCGTACTTCAAGGACGAGGAGCCGGTGTTGAGCACCAGGACGCTGATCACTGGATCACCCTACTTCGGTCCTCCCTGTTCGAGGACCTTCGCCTCTGTCACGGCGGGGGCTTCGGCGGTGCGATGGGGAAGACGAAGGAGGAGCCATGATCATTGCTGGGTTCGACGGTTCGGCCGCGGCGAAGGCCGCCGTGGAGTGGGGCGCCGACGACGCGCTGCGTCTGGGCGTACCGCTGCGGATCGTGTACGCGGTGGACCGCTGGCCGTACCAGATCGCGGCGTTCCCGGCGCAGGAGTGGCCGGACACCCTGATCCAGGCGGGGGAGAAGCTGCTGGCCGAGGCCGAGGCGGTCGTACGGGCGCGCCGGCCCGAGGTGACGGTGGACACGCGGCTGGTCCAGGGCTCTCCCTCGGCCGTCCTGGTCGAGGCCGCGGGCCAGGCGGCCGAGGTCGTGGTCGGCAGCAGGGGCCTGGGCGGTTTCACGGGCATGCTGCTCGGCTCGGTCAGCATGCACGTGGCCGGTCACTCGCCCTGCCCCGTGGTCGTGGTACGCGGCGCTCCGGAGCCGGCGCGGGGCGAGATCGTGGTGGGCGTGGACGACGCGCCGGGCGGCGAGCCGGCGCTCGCCTACGCGTTCGAGCAGGCGAAGCTGCGCGGCAGCAGGCTGCGCGCGCTGCACGCGTGGGAGCTGCCGGTGCACGTCTACTCTCCCGGGCTCGTCTACGACGTGGACGAGATCAGGGAGCGGCAGCTGAAGGTCGTCGCCGAGACGATCGCCGCCTGCCGGGCGAGCCACCCGGAGGTCGAGGTCGTCGAGGACGTCAGGCAGGCGCACCCGGTGCAGGCGCTCACCGAGGCGTCGGCACAGGCCGATCTGGTGGTCGTCGGCAGCCACGGCAGGAACCCCGTGGAGCGGGCGCTGCTCGGCTCGGTCAGCAGGGGCGTGCTGCACCACGCCGCCTGCCCGGTCGCCGTCGTCCGCACCGCCTGAGAGCCCCCGGCAGGCGCTTTCACACGAAGCCCTTGGACACCTTCACGTAGCCCGCCTCCTCGAGGACGAGCACGTGCTGGGACAGCAGGGAGTCGCTGACCTCGATCGTCTCCTTGAGAAAGCGGAAGTCGGCCCGGTCTGCGGCGGCGAGCAACTCTCATTCAAGTAGATGTCTCGCGGTTGAGGGGCGCGGTTGAGGACCAAGGTCCCTATCCACGCGGCGGCGGCCGGACGAGTGTGGCGGGTATGAAGGACATCGACGCCTACTGGCGTGCGGCGAACTACCTTTCCGTCGGGCAGATCTACCTGCTGGACAACCCGCTGCTGCGGGAGCCGTTGAGGCCGGAGCACGTCAAGCCCCGGCTGCTGGGTCACTGGGGGACCACACCGGGGCTGAACTTCTGTTTCGCCCATCTCAACCGGGTCATCGCCGAGCGTGACCAGGAGATGGTCTATGTCGTGGGCCCGGGGCACGGGGGGCCGGCGGCGGTGGCGCACGCCTGGCTGGAGGGCTCCTACAGCGAGCGGTATCCGGACGTCTCGCAGGACGAGGCGGGGATGCGCAGACTGTTCCGCCAGTTCTCCTTCCCCGGCGGCGTCCCCAGCCACGTCGCGCCGGAGACGCCCGGCTCGATTCACGAGGGCGGCGAGCTCGGCTACTCCCTGGCGCACGCCTACGGCGCCGCCTTCGACAACCCGGACCTGGTGGTCGCCTGCGTGGTGGGGGACGGTGAGGCGGAGACCGGCCCGCTGGCGGCCAGCTGGCACTCGGGCAAGTTCCTCGACCCGGCGCGGGACGGTGTGGTGCTGCCGATCCTGCACCTGAACGGCTACAAGATCGCCAACCCGACGGTGCTGTCCCGGATCCCCGAGGCTGAGCTGCTGAAGCTCATGGAGGGGTACGGCTACCGCCCGCACGTCGTCGGCCCGTCCCACGAGGAGATGGCCGCGACGCTCGACGTGGTCTTCGACCAGATCCGCGACTTCAGGGACGGGCAGGCCGGCCGGCCACCGATGATCGTGCTGCGGACGCCGAAGGGCTGGACGGGACCCGCCGTCGTGGACGGCGTCCAGGTCGAAGGCACCTGGCGCGCCCACCAGGTGCCGCTCGCCCAGGTGCGCGAGAACCCCGAGCACCTGGCGCTGCTGGAGGAGTGGATGCGCTCCTACCGGCCCGAGGAGCTGTTCGACTCCGAAGGACGGCCGATGCCGGAGGTGCTGGCGACCGTCCCGCGCGGAGAGCGCAGGATGAGCGCCAGCCCGCACGCCAACGGCGGCGAGCTCCTCACCCCGCTGCGCCTGCCCGACTTCAGGGACTACGCGGTGGAGGTGGCCGAGCCCGCCACGCGGACCAGCGAGCCCACCCGCGTCCTCGGCGGTTTCCTGCGCGACGTCATCGCCCGCAACCCGCGCACCTTCCGGCTGATGGGCCCGGACGAGACCGCCTCCAACCGGCTGTCGGCCGTCTTCGAGACCACGAACCGGGCATGGAACGCCATCCTGCTGCCCGGCGACGACCATCTGGCCCCTGACGGGCGTGTCATGGAGGTGCTGAGCGAGCACCTGTGCCAGGGCTGGCTGGAGGGCTATCTGCTGACCGGCAGGCATGGCCTGTTCACCTGCTACGAGGCGTTCATCCACATCGTGGACGCGATGTTCAACCAGCACGCCAAGTGGCTGCAGACGGCCAGGCGGATCCCGTGGCGGCGGCCGGTGGCGTCGCTGAACTACCTGCTGTCGTCGCACGTGTGGCGGCAGGACCACAACGGTTTCTCGCACCAGGATCCGGGGTTCCTGGACGTGGTGGTCAACAAGAAGGCCGACGTGGTGCGGGTGTATCTGCCGCCGGACGCCAACACGCTGCTGTCGGTCGCCGACCACTGCCTGCGCTCGCGCGACTACGTCAACGTGGTCGTCGCCGGCAAGCAGCCGGTGCTGGACCTGTTCACCATGGAGGAGGCGATCGTCCACTGCACCCGCGGTCTCGGCATCCTGCCGTGGGCCTCCACCGACGCCGGGGCCGAACCGGACGTGGTGCTGGCCTGCGCCGGCGACGTGCCGACGATGGAGACGCTGGCCGCGGCGGCGATCCTCCGGGAGCGGCTGCCGCAGCTGAAGGTGCGGGTGGTCAACGTCGTCGACCTGATGCGGCTGCAGCAGCCGTCGGAGCATCCGCACGGCATGTCGGACGCCGCGTTCGACGCGTTGTTCACCACCGACCGGCCGGTGATCTTCAATTTCCACGGTTACCCGTGGCTGATCCACCGGCTCACCTACCGGCGGCACGGGCACGCCCATATGCACGTGCGCGGCTACAAGGAGGAAGGCACCACGACCACGCCGTTCGACATGGCGATGCTCAACGACATCGACCGCTACCACCTGGTCATGGACGTCATCGACCGCGTCGAGGGCCTCGGCACCGCCCAGGCGCACCTGCGCCAGGAGATGGCCGAGGCGAGGCTGCGCGCCCGCGCCTACACCCGCGAGCACGGCGAGGACCCGCCCGAGATCCGGGACCTAAGGCCTGGCCTGGCGGGACGTTCGCCGGTGCCGCCGCGGACCGCGGACGAGCAGGCTGGTAGCCGACCCTAGGAGGAAACCATGGCCATTCAAGTCCAGGACGTCATGGGCCGTGTCGCCATCGCCGTGCTGGAGAGCGCGACGTTCGCCGACATCGTGGCGGCGATGAAGCGTTACGCCGTGGGAGCGGTCACCGTCATCGACGCCGACCGCCGCCCGGTGGGCGTCGTCTCGCAGGACGACCTGCTCCTGAAGGAGATCGACACGGTACGGCACCCCACCTCCATCTTCGAGAGCGCCACGACCCGGGCCGAGCACAAGAAGGCCGCGGGCAGGACCGCCACCGAGCTGATGACCAGGCCCGCGATCACCGTCACCCCCGGCACCCCCGTCAAGGACGCCGCCAGGATGATGCACGACAGCCGCATCAAGCAGCTGCCTGTGATCGACGCGGTCACCGGGCGCATGGTCGGAACCCTCCACGAGGCCGACGTGCTGCGCGTCTTCATCCGCCCGGCCGAAGAGCTGGAGGCGGAGGTCAGGCAGCTGATCGGCGCCGGCTTCACGATCACCGTCCACAAGGGGGTCGTCACGGTCGGCGGCCACGTCGAACGCGCTTCGCAGGCCGTCGCGCTCGTCGAGCAGATCAGGCGGCTGGAAGGCGTCGTGGACGTGGTCCCCGAGCTGACCTTCCCGCGCGACGACCTCTACCTCGTCCCGCCCCTGATGTGAGAGGTCCCCGGTGAGCACCAGGAACGCCGTCGGCACGGCGGACACCACCGAGTGGGACGCGCCGGTCCAGGGACCGCCGAGCGGGTCCGGAACCGGCGTGGTCCCTCCCGACGTGGCGACCTGCGCCGAGTGCCTTCGCGAGCTGTTCAACCCGGCCGACCGGCGCTACCGGTACCCGTTCATCTCCTGCGCGCACTGCGGCCCCCGGGCGAGCCTCATCGAGGCCATGCCGTACGCCAGGGCACGCACCACCATGCGGCACTTCCAGATGTGTGCGGCCTGCACGGCCGAGTACCACGATGCACGGGCTGCCCGGTCCCTTCCTCGGTCTCGCCTACGACGGAGTCGGGCTCGGCGACGACGGCACGTTCTGGGGCGGCGAGCTGCTGCTGGCCCACTACATCGGATACCGGCGGCTGGGCCGCTTCTCGCACGCGCCGATGCCCGGCGGCGTGGCGGCCGTCCGCCGGCCCGCCCGCATGGCGCTCGGCTATCTCATCGGCGGAGAGACCGCCCACCCTGCGCCGGTGCCGGGCGACCTGGCCACCGACGCGGCGATCGTCAGGAACCTCATCGCGCGCAACGCCAGATGCCCGGTCTCCTCGAGCGCGGGTCACCTCTTCGCCGCCGCCGCGGCGCTGCTCGGCCTCTGCGACATCACCACCTTCGAGGGCGAGGCCGCCCTCAGGCTCGAACAGTGCGCCACCGGTACGGCCGAGCCGCTCGCCTGGCGGCTCGACCGCAGGGCCGGGCTGTGGGTGTACGACGGCGTCGCGACCCTGCGGAACCTGCTGGAGGCCAAGGCGGACGGAGAGCCGGTCGGCCGTATCGCCGCCGCCTTCCACGCGACCATCGCCGCCGTGACGCTCCTGCTGTGCGAGCACGGCGCCGCGGAGACGGGAGTGGTCAGGCGCCGTCCCATGTCGGCAGGTCGGCCGCCCCGACGTCGTCGCGCCCCCACGTCACCTGGTCGTGGACGGCGACCACGCCGTCGACGTTCTCGGCGTCGCGAACGGCGAGGAGCGCCTCGCTGAGCGTGCCGGTCGTGCCGGTCATCGTGACCACGCCCTGCTCGACGACGACCTCGACCCGCGCCGCGGTGCGCGCCCCCAGCTCCCTGACGACCTCGGCCCTGATGTCCTCGTCCCGGCGGACGAACACCTTGAGCAGGTCGCGCCGGCTGACGACGCCGACGAGCCGGCCGCCGGCGTCCACGACGGGCAGCCGCTTGACCCCGCGGGCGTCCATCAGCCGGGCGGCGCTCACCACGGAGGATCCGGGTGTCGTGACGACCGCGGGAGAGGTCATCAGCTCGCGGGCGGTCTCGCCGGTCGCCTTGCGCGGGGTGCCCGTGCGGTGGCGCAGCCGTGCGCGCAGCGGCGGCCGGTAGACGTCGCCGTAGTAGCGCTCCTTGAACTCCTGCTTGCACAGCAGATCGGCCTCCGACACGACGCCGAGCACATGGCCGGTGTCGTCGACGACCGGGACGCCGCTGACGCCCCGCGCGATGAGAAGCTCGGCGATCACATGGAAGGGGGCGTCGGCTTCGACGGCGGCGACGCCGGTGGTCATCACGTTCTGGACGGTGGCCCTCATGGCGCGCTCCTGCGGGTGACCCGGACGATGCCGGGGACGGTTCTGGCGATCACGTCGGCGACGTCGTCGGCGGGCCCGGCCAGTTCGGCGATGCCGTCCTGGACGCTCACCCCGTCGCCGGGGTACCGAGGGTACTGCTCCCGCAACGCCGCGAGCACGTCGTCGCGCAGCATCGAGTCGGGGCGGGCGAGCAGCGCCATCAGGTCGCGCCTGCTGACGATGCCGACCAGCGCGTCGCCGCGGATCACCGGCAGGCTCTTGACCCGCTGACCGACCATGAGCTCGATGGCGGTGGTGACGTCCGTGTTCTCCGTGACGGTGATCACCTTGCCGGTCATCACCTCGCCGACGGTCGACGGCGGGGGCTCGGCCGACCCGTGGACGGGCCGGGCATGCGCTCGCGGGTCGGGATCGAACTCGCCGCGAAGCAGGTCCAGCTCGCTGACGATGCCGATCACCCGGCCCGCCTCGTCGACGACGGGAGCGGCGGTGATGTCGTGCCCGTGGAGGAGACGGATGGCCCGCCGCACCAGGTCGGTGCGGCGGACGGTGACCACGGGACTGGTCATGACCTCGCGGACGAGCATGGCTACCGGCCATCCCAGGCAGGGCTGTCGTCCTCGGCCGAGGCCAGGTCGTCGACCGCGTCGACCATGTCGTTCACTCTGGTGCGCATGATGGCTCCTCCCCGTCTCCATCCCAGGCCCGGAAGGGCGGGTGCTGTAGGGTCCGAAGTCCCTGCGTGTCCGCCGTTGGTCAGCGCAGGCGGCGGCGCAACGGCGAGGGCCGGTCCTCGGGCGGGGCCAGCCTGATCCGGGCGTCGACCGTGGCCGCGCCCCGCTCGGTCACGATGACCGGGTTGAGGTCGAGCTCGGCCACCTCGGGCAGGTCGTCCAGCAGCCGGCTCACGCGGGCGATCTGGTCGGTCAGGGCGGCGACGTCCACCGGCGCGGCGCCGCGGTAGCCGTACAGGAGGGGCGCGCAGCGCAGCTCGCCGACCAGCTCCGCGGCCGCGGCCGCGCTCAGCGGCGGCACCCTGAAGGCGCGGTCGGCCAGCAGGTCGGCGGCGATCCCGCCCATCCCCACCATGACCAGCGGCCCGAACGCGGGATAGCTGACGCCGCCGACGATGATCTCCACTCCGGCCGGCAGCTGGCGCTGGACGATCGCGCCGGTCATGCCCTCGACGGTGGCGGCCATCTCGAGGTAGGCCTGCCGTACCTCCTCCTGGGTCCGCAGGTTCAGCCGGACGCCGCCCGCGTCGCTCTTGTGCACCGGCCCCACGGCCTTGAGCACGGCGGGCAGGCCGGTTCGGCCGGCCGCATCGGCGGCGGCCTGCGGACCGTCGGCGGGCACCGACTCGCACACGCTGATGCCGTAGCAGCCGAGCAGCCGGGCGGCGGCCGCGGGGGAGAGCCACCCCTCGGGCTCGCTGCGCACGATCTTCCGGGCGGTCTCGACGTCGGCGGACGGCAGCTCGCCGACCGGTTCGGGCTTCCACTCGGCGTACTGAACGGCGTGGGCGAGCGCGGCCAGGGCCTGCTCGGGGAAGGCGTAGGCGGGCACGCGCCCGTCGATCAGCCCGCCGTGCCCCATGACACAGGCCAGGACGGTGTTGGTCGCCGATCGGGTGGCGGCCGCGATGGCCTCGCGGGTGGCCTCCAGGCCGGATCCGAAGGGAGGGGTGTAGACGACGAGAACGGCGTCCACCTCGGGGCTGGTCGCCAGGGCCGCCACGGCCGCGCCGAGCTGCCGCGCGCTCGCCTCGGCGGTGAGATCCACGGGATTGCCCAGCGCGGCGGCCGGCGGTCCGTCCACCAGCCCGGCCGGCAGCTCGGGGACGACCAGCCCGTACCGCTCGCAGGCGTCGGCCGCCATGGCCTCGGGGCCGCCGCTGTTGCCGACGATCGCCACGCGCCTGCCCCGCGGCAGCGGCTGGTGGGACAGCAGCCTGGCCGTGTCGACCAGGTCCTGCAGCGTGTCGAGCCGGATGACGCCGGAGGCGCGGACCAGGGCGTCGACCGCGATGTCCGGGGTGGCGGCGGCCGCGGTGTGCGAGCGCACCGCCCTGCCGCCCGAGTCGGACCGGCCGCTCTTGACCAGCAGGATCGGCTTGGCGGCCGACACCCTGCGGGCGATGCGGGTGAACCTGCGCGGGTTGCCGAACGACTCCAGGTACAGCGCGATCACCGAGGTGGCGGCGTCGTCGGCCCAGTACTCCAGCAGGTCGTTACCGCTCACGTCCGCCTTGTTGCCGACCGAGACGAAGGTCGAGACGCCGAGCTGGTCCAGCAGGGCCGCGCCGATCGCGCCCGACTGCGACATCAGGCCCACGGGTCCCTTCTCTGGCCGGCGGTCCATGAAGGTGGCGTGCAGGCCGATGGCGGTGTTCGCGATGCCCAGGCAGTTGGGGCCGATCAGGCGCATGCCCGCCGTACGGCAGACCTTCAGCAGGTCCTGCTCGGCCTCGCGGTCGCCGCTCTCGGCGAAGCCCGCGGTCAGCACCACCAGTCCGGCGACCTGGGCCTCCGCACACTCGCGGGCGACCTCCGGCACGCGCGCCGCGGGCACGGCCACGACGGCCACGTCCACCTCGCCGGGGATGGCGAGCACGCTGGGGTAGCAGCCGGGGTCTCGCGGATTGACCGGATAGACCGGTCCTTCGAAGCCGCCCTTGACCAGGTTGTCCAGCACGCGGCGCCCGATCGCGCGGGGATCACGGCTGGCGCCGATCACCGCCACCGAACGGGGCTCGAGCACCCGCGTGATCGAGGCGCGCTCGGCGGCGTGGTCCCGCGCCTCGATGGTGGCCGCCAGCCTGCCGGTCGGCGCGAGGGAGATGCGGATCTGCGTGACGCTGCCGTCGACGTGCCGCCTGACGTCGAGCCCGAGGTCGTTCAGGACCCGCAGCATCCGCACGTTCTCCGACAGGACCTCCGCGCTCAGCTCCTTGACACCGTGGTCGGCGGCGTCGAGGGCGGCGTGCTCCAGGAGCAGCGTGCCCAGCCCGTTGCCCTGGGCGGCGTCGTCGATCAGGATGGCCAGGTCGGCGAGGCCGTCGGTGAGAGGGATGCACTCGACGACCGCCACCAGCCGCCCCCTCAGGGTCGCCACCAGCGCGTGACCGTCGTAGCCGTCGTCGGTGACCGTGTCCATGTAGGCGTGGGCCGTGGTCCGGCCGCTGGAGAAGAATCGCAGGTAGGCCGAGCGCGGGGAGGACCGGTCGACCAGCTCGTGCAACGCCTGCCGGTCGGAGGGCGCGAGCGGGCGCACATGGGCGATGTCGCCGTCACGCAGCAGCACGTCATAACCGTCAGTCATCGTGAACCTCTCCCAGGGCTCGGCATGGTGCGTGGCGCACCTCCCGCTGACGACACTTCCGCAGGCCGGAGCCGGCCGGGAGTGCCGGAATACCTGCGCGCAGGGGGCGAAAGTCCCTAGTCGCCGGGGCCCGGCGCCGACGAGGCTGTCGGTATGACGCACAGAGTGAGGGCACGGCCATGAACGTCGTCGTGGGCTATGACGGGTCCGACTACTCCATGCAGGCCCTGGACTGGGCCATGGACGAGGCCGAGCTGCGCAGGCTGCCGCTCACCGTCGCCCACGCCTGGCAGTGGCCGTACGGCGAGGCCGACGAGGAGGCCAAGCTCCACCTGCGCAAGGCCGCCGAGCACGTGCTGTGGCACGGCGCCGACTGCGCCAGGCACGTCAGCTCGGTCGGCAAGGTCGAGACCGACCTGTACGAGGGGAAGGCGGCCGAGCGGCTCGTCACGCTGTCCGGCGAGGCCGACCTGGTCGTCGTCGGCTCGCGCGGCCTGGGCGGGCTCCCGCTCGCCGTCCTGGGCTCGGTGGCCACCCAGGTGGCGACGTACGCGAGCTGTCCCGTCGTCGTGGTCCGCGGTCCGGGCCCGCTGCCGTCGATCGCGCACCCCGGCCCCGTCGTGGCGACCGAGGCCGAGGAGGCCGTCCTGGAGTTCGCCTTCAGGGAGGCGTCGCTGCAGCGGCTGTCCGTGCTCGCCCTCGCACCGCTTCCCGTGACATGGCGGGAGCGATACCCCGAGGTCCCGGCGCACACCGGAACCGAGACGCCGCGGGACGCCAGCCTGCTGGTGGTGGGCCGGCCCCGGCGTGGAGAGCTCGGCCGTCTCGCCGGCACGCTGCTGCGCGACGCCCGCTGCCCGGTCGCCGTCGTCCCGGTGACGCGAGAGGCCACGTCGTGAGCCGCGCGTCGATGACGACGCCGGGCCGCCGGCCGGCAGCGGTGCAGACCGGCGGCGTCGGAACGCGACGGGTGGTGGCGGGCGTGGACGGCTCGACGGCGGCCGGGCAGGCGCTGATCTGGGCCGCGGCGGAGGCCGGCAGGCGAGGAGCCACCCTGGTCGTCGTGCACGCCCTGGAAGGCGTCCCGCCGTACCAGGCTCCCTATGCCCCCGCGTCCGGGCGCGTCGACCTGGAGTGGGCGCGGCAGGAGGGCGGCGCCCTGCTCGACCGGGCGGCGACCGACGCGCGGAGGGATCTGCCGCTTTTGCGGGTAGAGCGGTACCTGGTCGAGCTGCCTGCGGCGAAGGCCCTGCTGGAGTACGCCGCGGGCGCGGATCTGCTGGTCCTGGGCGGGGGAAGGGCGCAGCCGGCGGGCGGCGGCGGCAGGATCGGCGCGACGGCGCTCGACTGCCTGCGATGGGCGCCGTGCCCGGTGGTCATGGTGCCCGCCCGCGTCGGGATAGCGCTCGACGCCCACAGGGCAGGCCGGTCATCCGGTGTCGAAGCGCCGGTCGAGACCGGTGATGCGGATGATCCGCGCGACGTGGGGGGGAACGTTGGCCAGTCGCAGGCGGCCACCCATGCCGCGCGCCAGGTCGTCGCCGCGGATCAGCGCGGTCAGCCCGCTGGCGTCCAGGAACGTGACGTCGTGCAGATCGAGGACGACGTCGGGACGTGACCGGCTCAGCACGTCGGCGAGCAGGCCCTCCAGCCGGCCCGCCGTGGCGATGTCCACCTCGCCACGGCAGGTGACCGTCGTGCTCCCGCCGTCAGGCCGGTACGACAGTTCGAACGGGGCGTGCCGCCGGTGCTGCCCGGCGGGGTCGGTCCTCATCTGAGTCCTCGGCGGCGTGCGTTCGTGGGACGCCGGCCACATCAGGAACCGGTCAGGTTCCGCTGGAGGGCGGCGGTTTCCAGCTCACGTCTGAGCGTCTCCACCTGCTCCTCCAGCGTTCTCACGCGTCTTCTCAGGGCGGCCAGCTCCGCTTCGAACGGGCTGACGGCGTAGGTGCCGATCGATCGTGCCATGGCGTGGTGGCCTCTCGGGTGCGTGTCGGGCGTCGCAGGGTTTTCCTGCCCCCCTCGTTCAAGCGTGCTGGCTCGGTGACACGAACGGCAGGGCCGAAAGTCCCTCGACGTCCACTGGTCGCCCCTTCGGGAGGGTTCGCGCAGGTCATGGCCGGTGGTGCGGGTTCGGAGGGAAGAGGTCTTATGGCCCTACCGCCCCCGGCCTCGCCCTGAGAATGTCGTTGCGGAGCGGGAGGTGGGCAAGAGCATGGGGTTGACCTGGAAAGACGCCGGAGCCACAGCGCTGGCCGGGGCGAACGTGGCCGTCTACGCCGCCTTTCTCTCCGGTGCGCAGATGCCGGTCGTCCGCACCGTGGGCGGCACCGCGGCCACGATCGTGCTGCTCGGCCTGCTCGGGGGGTGCGCCCTGGGCAGGGGAGACCTCGGTGCTCGGCCGCGCTCGCCCGCCATACTGCTCTACACCGTCGTCGCCCGCGTGCTGGGAGTCGTCGCGCTGCTGTCGACCGCCATGGTGCTGGTCACCGCCAGTGAGCTGGCCCTCGCGACGCTCTTCATTGCCACCATGGCGCTCTGGCTGGGCGCCAGGGTGCGGAACGCGACGACCCGGGCTTGCTCATGACCGGTTGGGGGCGCATCGCTGCACGGCATTCGCCCCCTCACCCGACGATGATCGACGCTGTGCCCACGTAGACGATGATGGACAACAGGTCCTGCGCCACCGTCGCCAGCGGCCCGGAGCCGAAGGCGGGATCCCGGCCGAGGCGGTTGAGCAGCCACGGCAGACCCATGGCCAGCACCGAGGCCACCGAGCAAGCCGCGAACAGGGAGACGGCCGCGGTCAGCGCCACCCGCGCGTCGCCGTACAGCAGGGCGAACGGCAGGAAGGCGGCGGCCATGACGGCGCCGATGACCAGTCCCGTGACCGCCTCGCCCCGGGCGAGCCGCCGGATCGACACGCCCACTGACAGGCCGCGCACCACGACCGCCTCGGTCTGCGTGCCGACGGCGTCGGCCAGGTAGACGACGCCGGGCAGGAAGAAGGCCAGGGCGACGTTCGCCGCCAGCTGCTCCTCGAAAGCGGCCAGGATACCCGCCGACGCCATCGCGCCGGCCAGGCCCAGCAGCAGCCAGGGGATCCGGTGCGCGAAGCGTCTGGCCACCGGCTCCTCCGCGGCCGTCCTGGCCAGCTGCGACCCCTTCAGGTATCCGCCCAGCCTGGCCATGTCCTCGTCGTGCTCCTGGAGCAGGACCCGCAGCAGCCGGCGGCGGGGCACCAGCCCGGCGAACCGTCCGGCGGCGTCGACCAGGGCCAGGCTGCTCTCACCGTGCTGGACGGCGTGCCAGGCGGCCACCTCCTGATCCACCCCCGGCGCGACCACCGCCGGGTCGCGGTCCGCCAGCTCGGCTAGGACGGCGTCGCGTCGGGCGGCGAGCAGCCGTTCGATGCTCACCAGACCGTACAGGCGGCCGCCGCTGTCCCGGACCACGATGTCGGAGGCGCTGTCGTAGCGCGTGCCCGCCATCAGGCGCCACGCCTCGCCCGCGGTCGTCTCCGGGGTGAATGCCGGGACCGCGGTCACGGCGTGACCACCCGCGGTGTCGGTGAACCGGGGCGGTGTCAGGGGCTGGGTCACCATGCGGCCGCCTGCCTGCCACGGGCCCGCTCCCGCGAAGCGGGCCCGACGGACCGGTCGATCAGTCCTGAACCTCGACCTTGATCCGCTTGTCCTGCTGCTTCTCCTCGGCGAGCTTCACGCTGATCTCGAGGATTCCCTTGTCGTAGACGGCCCGGATGTCCTGCTCGTCCACGCCTGCCGGAAGAGTGATGGAGCGGGAGAAGCTGCCGTACCGGAACTTCGCATCCAGCGGCTACCGTCCTCGACCGGTCGGTCACCGCCCCCTGGCACCTGCCTGCTCGACGTGGGCGTCCGGCCCCGGGTACACGAGGGTCTCGCGATCGTCGTCGAGCCAGCGGACCAGGTAGGGCGGGGTGCCGTCGTCGTGGTGCAGAGAGACGATGATGCCCACGCGGCGCTCGTCGCCCTGATGGGCGCCCTCGACCACCAACCGGTCACCGACTGCTGCCTTCATGGTTCCTCCCGTTCTCCCCCGCCGGTTCCTGTCCTCAGCTTCAGCCGCGGAGCGTCCCACCGCCAGGGCACTTGGTCCCTCCCCTGGGGGACCTCCTTACCGGAACTCGTAACGCTTCGGGTGAGGAAGGCCGCGGCGCGGCGGGACCCTCAGGAGCGGGCGCTCGCCGCGTTCGCGGGCTCCGCGGTGATCCTGCGCCCCGACACCTGCTCGATGCGGACCACGATGAAGTGGCTCCTGTCGCCCGGCGCCCAGGGGCGCAACGGCAGCCGCTCGAGCCGGGCCCGCTCGTCGTCGTTCTGTACGGCCCGCGCCCGGCCCACCGCGGTGACCGACCAACCGGTGCGGGTGTCGCTGTCGAACTCGTCGGCCTCGAAGGCCACCACGGCCTGCCTGGTGGCCGCCGCCAGCTTCGATCCGAGATTGGTCCTGATCACGATGGAGGCGTCGTCGAGGTAGAAGTTGACCGGCTGCACCGCCGGCAGTGCGTGGTCGGTGAAGATGACCCGTCCGATGTCGGCAGACGCGAGCAACTCAAGACACTCTCCAGTGGAGAGCACTTGAAGGCCGGAATCGTCTGTCTGCATGAGATCCAGCCTTGCCCGTGGGGCCCGGCCGGTGCAGAGGCGAAAGTCCTCACCTTCCGGTCCTTGTGGGTGATCGGTCTTCGACGTCACGAGACGTCGTTCAGAGCGCGTGGATGCGCCGCCCGGTGATCTGCGTCGGGACGACGCGGATGTAGAGCTCCCGCTCGCCGCCGGCCCACGGCGTGATGTCCACCTGCGGTATCTGGTCGGGGCTGAGGTGCTGGGCGGCTCCCTGGATGAGCACGCTCCATCCCTCGCGCCTGGCCTCGTCGATTCTGTCCACCTCGAAGCCGATCTTGATGTCCACCCCTTCGAGCCCGGTGCGGAGGTCCTCGTCCATGGGCCCGCCGTACCGGGTTCTGAAGATCACCGAGTCGTCCACGAACTGGTAGTTCACCGGCAGCACGGTGGGCCCGCGCAGCCCTCCGAAGGCGACGCGGCCGATGCCGCCCGGCGCGATGAGCCGCTTGCACTCCTCCTCGTCCAGGACCTCGACCGTCGGACGGGCCATCGCCGGGCCCTTCCCCGGCGGGCGGTCCGTGGCGCCGCCGAGCAACTCGTCCACGCTCGTCCCGAGAGCGTCGGCCAGGCGGATGAGTGTCTCCCTCGTGGGCGTTCCTGCGGACTCCTCCAGGTAGCGGAGGTAGCCGGATGTCAGCATCGTCCGGTCGGCGAGCTCCTCATAGCTGAGCCCGAGACGCTCACGGTGGTGTGCGATGCGGCGTCCGAGGTCGCTTCCCGCGGTCATGGCCACTCCTTGTCGGAAGGTGAAGGTACGGCGTGCGCCACGAAGAAGGCACGTGGCCGTCGGCCCCGGCTCCCCGTGGCGGCCCGGTCGATCAGGCGAGCACCCCGGGCGGGCACCACGGCGCTCGAGTCGAGCCGTGGCCGGTCCGCTCCACGTCGTGGTGGCTGGTCCGCGGGATCAGCTCCGGCTTCGCCTCATAGCCTAACCCGCGGGGTTGAACAGCGGTTCCTCGGCCGGGACCGGTGGCCGAGGGCGTGCCCCGGCCGCGCGCGGTGCCGCGTCGCGGGTCGTGGGAGCTCATCGCTACGTGCGCGCCGGCGGTCCGCACACGGGCGTGGGACCCGTCGCGAGGGGACCTCCGGCCCTGTCGCCTCCGGCGGCGCGGTGTTCCGATCGGCCCGCGCGCCTGCTGATCAGCAGGAGCTGCCCGGACGTCGTCACCAGGTCCGCCGCCTTGGCCCGGAGGCCGGACAGCCACCCGGTCGCGCCCGCCGCCGTCCGCAGGGACGTGCGGGCGATCAGCCTGGTACGGCCGTCGCCGAGGTCGCGCAGCACGGCCGAGCGGATGACCGTGGTGCCGCAGGTGTCACGGGTGAGCACCAGCGCCCGCTCCGGCTCGACCCGGGCGACGGTGCAGCCGATCCGCGCCAGCCGTCCGGGCGCCGTCACGCCGACCTCCGGCTCGGGGAAGGAATCGGCCGCGAACCCGGTCACCGGCATCAGCCCCGGCTCGGGCCGGGCGCCCGCCGTGAACCCGGTCACCCGCGCCGGTTCCCGCTCGGGCCGGGCGCTCGCCGCGAACCCGGTCACCCGCAGCAGCTCAGGCCACACCGCCTTCGGCGGCGCCTGCAGCGTCACGGCCCTGGTGGCGCGCGGCGCGGCCGTACCCAGGTCGTCACCGGGCATCGGCGCGTACTCCTCGACGATGGTGGCTCCCCAGCGCCGCAGCCACGGACGGGCCGCGAGCACGGCGGCCGCCGCGGCGGCGAGCAGGATCGTCCTGACCTTCATGTCCGCCTCTCCTTCAGTACCGAACCCCGACCTGCCCGGCCGGACCCGCCGCCCGCGCGACCCGTCGGGCCCGTCCCGGCGCACCGGTTCCCGATCGCCCACAGGTCCGCACGGCCCGAGGCCGGAAGCCCCGAGCGGCCCCGGTCACCGCGTTTGACGGATGACCGCCAGCGGCCCCGGGGCGTGATGCAGCATGGCGTGGCTGACCGAGCCGAGCGCCATTCCCGCCAGCCCGCCACGTCCACGCGATCCGACCACCAGCAGATCGGCGGCTCGCGCCGCCGCCCGCAGCGCGTCCACCGGGTGGCCCTGCACGATCTCCTCGATCACCTTGACGTCCGGGTAGCGCTCGCACCAGCCCGCCAGCGCCTCCTTGAGCTGCCTGAACTCGTGCTGCTCGGTCTCGCGCCAGTCGCCCGGCACGGGCTGGATGCCGCCGCCGGTCTCGTACCGGTTCCAGACGTGGACGGCGCGCAGATCGGCCTGGCGCAGCGCCGCCTCCGCGAAGGCGAACTCCAGCACGTGCCCGGACTGCGCGGTGCCGTCGATGCCGACGACGATCTCCCCGTTGGTCGCGGCGGGAGACTCCCGCACGACCACGACATCGCAGGAGGCGTGGCCCGCGACGCCGTACGCGACCGAGCCGACCAGCAGCCCGCGCACGGCGCTCAGCCCGTGGTTGCCCACCACGAGCAGCTCCGCCTGCGCGCCCTCACGGATCAGCGCTTCCCGCGGGTCGCCCGGCAGGATCGCCGTCTCCACCGTCAGCGCCGGCTCCAGCCGGCGTGCCCGGTCGGCACCCGCCTCCAGCACCGCCTCGGCGCCCTGGCGCATCCACTGGGCGATCTCCGAGTAGCGGCCCTGGTCGGTCTCGCACGCCCATGCGTAGATGGCGTGCGCCACGCGCAGCGGCACACCGCGCAGCGCGGCCTCTCGCGCCGCCCAGGCCACGGCCTCCAGACCGGCGCGCGAACCATCGACACCGACCACGATCATGACGACTCCCTGACACGTCTCTCCGTAAGATGACCTTCTCCATGAGACGGCCCGGCGGCGGTCACGCGGTAGTGCCAAAGGTCCTCACCCTGGGCGTCTCACCGTGGCAGGGTCTCCCGCATGCGCACCGCCACCACCACGCCGGAGGCAGCCGTGATGGCGGCGATCACCCAGACAGCCGCGCGGACGCCGTACAGGTCGGCGAGCACCCCGGCGAGCAGGGCGCCCACCGCGAAGCCCCCGTCCCGCCACAGCCGGTAGACGCCCACGGACCTGGCGCGCCACGAGGGATGGGCGACATCGCCCACCGCGGCGAGCAGGGTGGGGTACACCATCGCGGTGCCCGCGCCGATCAATGCGACGGCGAGCAGCCATCCGGTGAAGTCGTTCACCGAGGCGACGATCCCCAGCGCCAGCGCCTGGACGAGCATGCCGGCTGTGATGAGGTGCTTACGGCCGACGCGGTCGGACAGCGCGCCCGTGAGCATCTGCCCGGCGCCCCAGACGGCCGGCAGCACGGCGGTGAGCACGCCGATCTGCGACAGGCCGAGACCGCCCGCGGCGAACAGCAGGGGGAACAGCCCCCAGGCCAGGCCGTCGTTGAGGTTGTTCACCAGGCCCGCCTGGCTGGCGGCCGACAGGGACGGGTCCTTGAAGCTCGTCGTGAGGAAGATCTGCCACGTTCGCATCTCATGGCCGTGGGCGTGGCTCGCCTCGAGACGCGCGTGCCCGTGCGTCTCCTTCACCAGAAGGGCGGACAGGCCTAGGCCGAGGGCCGCGTAGGCGAGTCCGAGCAGGAAGGGCGCCGGGCGCAGGCCGTACCGCTCGGCGAGGTAGCCGGTGACGAGCGCGGTGAGGGCGACCGCGACATAGCCGGCCGCCTCGTTCAGCCCCATGGCCAGGCCGCGACGCCGCGGGCCGACGAGATCGATCTTCATGATCACTGTCGTCGACCAGGTCAGCCCCTGGTTGACGCCGAGCAGCACGTTGGCGGCGACGACCCACTCCCACGCGGGCGCCCAGATCAGCAGGAGCGGGACGGGCAGCCCGATCAGCCAGCCCGCGACCAGGACGGGCTTCCTGCCGAAGCGATCAGAGAGCGTGCCGGCGAAGAAGTTGCTCGCCGCCTTCGTGGTGCCGAAGGCGACGATGTAGGTGAGGATCGCGGTGTACGCCTGGACGGCGAACGCCTGTTCGGCCAGCAACGGCAGGACTGTCCGCTCCTGCCCGAGCATGCCGCCGACCAGCGCGTTCACGGCCACCAGCAGGACGAACTGGGCGAGGTTGGCGCGCAGCCCGAGCCGGGTCGTCCCGCTCATCGATCGCGCTCCAGGGGCAGGCGGGTGATCCGCGCCCAGTCGTCCGCTCCGCCGGACAGGATCGCCACGTGCCGATGCCCGGTACGGCGCAGCAGGCTCGCCGCCGTCGCCGCCCGCTCACCGTGGCCGCACATGACCACCAGCGGCTCGTCGCCGATGTCGGCGCCGGACAGCGCGCCGAGCTCCACATGGCGGGCGCAGGGAAGGTGCCCGTCGCGGAACTCGGCGGCCTGGCGCACGTCCAGGACCTGGCTGTCACCGACCTGGTCGGCGCCGATGACGTCGATCGTGTCGGCGGTGCCGCGCGGGACGTCGACGACCTCGCCCATCAGGTTCTCATGGCCGATCTTCAAGGACTGCCAGACGATCTCCTCCGGGTCCTGTTCGGGACCGCGCACGACGACGAACGGCTGGGCGGCGGGCACGATCCAGCCGAGCCAGGTGGCGAACTGCGCGCGCAACGGGATCGAGACCGATCCCTCGAGGTGGCCCCGGGCGAAGTCCGGGACGGGGCGCACGTCGACGACCACGGCCTTGGCGCCGAGCGCCGTGCCGAGGTCGATCGGGCGCAGCGACGGGCGCGAGGTGATGATGCCGGGGCCGCGCCGGTTGATCTCCGGCAGCCGGGAGAAATAGGTCGGATAGCTGCCCAGCCCCTCGACGAGCCGACGCGCGAAGACCTCCGGATCCGCGATCCGCAGCAAGGGGTTGGTGCGCTTCTCGTCGCCGATCGTGGAGGTGTGCTCGGCGTGGGGAGGTGCCGAGCAGTACGAGCCCGCGCCGTGCGTCGGCCACACGGCGGCCTCGTCGGGCAGCCGGCTCAACCGCCGCAGGGAGGCGTGCTGGGCCCGGGTCAGCGCCTCGGTCTGATCGGGTGAGACGAGGTCCGTCCGCGCGGCGGAGCCGACGATCAGCGACCCCCCGGTGAACACGCCCAGCGGGGCGTTGCCGTCCAGGAGAAGGAAGGACAGATGCTCCGCCGTGTGACCCGGCGTCGCCAGGGCGCGCAGCGTCAAGCCGCCCAGGTCGACCTCGTCCCCGTCGTGCAGTGGCCTGTGCGGGAAGTCCCGCCGGCCGGCGGCGGAGGCGAGCACCGTCGCCCCGGCGTCGTGGGCCAGCTGGAGCGAGCCGGACAGATAGTCGGCGTGCAGATGGGTGTCGGCCGCGAACGCGACGGTCAGGCCGAGCCGGCCGGCGGTACGGCGCACGGCCCGCAGGTCCCTGGGGACGTCCATGGTCAGGGCGCGCCCGTCGCCCAGGTCCACCAGGTACGCGGTGTTGCCGAGCCCTTCGTCGACGAGCGGGATCACCTGCGATGGTGAGAAGCCCATGATGTCTCCTCCCTGGGTCTCACTGCTACAATATTCCAAAACTATTTGGAGGATGTCGGATGGGTGACCGGGCACGCAAGTCCCAGCTCTACGAGCAGTTCGCCCGCCTGGGCAAAGCCTTGGCGAACCCGCTGCGTCTCGAGCTGATCGACGTGCTGGCGCAGGGGGAGCGAAGCGTCGAGGACCTGGCCACGGCGTGCGGCCTCAAGCTCAGCAACACCTCCGCGCAGCTCAAGGTGCTCCACTCCACCGGCCTGCTGAAGACCAGGCGCGAAGGCACCCGCGTCTTCTACCGGCTCTCCGACGACTCGGTCCACGCCTTCGTCGAGACGATGAAGGTCCTGGCGGCCTCCTCGCTGGCCGACGTCGAGCGCGCCGCGCGCGAGTACCTGGGAGATGATCGGGACCTGGAGCCGGTGAGCCGTCCGCGGCTGGCCGAGATGCTGGAGACGGGCGAGGTCGTCGTCATCGACGTCCGCCCGGAGGCCGAGTTCGCGGCGGGACACATCCCGGGCGCGCTGTCGATCCCGCACGACCAGGTCGCCACCCGGCTGTCCGAGCTGCCGCGGGAGAAGACGATCGTGGCCTACTGCCGAGGACGCTTCTGCGTGATGGCCCCTGACGCGGTGCGCCGGCTTCGCGGGTTCGGGTACGACGCCAGGACGCTCGAGGACGGCCTGCCCGAATGGCGGAACGCCGGGCTGCCGGTGGCCTCCTGAGCGGGACCGTGACCGCCGCGAGACGCGTGTCCGGCTCGACGCCGGTCCGGGCCCGGTCGGGCCGCTGTGCGAGGAGGATCCGCTGGGGCCGGGCCGCCGGCCGGTTCGGGCGCCCGCCCGCGCCTCGTGCCCGCGCGCCGCGGGCGTAACCAGGTGCGTCGGCCGGTCGGGCTGTTGGACGTCGGCCAATAGGGTGGGGGTGTGAAGCCCAGACGGCGCAGGAGAGCCCCCGAGGAAGCGCGTGCGGAACTGCTGGCGGCGGCCGCCGGGCTGATCGAGGAGCGGGGCCCCGACAACGTCAGGCTGAGACAGGTCGCCGAGGCCGCCGGGGTGGCCCATGGGCTGGTGACCCACTATTTCGGCACCTACGCCGCGCTCGTCCGCGAGGTGCTGATGGCCGAGGAGGCGCGCATCCAGCAGCGGATACACGAGCGCATCCGAGCCGAAGAAGGAGTGCCCACCGCGGCGGGGATCATGGGTGTGCTGTTCGACACCCTGGCGGACGAGCGTTACCTGCGGTTGTTCGTCTGGGCCGAGATGCACGCCGACTACCAGGGGGCCGTACGGCCGGACCTGCGACAGCTCATCGACGCGATCGAGGCGGGCATCCGCTCCGCGCTGGCCGGACGGCCGGCGCCGAGCCGGGCGCGCGTCGAGGCGGTGGCGCTGATGGGCGTGTCCGCGGCGTACGGCTTCGCGATCGGCAAGCGATCGTGGCTGGCCGGCATGGGGCACGACCCGGACGACCCGGCGCACGAGAGGGAGTTCCGGGCCCAGCTCACCGCGATGCTGGCGGCGCACATGGTCGAGGAATCGGGGCTCGAGCCCGCCGGCTGACCCGGCCGGTCCGTCTTATTCTCCAGTTGGCTAATAAGATGTCCCTCAGCCGCGCCGAACCGGGCGGCACCCTCGCGTGGGTCGAGGTGCGGATCGGACATGACAGGACTGAAGATGACGGAGCATCCCGGGCGCACGGAGGACCAGCAGGTGCGGGCCTCCGACCATGAGCGCGACCGCGCCGCCGACCGCGTGCGGGTGGCCGCCGCCGAGGGCCGGATCGACCTGGCCGAGCTGGACCAGCGGCTCACCCAGGTCTACACGGCCAGGACCCACGCCGAGCTCGAACGCGTGAGCCGCGATCTGCCCGAACCCGGCCGCACCGACCTGCTCGTGGTGGACCAGCAGCCCACCTCCCGCGTCGCGCTGGGCGTGTTCGGCGGGTTCGAGCACGAGGGGCAGTGGGTGGTCCCGCGCACCTTCTCCGTGTTGTCGATGTTCGGCGGCGGCGTGATCGACCTGACCGAGGCCGTCTTCACCGCCCACGAAACCCGGATCAACGCCCTGGCCCTGTGGGGCGGCACCGAGATCGTCATCCCCGACGACATCGAGGTCAAGGTCAGGGGTTTCGGCCTGTTCGGCCTGTTCGGCAAGCGCGGTACCCGGCGCGGCAAGCCGGGCGCGCCGCGCATCGTCATCAGCGGCCTCGCCCTGTTCGGCGCCGTCGTCACCAGGACCAAGGCCGCGGGCAAAGCCCCACGACGTTGACCCGCGGGGCTTCCGGCCTGACGACCGCTCGCATCACCAGGACCAAGGCCGCGGGCACAGCCCCGCGACCGTGACCCGCGGGGCGTCCGGCCTGACGACCGCGCGCATCGTCGGCGGGCCCTTCGCCCGCCGGCGGCCGCCGCGACGAAAGCCGCGCCAACGCTCAGGTCGTCCATCCGTGCGACGGGAGAAGAGATCTCCGGGGTTCGGCGGGTGTGCCGTGACCGCCTGGACCGGCCGGCCCGGCCGCTGGGTACCCGAAGCCGAACCACGCCGGGCCGGCGACACGGCGACACGGTGGCACCAGGACCGCACCGGCCGGACCTCGGATCACGCGTGGCTGACGCCGTAGGCGCGATCGTCGGAGATGTCGATCTTGGAACGGTTGGGTAGGGCCAGGGTGGCGGCGAGGCCGATGACCGCACCGATGATCATGAAAATGGAGATCGCCTGCCAGCCGTAGTCGTGCAGCAGCCAGGTGGCGATCAGCGGTGCCGGGCCGCCCGCGATGATCGAGGCGAGCTGGTAGCCCAGCCCGGCTCCGCCGTAGCGCAGTCCGGTGGGGAAGCTCTCGGCGATCAGGGAGGCCTGCGGGCCGTACTCCATGGAGTGCTGGAGCTGCACGATCATGACCGTCAGCAGGATCACCGTCGCGTTGGCGGTGTTGAGCAGCGCGTAGTAGGGGAAGGCGATCACCGCCAGCACGATGGCGCCGAGCGCGTAGACGCGACGGCGGCCGACGCGGTCGCTGAGATGCCCGAAGTACGGGATGGCGACGAGCTCGACGGCCGCCGCGCAGGTGACCGCGGCGAACGCGAACGTCTTGCTCATCCCGATCTGCTCGGCGGTGATGTAGGTGATGACGAACGTCGTGTAGAGGTAGAACGGCATCTGCTCCGAAACCCGCAGCAGCGCGCTCAGGATGACCTCCTTCGGGTGCCTCTTGAGCACCTCGACGACGGGCAGCTTGGCGACCTGCCGCTTCTCGAGCAGCTGGGCGAAGATCGGAGTCTCCAGAACCCGCAGCCGCACCCACAGGCCCACGGCGACCAGCACCAGGCTGAGCAGGAACGGCACGCGCCAGCCCCAGTCCTTGAAGGCGGGACCCGCGGCGGCCGCGAACAGCGACATCGCCCCGGTGCCGAGGATGAGGCCGATGGGCACGCCGATCTGCGGCCAGCTGGCCATCAGGCCACGCCTGCGCTGGTTGCCCCACTCCATCGACAACAGCACCGAGCCGCTCCATTCGCCGCCGACCGCGATGCCCTGGAGGATGCGGAGCACGACGAGCAGGACGGGCGCGATCACCCCGATGCTGTTGGTGCCGGGCAGCACCCCGATCAGCGCGCTGGACACGCCCATCATGACCAGGGTGATGATCAGCGTGGCCTTGCGGCCGATCCGGTCACCCCAGTGTCCGAAGATCGCGGCACCGACCGGCCTGGCGACGAAACCCACCGCGTAGGTGGCGAAGGCGGACAGGGTGCCGGCGTAGGGGGTGGACTTCGGGAAGAAGACGTCGGCGAAGACCGTCGCCGCGGCCGTGCCGTACAGGAAGAAGTCGTACCATTCGATGGCGGTGCCCACGACGCTGGCCGTGGCTGCCTTCCTTACCTGGGACTGGTGTTCCGTGGCGGGCAACCCGCTGCTCTGCGTCACCGTCGCCTCCTCACCCCGTTTCCGCGAGGAGTACCCCCTCTCACCATGGCAAACATGGTGTTTTCAACGGGAAGCGAACTCGCGCCGGCCGTACGGTGGACGAGCGGGCATGCCATGGTGGGACCAGTGCGACGGATGAGTTCCGGCCGCGCGGTAGTCCAAGAGGAAAGCCGCGATGAACCTGGAGGGACGAGATGACCCACCGCGAGCCCATCGAGACCGCCAACCTCGACCGCTACGGCGACAAGCCGCTGCCCTGGAGCAGGGCCCGCGAGCGCCTCGAGGCCGACCTGCCCAAGATGGGTACCCCGGCGTTCCTCGCGACGACCAGGCCCGAAGGCCGCCCCCACTCTGCCGGGATCGGCGCCCTGTGGCTCGACGAGGACATCTACTTCACCAGCGGACCCGGCACCCGCAAGTCGCGCAATCTGGCGGCCAACCCGGCCTGCACGATCTCCGTCCGGCTCGAGGGTCTCGACCTGGTCCTCGACGGTGAGGCGGCCAGGGTCACCGACAGCGCGACGCTGGAAAAGGTCGCCGGCGGCTACCGCGCGGGCGGGTGGCCCGCCGAAGTGGAGGGCGACGCGTTGACCGCTCCCTACAGCGCGCCGAGCGCGGGGCCGCCGCCCTGGTACGTCTACCGTTTCGCGGTCGAGACCGCCATCGGGGTCGCCACCGCCGAGCCTCACGGCGCGACCCGCTGGCGCTTCCACCGCTGAGCCCCGCTGAACCCCGCTGAGCCTCGCTGAACCCCGCGACGACACCGGCCGACGTGACGATCTGAACGGCCGTCAGCGCCGACTGGTGTCGCTCCCGGCGCGCAGCGACGCCCAGATCCGGTCGGGCAGCAGCCGGGCCGACTCGGCCAGGTCGATCTCCGGGGCGCCGGCCAGCCACCGCCTGGTCACCTCGGCGACCGGCCCGATCAGGAGCATCTCCACCTGCGCCATCGGCAGGCTCGCGACCGTGCCCGCGTCCATGTGGGGGCGTATCCAGGCGACCAGCCTGTTCAGGCGCGCCGCCTTGCCTGCCGCGATCCGCTCGGCGTGCGGGCCGAGGTCGATCGCGTACGGCGCGGCGTGGATGAAGCGGGCCTTGTCGGGGTGGCCGGCGGAGAACCCCAGGTAGGCCAGCACCGCCTGCCGTACACCGTCGCGGGCGCTCGCGGACTGCTCGACGGCGGCGATCAGGGTGTCGAGGAGGTCGTCCATGCACCGGCTGTACAGCGCCGCCGCCAGCCCCTCCAGGCTGCCGAAATGGTGGTAGAGGCTGCCCATGCTCACGCCGCTGCGCGTGGTCACGGCCCGCAGGGTGAAGTCGCCCGGGTGGACCTCGAGCGCCGTGTCGAGCAGCCGCCGGACCGTCTCCTCGCTGCGCCTGTGCCTGGTCACCCCGCCGACGTTAGCGCCTCGGCCTCCTTCCACAGACCTTCGGCCAGCTCGCCGTCCCGCGCCGGACCCTGCAGCGGGATCTCCTCGGTCAGGTTGAAGTATCGGCCGGTGCCGCTTTCGCGCGCCAGCCGTACGACGGGGGCGGCGCCCTCCTCGGGCGTGGCCCACCGGCGTTTGGCGAGCTTGAGCAGCCATCCGAGGGGCCCGTGCCGGTCGCCGAGACCGGTACGGATCACGCCGGGGTGCACGGCGTCGATCGTGATGCCGGACTCGCGCCAGCGCTCGGCGAACAGCGGCAGCATCAGCACGTTGCACAGCTTGGTGTCGGCGTAGGTGCGGATCGGGTGGAAACCGGCGCCTACGGAGGTGCGGCCCACCTCGGCCTTGCCCTTGACGTAGAGTCCCGCGCTGACCTGGACCACGCGGCCGAGCCTGTCCTCGAGCAGGTGGTTGAGCAGGAACGGGGCCAGGTGGTTGACCGCGAACGACTCCTCCAGGCCGTCGCCGGTCAGCGTGCGACGGCTGGGCCACAGCCCGGCGTTGTGCACGAGCACGTCGACGCGCGGGCATCGGGCGCGCAGTTCCTCGGCCAGCGACCGCACGGACGCGACCGTCGTGAGGTCGCCGGACACGCACTCCACATCGCCCCTGATGCCCGCCGCGGCCTGCGCGCCGCGCTCCGGATCCCTGGCGACCAGCAGCACCTTGAACCCGTCGGCCGCCAGCCGCTCGCACACCGCGTACCCGATGCCCCGGTTGCCGCCGGTCACCACCACTGTGGACGTCATGCCAGAGCATTTTTCTGGAGAAATGCTCTAATTTCAAGGCGTGAGGCCACTCCCACCCGGCTTCTCAGGAGAGGGAGGTGAACGGCCGGCCGTCCACGGAGCCGCTGATCGCCGTCCGCTCGGTGGCCTGGAAAGGCTTCCACGACAGTTTCACCGCCCGCCCGTCCACGGTCAGGTCGGCGCTCACGGTCTCGCCCAGCGTCAGTGTGCCGCTCACGGCGACGTCGGCGGTGTAACGCACCTGGTCGAGGCGGATGACGCGGCCGTCGCCGGTGAACGTGACGCGGCCGCCGCGCAGCCCCGCCTGCTCGGTGAGACCGGCGTGGAGGAAGGACAGCGGGTTGCGGCGTGACAGGACGTCGGCCGCGGTGGCGTAGCCGACGGCGGCCGGCCGCCGGTCCCGCGCCGGGAGGGTGCGGGCGGGCATGGGCTTCACGTCCGCGCCGGACAGCGGGAAGGACCCGACGGCGGTGTAGTTCGCCAGGTCGCACCCGGTGACGGCCGGCGGTCGGCCGGGGTCGGACAGGAAGGCGCGCAGGACGGTACGGGCGCAGCCCTCGCTCCAGGCCATGCTGTGCGCGCCGTAGCGGACGGGCAGCAGGGTGCCGCGCGGGAAGCGCCTGATCACCGGGGAGACCTCCGCGGGACCGTGCGTGTCGAAGTCGCCGGCGACCGCCAGCGCGGGGACGGCGGGGAAGGCGGCGGCCGGTGGCACGGGCGGCTCGTCGCGCGGGGTGGGCCAGTCGACGCACAGGTGGGCGGGCGTCATGCCCCCGAGCTCGGCCAGCGTGAACGGGTAGGTCGGCCGCTCGCCCGCGTGGTAGGCGGCCAGCTGCGCGGCCCGCCGCGCCGCGCCGGCCGTCCGGTCGAAGGCGAAGGCGCCGTCGTTGCAGAGATAGGCGACGTAGCCGGCCCACTCGGCTCCCGCGGTCGGCGGCATGGGCATCGCCCTGACGACCTCGGCCAGCCGGTGCAGGGGCGCCCGATCGCCGCGCAGGTAGGAGCCGGTCGCGGCGGCCAGCTCGCGGCCGACGGTCGCCTCCTGCGGCGACCGGCTCAAGGCGATGAGGGCGCGCATGGGAAGCTCGGGGTCGGGGTGCGCGCGGACCCGCTTCACCAGGCGGGCGAACGTCCGGCCGGCCTCGCCGGGCAGCCGCGCGCACGCGGACGACGACCGGCACACCAGGTCCAGGTTGTCCAGGCGGAACCTGATCGGCCAGGTCGCGTGGCCCGCCGGTGACGGGGTGACGACGCTGTCGAGGAACACCGCGGCCGTGCGGTCGGGGAAGCGGGCGGCGTAGGCCTGGGCGAACAGCGTGCCGTAGGAGTTTCCGTAGAAGCTCACCTTCGGCACGCCGAGCGCCTGCCGTACGGCGTCGAGATCCGACACGGCCTGGTCGGTGGCGAAGTACTGCGCGCGCGGGCCGAGCTGGGCCGCGCACGACGCGACGGTGGACGGCCGGGCGAGGTCGAGCCCCTGGCACCGGAGCGGGCTGGATCTGCCCTGCCCGCGCGGTTCGACCACCAGGAGGTTGTGGTCGCGCAGCACCGGGCCGAGCGTCTCCTCGATGATCGGTAACGCCGGCAGGGCGGGCTGCGGGCCGCCGGGGTCGGCGAGGACGGTGCCCTTGGCCCGCGCGGCCGGAAGCCAGGCGAACGCCACCCGGATCCGCTCGCCTCCCGGGTCGCTCCAGTTCAGCGGGACGGAGATCTCGCCCTCGCATCGGATGCTCGCGGCGGCGCACGGATGGAGGTCGGACGGGGCGGCCGGGAGCGGTGCGGCCATGGGCGGGGCGGCCGGGGGCGGTGCGGCCGGGGGCGGTGCGGGCCACAGCAACGCGGCGGCAAGAAGGATTCTCACCCCTCCAGGCTGCGCCCGCGGACGCCGGGCGACCTCCTGCGCCCGCACGATCCGCGACTGGGAGCACGCTCCTACGACCGGCCCGCACCGGTGGGGAGCGCAGCGCGCCCAGGTCAGCCGGCGTCGTCCAGGCCGGAGACGGGCGCCCCTGACGGGACGCCGGCCGCGACATACCCGTCGTAGTAGACCTTCCAGGGCGGTGTCATGCCCGTGTGCGCGCCCTCGTGGCGCCCGCCCCGGGCCGCGGCGTCCAGCATCCGGTGGCTTCGGTCATGGTGGCTCAGTCCTTCGCGGGGTCGGCGTGCCGCGGGCCGGCCGTCTCGTCGAGGCGGCGGCCCAGGGCGTCGAGGCCGGCGTTCCACAGCTTCCGGTACGGCTCGAGCCACGCGTCGAGCGCGGACACCCGCCAAGGCATATAGACGGTGCCGCCCCGCGCACGGGCCCAGGGCAGGGCACGTGCGCGGGGCGGACATGATCAGACCCCGAACGCGGCCGGATACCTGATGGTGCCGGCCGGCACGGGCCGGGCGGCGTCCAGGACGAGCGCCATCATGTACTGGTCCTCGACGTCGAAGGGCGGGCGGATGCCGTACCGGGAGGCCGGGACGAAACCGAAGCGCGGGTAGTACTCGGCGTGGCCGAGCACGAGCACGAGGCTCTCACCCTGCTCGCGGGCGGCCTGCAGGGCCGCGCGGATGGCCGCGGACCCGGCGCCCCGCCGCTGGTGTTCCGGCCGCACGGCGCACGGGCCCAGGGTGAGCGCGGGGGAGTCGCCGACGTGGCAGCGGGTGAGCAGCGCGAACGCGGCGACGTCGCCGCCGGGCTCCTCCGCCACCCACGACAGGCCGGGAATCCAGGCCCCCTGGTCGGCGCGCAGCGCCTCGACCAGGTCGGCCTCCTGCGGGGTGGGGAAGGCGGCGAGGTTGACCTCGCGGATCGGGCCGAGGTCGGCGCCGGTCTCGGAGCGGGTGAACCAGGTGATGGTCATGGCGGTGGTATCCGTTTCGGTGTGAGTCGTGGGAAGTGGCGGGACGATGCCGTCGCCGTTCACAGCTGCTGGTCCCTGAACTTGTAGGTCGCGCGCAGATGGCTGGTGATGGCCTTCTGCCGGTTGACGCGGTCGCCGCGGAGCCTTGCGTCGGTGCGTGCGGCCTCCCAGGCGGCCTCCCGTTGCAGCTTGCGGTAGCCGTCCAGGCGGCGCTCGGCCACCTCGCCCGCGCGGATGGCGGCCTGTACGGCGCAGCCTGGCTCGGTGTCGTGGGCGCAGTCGCCGAAGCGGCAGGACTCGGCGAGCCGTTCGATCTCGGCGAAGACCTGCTCGAGGCCGTCGGCCGCGTCATGGAGGCTCACCGCGCGCAGGCCCGGGGTGTCGATGAGCACGCCGCCCGCCCGAAGGGGGACCAGCTCGCGGCGGACGGTGGTGTGGCGGCCCTTGCCGTCCTGCGCGCGCACCGCGCCGGTGGCCAGCAGTTCCTCGCCCAGCAGGGCGTTGCCGATGCTGGACTTGCCGACCCCGGAGGGCCCGAGCAGCACCGTGGTGCCCTCGCCCAGCAGCGCGGCCAGGACATCCATCCCCTGGCCGGTGGCCACGCTGGTCACCACGATGTCCACGCCGGGCGCGAGCGAGCGGACCTCGCTCTCCACGGCGGCGGCGTCGGCGGCGAGATCGGCCTTGGTCAGGGCGATCACCGGTCGGGCGCCGCCGGCCCAGCCCAGAGCGAGGAACCGCTCCAGGCGGGCGGCGTTCAACGGGGCGGCCAGGGAGACCGCGACGACGACCGTGTCGACGTTGGCGGCCAGCACCTGCCCGTGGGAGGAGCGGGCCGCCGACGCGCGCACGACCGAACTGCGCCGCGCAAGCAGCGCCACCAGTTCGGGATCCCGATCGGGGCGCAGCGCGGCCCAGTCGCCGGTGCACGGCGCGTCCACGGGATCTGCGGACCTGGACGCCGGGATCGTGGCTCGGACCGGGCCGTGCTCGGCGATCGCGTCGCACGAGCCGCGATGCACGCGCAGGATCCGCGCGGGAACCAGGCCTGCCTCGCGGTGGCCGGCGAAGGCATCGTCGAGCGCTTGCGTCCAGCCGTACCGGGACAGGGCGGATGAGTTCGAGAAAGGAGAAGTCAACGTGAGACACCTTGCGGGAAGGGACCCCGGCGCGACTCAGGTGTCACCCGCCTGAACGAGCCGGACGGCTCACGGCAGGAGGGCAGAGATGGGTCAGACCGGGGCCCGGGACGTGAGGATTGTCCGGGCGCTGCGCAGCGCAGCGGTCTTCACCGCGGTCATCAAACCTCACCTCCCCTTCATCCGGTACCTGACATCAATGATCGACACCTTAGCACGCACGCGCGGACCCGGCACGCCGGCGGAACGGGCGCGTGGCCGACCTGGCGGGCATCCTCCGCCCCGCTGCGCCGACAACGGAGATCCGTTCCGGGCGCCGGCCGGCCACCAGGCCGCGGGGAGACACCCGATCGGCGTCATCCGGTCGGCGGCGGTCCTGGAGCAGTCCTGATCGAACGGGCCGTCGTGAGCTGTCAGATCCGCGACGGCCGGGGCGGGTCCTCCGCCCGCGTGCCGAAGACGCGGCGTTCGAGGGCGTTGAAGGCGCGCCGGCGCAGCACCGCCGGGATGAGCTGGGTGCTCACGGCGCCGGCCGTCTGGTGGAGGTGGCGTCGTTCCTGCGGCGTCGCGAAGCGTTCGGCCCAGGAGGAGATCCAGTTGAGCCGGCGCCGGCTGATGCCCTCCCGCCAGCGCCTGCCCGGGATCCGGTAATCGGCCACGGAGACGTAGGTCGCGATGACCGGCAGGATGTCCTGCTCCTTGTGCAGCGTGTGCTCCTCGATCCGGTCGCCGAGCACCCTGAGGACCGAGGCGAGCGGCGCCACACCCGTGGCGGGGGAGTGCGCGAACCTCGCCGCGGCCGCCCGTACCTCCTCCAGCAGCGGGGCCAGCGCCACCTGGTCGGCGAGGTACGGCTCCAGGCTGATGGCCCCGCCCGCGGACGTGGCGACGATCGGCCACAGGCTGCCGGACTCGTAGTCGTGGAACCGGGCGATCTCCTCGGTGAGGATCGCGATGTACTCGTGGATCGCGACAGCCCGCTCCGCCGGGATCGCCGCTCTGCCGTCCTTCAGCTCGGTGACGAGATCGGTGAGCCTGTGCAGATCCTCGCGCATGGCGCGATAGACGACCCGCAGGCCCGTGAGGTCAGGACGAGGATCACCCGTACGGCGACGACCGGCGATGCTGATGCGATCCATTCCTGGCGTCGTTGTCATGGGTGAGCCTCCATTCGTCTTCGGTCGTTCTTCGCAGGCGCCGAAGGGGGGCGGCCGTGGCCGACTGGGTTGCGGTTCGGTGCAGGCGCCGGGCAGCGGTAGATTCAGCGGAACCACTGACATCGGCGCGGATACGCCAGGCATGGGCGAGGCGCATAGCACGCGTTACGGATATGTGATATTTCAGTGGGGAGGGCCTGGCATGTCAAGCAGGCAATCAAGATCTTTGCAAAGAAACTTAACAGTGCCTGCTGGGCGGCCGTGCTCCCCCACGGGCCGCATCGCCGCGGGCATCGAGCCCGTCACCGGCGCGAGCGTCCAGCTCGTCACCGGCGCGGGCATCGCGCCTGTCACCTGCGCGGGCGTCCAGCTCGTCACCTGTGCGGGCGTCCAGCCCGTCACCGGCGTGGGCGGGCGCTTCCGAGCACGTGGCAGACGCGGCGGAAGGTGAAGCGGTCCAGCCGCTCGATGACGAAACCTGCCCCGTCGACGGTGCTCACGGTGTCGCGGGCGGGATGGCAGCCACCGGCCGCGCGTGACCAGAGGGGCTTGGCCAGGCCCTCGGCGAACGCCAGGATCGGGCTGGCCGACCGCTGGTGCTCGTAGAAGCGCAGCTGCCCGCCCGGGCGCAGCACCCGCCTGATCTCCGCGAGGGTTCGCTCCGGACGGGACGCGCAGCACAGGACCAGCGAGCAGACGACGCTCTCGCAGGAGGCGTCGGGGACGGGCAGCCGGTCCAGGTCGCCGTCCAGGATGAGCACCGGCACGGGGGCCGCCGTCCTGGCCGCCGCGGCGCGGAGGAAGGCGTCCGGCTCCACCAGGATGATCTCGTCGACGCTCGGCGGGTAGCAGGCCAGCTTCACCCCGTCGCCCGCCCCGATCTCCAGCACGGTTCCGCTCAGCCCGGTCATCAGGAACTGCCGTTCCGGCGTCGGCCGGAGCTGGTCGTGGCAGCCGGTGCAGACCGGCCGGGGGTGGTGGAACTGCTCCATGCCGCGTCCCAGCGATGCCCGCGTATCCGGGGGTCGGCTGCGCTCGGGGTTCCGCACCGTCACGGTCTCCTCCTGGTGTGGGAATCACTCCCACTATCCGGCGCGGCGCGGATGGCGAGTGCCGCCGCTACGGGATGTTGACGGACGATCCGCGAATCCCTATGCGTGCCTGACGGGGCGCCGCCCGCCAGCCGTGCCGACCAGCCCCGGTGGCCGGGCGTCCTGCCATGCCGACCAGGGCCGGCGGTCGGGCGTCTGGTCGTGCCGACCAGGCTCGGAGGTTGGGCGTCTGGTCGTGCCGACCAGGGCTGGCGGTCGGGTGTCCTGCCGTGCCGACCAGCCCCGTGGCCGGGCGTCCGGCGTCGTGCCGGGCACATGGTAGGAGGCGGCCGGTCGGGGTCGCGGGTCAGCCCAGGACCTGCCTCTCCTCCGGCGCCGGTCCGTCGCCTCCGCGTGTGACGGCTCTGGAGTACCGCGACGCCAGCGGTCCGGCGCTGAGGCCGTGCACCAGGACGCTCATGAGCACCGTCCCGCCGATGATGGCGATGGCCTGGTCGGCGGCAGGCCCGAGCTCCTCGACGGCGAGGAGCGCGAAGACCAGCGAGGCGAGCCCCCGCGGGCCGAACCAGCCGACGAACAGCACGGTGTTGCGGTCGAGGCCGGAGCCGGCGCAGGCCAGGGCGACGGGCACCATCCGCACGAGCGTGAGGCTCGCGATCGCGTACGCCACGAGGACGAGGTCGGCCCGGTCGATCATGGTCGGCACGGCGAACGCGCCGAACGCCAGCCAGACCAGCAGGGACACCAGGCTGCTGGTCTGCTCGACGAACACCAGCTCCTCGGGGCCGCGCCGGCCCGCCACCGCGCCGAAGGCGAGACCCGCGCAGAAGGCCGCGACGAACCCGTTGCCGTGGACCACGAGGGAGGCGGCGTAGGCGACCACGGCCAGGGCGAGCACGGCGATGCCGGCGAAGTCCTCGGCGGCCCATCCCCGGCGGCGCGTCCACCGCAGCGCCCAGCCGCCGGCCAGGCCCACGCCGGCACCCACGACCAGTCCGACGCCCAGTTCGGCGAGCGCCCCCCACAGGCCGGGCGCGCCTTCGACGCCCTCCGCCGACGCCGCGCCGGCGATCGCGAACATGACCACGGGCGTGACCATGCCGTCGTTGAGGCCGCTCTCGACGGTGATCAGCCGGCGGACGTCCACCGGCACGGCCGGGTTGGTGACGACCGGCAGCCCCAGGGCGGCGTCGGTCGGCGCCAGGGCGGCGCCCACCAGGAGGGCGAGCCAGATGCCAAGGCCGGGGAAGAACCAGTTCGCCAGCGCCCAGCCGGCGAGGATGGACAGCGGCAGCCCGACCGCCAGCAGGCGCAGGTACCGGCCGAGGTCGCGACGCACCTGCGCGAGGGGGACGCCGGCCGCGTCGGAGAACAGCACCCACACCAGGGTGAACTCGACCAGGGGCTTGAACATCCGCGCGGCCTCGAGCGGCGGGGCGACCAGGCCGACGGCGGCGAACAGCCAGCCGATCGCGACGAAGACGATCGGCGCGGTGAGATCAGCGCGCTGGAGGCGGGCCGACACGACGCCCCACAGGAAGATCGCCGCGGTGACGATCAAGATCGCCGGCATGTCCACCAGGCACCCCCCGCCCGCGCACGCGTCCGGGTCGGACGGCGCCAGAGCCGCCGGGCGAGGAAGACCGCGCAGGTGCCCCGTGCCCGGTGAGGCTCAGTTTAGGACCGTGCTGTTCCGGGCGCGGGCGGGCTCGCCCGGAGACCCCGGCCTGGCCCGGAGGAGTTCGCCCGAGGTCCCGGCCCGGTTCGGGGAGTTGGTCCTGAGGTCAGCCCAGTTCGCCGGACGGCGTCCTGGGGTCCCAGCCTGGTTCGACGGAGTTCGTCCTGGGGTCCCGGCCCGGCCCGGGGGAGGTCGTCCGGAGGCCGGTCACGCGGTCCTTGGTCAGGTCGAAGGCCGGGAGGCGGCGCCCGCCCGCCGTGAGGCTGATCACGCCCGTCGCGTCGACGGCGCCGACCCTGGCGGCGGACAGGCCGCGGGAGGTGAAGGCGCGCACGCAGGCGTCGGTCCGGCCGGGCTCGCAGGTCAGCAGGAAGCCGTAGCAGGGAAAGCACGTGCACCACCACGCCAGCGGCACGCCGCGGGGCGCGGGGAGCGCCTCCAGGCTCACGTCCGCGCCGAACCCGCCCCATTCGAGGAGCATCGCGAGGGAGCCGACCAGCCCGGCCATGCTGATGTCCTTGGCCGCCGCTGCCAGGCCCTCGCGCGCGATGCCGGCCAGGAGCCGGACGTCGCCGGCGAGCTCCTGGCCGCGCTCGTCGAAGGAGGGGAAGAACGGGAAGTCCTCCCGCATGACGCCCTCGGTGCAGGCGGCCACGACCAGGTCCTGGCCGGCCCGGACGCGCGTGGCGGAGAGCAGGGCGTCCGCGGAGCCGACGGCGAAGGCGGAGATCGACGGGGCGGCCTCGGCGGAGATCGTGAGATGGCCGCCGACGATCGGGACGTCGTACAGGCGCGCGGCGTAGCGCATCCCCTCCAGGGCCGTGCGCGCGGTGGTCTCGTCCGCGACGATCGTGTCCACGATCCCCAGGGGCAGCCCGCCCATCGCGGCCACGTCGTTGACGTTGGTCAGCACGGCCGCCACACCCGCGCCGTGGGGATCGGCGCGGACGAACGGCGGCCACAGCGCCTCGCCGCAGGCGATGACCGCGCGGCCGTTCACGTCGACGGCGGCGCCGTCGTCGCCGGGCCCGTCCACCCAGCCGGAGGCGCCCAGCACCTCGGACACCAGCCCGATCGCACGTTTGGCGTGGATGGCCGGGCTTGTCGCCACTGCCGCGATGACGTCGTCGAGCTCGGCCATGACGGGCCACCTCTTGCCGGAACGGGCCGCCTCTTGTCGGAAAGTAAACGCAAATCGTAACATAGACAACGTGGGACCTGGTTTTCTCGAGCTACCCACCGTGGCGGGCCGTACCCACGTCCTGGACAGGGGCCTGGCCCCCGATGCCGTTGCCGGTCTGCTGGAGTTCACCGGCGAGCACGTCGACGTCTGGAAGTTCGGCTGGGGCATCGCCTACGTCGATCGCGGCCTCGGCCGGAAGCTGCGGCTGCTGCGCGAGCACCGGGTCGTCAGCTGCCTCGGCGGCACCCTGCTCGAGATCGCCTGGGCCCAGGGCAGGGCGGAGGAGTGCCTGGCCTGGGCCGAGCGTGCCGGGCTCGACGCCGTGGAGGTCTCCCGCGGGGTCGTCGAGATGAGCCTGGACGACAAGCGCGAGCTCATCAAGACCGCCTGCCAGGCCTTCACCGTGTTCGCCGAGACGGGCCGCAAGGACGCCGGGGCCGCCGCGTCGGCCGCCGAATGGCAGGAGGAGATCGCCGAGGACCTGGCCGCCGGCGCCACGTGGGTGATCACCGAGGGCCGGGAGAGCGGCACGGTCGGCATCTACGACGGCTCGGGCCGTCCCCGGCAGGACATCGTCGAGGCCGCCGTCGGCGCCGCCGGTGTCGAGCGGGTGATGTTCGAGGCGCCCCGCATGGCGCAGCAGGCGTGGCTGATCAACCGGTTCGGCCCCGGGGTCAACCTCGCCAACATCGCGCCCGACGACGTGCTCCCGCTGGCCACCCTGCGGCGGGGGCTGCGGGCGGACACCGCCGCGCTCTCCGTCACCTGACACCCGCCGTGACGCCTGCCATGACGCCCCACGAGACGACCGACGGGAGCCCCCACGTGACGCCCGACGGGATCCCCAACATGGTCCCGAGCGCCTACCGGGGCGTCTCCGTGGCCCAGGTCGACAGGCTGGACGAGCGGTTCTTCCTCGGCCGGGAGGCCTACCGGCGCACGCGCTTCCTGGTGGTCCGCGACGCCCGGGGCGGCACGGCGCTGCTGCGGGTCGAGAAGGAGTCGGACGAGCCCCTCTTCTCGCCCGTCACGAGGGTCGAGGTGCTCGCCGCGCCGGAGGAGTGCGCCTACGTCGTGGCTCCGGAGGCCGATACGGCGGTGCCGTCCACGCTGGCGCGGGTCGCGCTGGCGCGGGCGCCGGGCGCGCGGGCCGTGGTGGTCGAGGGCAGGTACGCGCACGTCAGCTTCATCGTGAACCCCGTCCCGTTGCGGCTGGCCGTACGGGAGATCGTTCCGCCGGAGCCGCCCAAGCTGCTCGACCAGGTGCGGCGCCTGCTCGAGGTGGCGGAGGACCTGCCGCCGATCGTGCCGGTGGCCGACACGGTCACCTTCGAGGAGCTCGCGGCGCGGGCCCCGGCCGAGCGGTACCTGTTGCCGTGCGGCGGGTCCGGCGTGACGGTCGCCGGCACGGCGACCGCGTACCTGGACCGGCGGCCCGACCTCGCGAAGTGGACCCTGCTCGGCTGCGCCAGGTCGCGCGAGATCCACCAGTGGTTCTACGGCGAGCCCGCGGCGGCCACGGTCGACATCTGTCCCAGGGCGCGCGCCGGCGACCCCGGCGTCCCGGCGCTGGCCAAGTGCTGCCTGCTCGAGGACCGGATCGAGCGGTCGGACGGGCTGGTCGTCGTGCCCTGGGGGGCCACGCTGGGTCAGGTGCGCGCGGCGCTGGAGCACGTGGCGCGCGGGTGGGAGCCGTCATGGCAACCCGTCTGACCGAATCGCCGGAGTACGCTCACCTGTGGAGCACGCCGCGGCTCCGGGCCGTCTTCGACCAGCGGCTGCAGACCTGGCTGGACATCCTGGCGGCGCTGGCCGCCGCGCAGGCCGAGCTCGGCCTGATCCCGGCGCGGGCGGCCGGGCAGATCGCCGAACACGCCCGGGCGGAGCGCCTCGACCTGGCGTTCGTCGCCGCCGAGACCCGGCGGACCTCGCACTCCACACTGGGACTCATCCGCGGGCTGCAGCGGCTGCTGCCCGAGCCCGCGCGGGAGTACGTCTACTACGGAGCCACCGTCCAGGACCTCACCGACACCTGGTTCGGGCTGGTGATGCGGGATGTCGGCAGGCTCGTCCAGGACGACCTGGTCAGGACGCACGGGTCGCTGCTGCGGCTGGCGGCCAGGCACCGCGACACCGTCATGAGCGGACGCACGCACGGCCAGCCCGGCGCCCCGATCACCTTCGGGTTCAAGGCGGCGACCTGGGCGGATGAGGTGGCACGCCACATCGTCCGGCTCTCCGAGGGGGCCGGGCGGTGGTCGGTGGGCCAGCTGGCCGGGGCGGTCGGCGTGCTGGGCTTCTTCGAACCGCACGGCCAGGAGCTGCGCGAGCGGTTCTGCGCCAGGCTCGGGCTGCGCGATCCGCTCGTCTCGTGGACCTCGGCGCGCGACCGCGTCGCGGAGTTCGGGACGGTGCTGAGCATGGTCGCGGCCACGCTCGCCCGCATCGGGAACGAGGTCTACGAGCTGCAGCGAGCCGAGATCGCGGAGCTGTCGGAGCGTACGGCGGAGGCCACCGTCGGCAGCATCACCATGCCGCACAAGCGCAACCCCGAGACCAGCGAGCATCTCGACACCCTGGCCAGGCTCGCCAGGGCGGCGGCGAGCGTCCTGGTCGAAGGGATGGCCGGCGGCCACGAGCGGGACGGGCGCGCCTGGAAGGCGGAATGGGCGGCGCTGCCCGACGTCGCGCTCGCGGCGGGCACGGCCGCCGACCTGGCCGCCGACCTCGTCGACGGTCTCGTCGTCGACGCCGGGCGCATGGCGGACAACCTCGCAAGGACGGGCTGGGCGTCGGAACGCGTCCTGGCCGAGCTGTCGCGGCGGCTGGGCAAGCACCGGGCTCAGGACCTGCTGCACGAGGCGCTGCGCGCGGACGCCGACCTGGTGACGGCGCTGGCCTCCCGCGGCGTGGCCGACCCGGCCGACCTCGCTCGCTGGACCGCGCGCCCGGAACTCGCCACCGCGGCGGCCATGGTCGACGCGGTGGTCGCCCGGGGCACGCCGGAGGCGCCGCGATGAGCCCTCCGCGCCGGCCCCTGGCCCTGCTGCCGACGCCGCTCCAGCGGCTGGCCGGCATGTACCTCAAGCGGGACGACCTGTGCGGGTTCGGGCTGGCCGGCGCCAAGGCGCGCGCCCTGGAGTATCTGCTCGGCGACGCCCTGGCACGCGGGGCGGACGTGCTGGTCACAGGCGGTTCGCCGGGGTCCAACTTCGTCGCGGGGGCGGCGCTGGCGGCGTCGGTCTGCGGCCTGGACTGCGAGGTGCTGGTCGCCGGGACGGCAGGGGAGCAGCCGACCGCCACCGTGCGGATGGCACGGTGCGCCGGGGCGACGGTGCACTACACCGGCGCCGACCGGGACGCGCTCGACACGCTGGTCGAGGAGCGCGCCGCGCACCTGCGCGAGCACGGGCGCGCCCCGTACGCCGTCCCCCGCGGCGGTGCCACGCCGGTCGGCGCGCTCGGCTTCGCCACTGCCGCCGAGGAACTGGCCGCGCAGCTGCCGTTCGACGAGGCGGCCGTCGTGCTGCCGGTGGGATCGGGGGCGTCGATCGCCGGGTTGCTGGCCGGAAGGGCCGCCATCGGCGCCGGATGGCGTGTCTACGGCGTGTCGGTCAGCCGGCCGCTGCCCCGGATCCGGGACGAGATCCTCGGCCTGGTCGCCCGCATGGGCCACGAAGCGGTCACGAACTGGAAGCTGATCGACGCCACCGGGGCGGCGGGCGATCGGGACGGGCCCATCATGCTGGCCGCCCTGCGCGCCGACGGCGTGCTGTTCGACGCCAAGTACGGCACGAAGGCGCTGGCCGCCGTGGCGCGGCTGCGGCCCGACACGCACGCCCCCGTCGTGCTCTGGCACACCGGTGGCCTTCCCGCCGCGCTCGACCTGCTGGGGAGGGCGGCGACATGACCGGCGGGCCCGCGGAGGAACTGGTGGCGGCGGGCCATGCCTGGGAGGCGGCCGACGCCCCCTGGCTGCACGCCGCGCTGGGTCTCGCCGACCTGGCCCACGGCGTCGAGCTCGCCGACCGGGGCATCCTGCCGGACCGGGTCCGCGGCCCGCTGCTGGGCGCGCTCCTCGACCTGGCCGCGATGCCCGCCGAGGCCGTCGGCTACGACCCCCGCAGGGGCGAGCCGTACATCTCCCGCGAACGGCACCTCACCGAGCGGATCGGCGACGACGCGGGGTGGCTGCGGGCCGGGCGGACCCGGCGCGAGGCCGTGCGCACCGCCTTCCGTATCCGGGTGCGCGGGCAGGTCCTCGAACTGGTCACCGCCGCCGCCGACCTGGCCGCCACCCTCGCCGGCCAGGCGGAACGGCACCTGTCCACCCTGATGCCCGACTACACCTACCTCCAGCAGGCCCAGCCGACCACGTTCGGGCACTACCTGCTCTCCTTCGCCGACCCCGCGCTGCGCGACGCCGCCCGCCTGCTCGCCGAGTTCGGCCACGTCAACGCCGGCCCGGCCGGGTCGGGGGCGGCCAACGGCTCGAGCATCCTCGACGACCGTGACGCGACCGCCAGGGCGCTCGGCTTCGACCGCGCGATCACGCACACCCGCGACGCCATGTGGCAGACCGACCCGTTCACGCACGTCATGGCCGCGGCCACCAGCCTTCTCCTCACCCAGGACAAGCTGGCCGAAGACCTGGAGATCTTCGCCAGCGCCGAGTTCGGCTTCGTCGAGCTCGCCGAAGAGTACGGCCGGCCGAGCGTCGTCATGCCGCAGAAGCGCAACCCGTACGCCCTCACGGTCATCCGCGGCACGGCGGGCGTCATGCTCGGCCGCCTGACCGGCCTGACCGCCGTCGTCAAGACGCCGTCGGCCCGCAGCGACAACCTCATCTACCTGTACGGCGAGCTGCCGCGCGCCCTCGACGTCGCCCACCGGGCCACCCGCCTCACCACGGGAGTGATCCGCACGCTCGAGGCCGACGCCGCACGCATGCGCGAGGCCCTGGACCTCGGGTTCACCCAGGCCACCGACCTGGCGGAACTGCTCATGCGGTGCTTCGGCGCCGACTACCGCACCGCCCACCGGGTCGTCCGGCACGCCGTACGGCAGAGCGGGGCGCTGGACGCCGCGGCGATCGCGCGCGCGGCCGTGGAGGTCGTGGGTCGTCCCTGGCCGCTCGACGACGCGGAGCTGCGGGTGCGGCTCACGCCCGAGGCGCTGGTCGCCTCGCGCACCGCTCTGGGCGGAGCCGCGCCGCCGGCCATGATGCCGATGATCGAAGGGGTCCGCGACCGGGCCGCCGAGCTGTCCCAGGAGGCGGGGGCCCGCCGCGCGGCGCTCCGCGCGGCCGAGGAGGCGGTCCGGGCCCGCGCCGCGCGCCTGGCCGGACGCTGAGGAGGTGGCCACGATGGAGGTCGTCAACCTGGGGCTGCGGGTGTTCGCCGACGCGGTGGCGGCGCAGGGCGCGACGGTGGTCCACGTCGACGCCGGGCCGCCGGCGGGCGGCGATCCGGTGCTGGTGCGGGCGTTGACCGGCCTGTACGCGGCCGATCTGGACAGCGCGAACGCCGAGGTGGCGCGCAGGCTCGACAGGGAGGTTCCCTACGCGGTCGACGTCCGCCCGGCGGGGCAGGTCGTGCCCGGGCTGGGCGACCGCATGATCCTGCACGCCGGGCCGCCGATCGCCGGGGAGGCGGTGTGCGATCCGCTGCGGCGGTCGATGCGGGCCGCGGTCGTGGCGGAGGGCTGGGCCGCCGACCTGGCCGGAGCCGAGCGGCTGCTGGCCGGCGGGCACGTCGAGCCGGCCTCGGCCAACGAGCACGACACCGTGGTGCCGCTGGCGACGGCGCTCGGGCCGAGCATGCCGGTCTGGGTGGTGGACGATCCCGCGGGCGGCACGCGCGCCTTCGCCCCCCTGGGTCAGGGGCCGGGCGACACGGCCTGGCTCGGCAGGGAGTCGGCCGCGGCCGTCGAGCGGCTCGTCTTCCTCCGTACGGTGGCCGGTCCGCTGCTCAGGGAGATCGTGGCGCGGATGGGTCCGATCGACGTGTTCGCGATCGCCGCCCAGGGCGTGCAGATGGGCGACGACGTGCACATGCGCGTGCAGGCGTCGACCAACCTGCTGCTGCGCTCGATGCTGCCGCAGATCGCCGCGCTCGACGACGCGGTGCCGCTGGCCGCGTACCTGTCGGCCAACCACCTGTTCTTCCTCACGCTGGCGATGGGCGGCGCGAAGGCGCTGACGCTGTCGGCCGAGCGCGTCGAGGGATCCAGCGTCGTCACGACGATGGCGCGCAACGGCACGACGTACGGCGTGAAGCTGGCGGGGGACCGGCGATGGTTCGTCGCCGGCAGCCCGCCGGTCGAGGCCGCGCTGTTCCACGCCGGATACGGGCCGCGGGACGGCGCGCCCGACATCGGCGACAGCGCCGTGCTCGAACTGGTGGGGCTCGGCGGCGCGGCCACGGCGGGCGCGCCCGCGGTGGCGGCCTTCCTCGGCGGCTCGATGGCCGACGCCGCCCGCGTCACCGGCGACATGCGCCGGATCTGCGTGGCCGAGAGCACCAGGTTCAAGCTGCCCGTGACGGACTTCCGCGGCACGCCCCTGGGCGTGGACGTTCGCGAGGTGGTCGAGACCGGGATCACGCCACGCGTCAACACCGGCATCCTGCACGCCCGCGACGGGTCCGGCCAGATCGGCGCGGGCGTGGCGACGGCGCCCGCGGCGGCGTTCCGGGCGGCGCTGCTGGCGCTGGCGGAGGCGCGATGAGCACGCGCACGGTCGCGGCCCGGTGGCGGGGCGGCTACCGGGTCGACGTCACCGCCGGCTCCTTCCGGCTGCTGGTCGACGAGCCGGAGAGCGCGGGCGGCACCGACACCGGCCCGCAGCCCACCGACTACCTGCTGGCGGCCGTCGCGTCGTGCTTCGCGCTGGCGCTGGTGCACAGCGCCAGGAAGGTTGGCGAGGAGCCGGCCCTGCTCGACGTCAGCGTCACCGGGACCTACGAGGGGACCCGTTACAGCGACATCGCGATCGACGTCGTCTCCTCTCTCACCGACGAGCAGGCCGAGCGCTTCGTCGAGGCCGCGCAGAGGGTCTGCTACGTCACCAACACGCTGCGCGTACCGCCGCGGATCACCGTCCGCCACACCACGGCCGGCTAGCCGTTGCGCAGCGCGATCCAGATCGCCCTGGCCGGCTGGTCGCCGTCGTTGGCCCAGCGGTGCGGCACCTCGCCGGAGAAGTGCAGGGAGTCGCCCTCGGCCAGCGGGAAGGTGTGATCGCCCACGCGGAAGGTCAGCGTGCCCTCGGTGACGTGGATCAGCTCCTCGCCCGGATGCTGCATGAGCTTGGCGCCGCTGGAGGCGCCGGGCGTGACCGTCGCCATGGCCGCCGCCGTCTGGAACTGCCGGTAGGAGCCGGTGATCCCGGCCAACGCCAGGCCCTCGTGCGGCGTGTAGACGGTGGGGCGCCGATCGCGCGGGGTGTAGTGCACCGGCTCCGATGGCTGCTCGTCCTCCTCCACGAAGTACCGGACGGGGACGCCGAGCGCCGCTCCGAGCTTGAGCAGCGTGGTGATCGTCGGAACCATCCCGTTGCGCTCGATCTTGTGGATGGCGGCGGCGGACACGTCGCTGACGGCGGCCAGCTGTTGCAGGGATTGGCGCTGCGCCGTACGGAGCGCGCGCAGTTTGGGGCCGATCTGGCTGACGATCTCGTCGACCTGGTGACCCTCGGTCATGAAATCCCCTCGTCATTGCCATCACGAAGCGCCATGCAGGATAGTCAACGTGAAGTCCTCTATAATGTACGAACATTGTGCCGTACGGGCGGGAGTCGAGTCCATGGCACGGAGGACGGTTGTCATAGGCGGGGGCGCCGCCGGCATCGGTGCGGCGGGGGCGGCGAAGGCCGCTGCGCCGGCGGCGGAAGTGATCGTCTACACCGCGTTCGAGGACGTGGGATACAGCCCGTGCGGCATCCCGTACGTGCACGGCAGGGAGATCCCCGACTTCGCGTCGCTGTTCCTGGCCGAGAAGCAGGCCTACGTCGACGCGGGCATCGACGTCAGGTACGAGACGACGGTGCTGGGCTTCGACCCGGCGGCCCGGACCGTCCAGGTCGAGGGGCAGGGCGAGGGCCCGGTCGAGGTCGGCTACGACGCGCTGGTCATCGCCACCGGCTTCGACTACGAACCCCCCGGCGTGCCAGGCGAGGATCTCAGCGGCCTGTACTACGTCAAGAACATCCGCAGGGCCATGGAGTGGGACAAGATCCTCGACAGCGTACGGCACGCGGTCGTCGTCGAAGCCTCCCCGCTCGGCCTGGAGATGGTGACCGCCCTGGCCCACCGCGGCATCGACACGCACGTCGTCGACCCGCACCCGTGGGCACTCGGCGAGCTGTGCGATCCCGACATCGTCGCCCCCGTGCAGGAGTCCTGGGCCGACATGGGCGTGACGATGCACTGGAACACCACGCTCCGCGGCTTCGCCGGCGACCGCGAGGGGCACGTCAGAGCCGTGGCGACCAGCGACGGCGAGCTGCCCGCCGAACTGGTCGTGGTGGCCACGCACAAGGTGGCCAATACCGCGCTGGCCGTGGCCGCCGGGCTCAGGACGGGCATGACGGGAGGGTTGGTCGTCGACGACCACATGCGCACGTCGGCGCCGGACGTCTGGGCCGCGGGCGACGTCTGCGAGATCCCGCACGGGCTGGGCGGGCTGCCCCTGCAGGGCCTGACCGGCAGCCACGCCTACGCCCAGGGCAAGGTGGCGGGCACCAACGCCGCGGGCGGGGACCGCGCCTACCAGCCGGTCTACGTGCCGTGGGGGATGGTCGCGGGCACGTGGATGATCGGCGGGGCCGCGCTGGGCGAGGTGACGGCCACCGCGCTGGGCGTCCCGCACGTGGTCGGCAAGGCCACCGGCATCTCACGGGCGCGCTACTTCCCCGGCGTCCGGCCGGTCACGGTCAAGCTCCTGGCCGAGCCGCGGACGCTGCGCCTGATCGGGGCGCAGATGGTCGGCGGCGAGGGGATCAAGGAGCGGGCCGACTTCCTGGCGCTGGCCGTCAGGAAGGGCATCACCCTGCGCGACCTGGCGTCGATGGAGAACGTCTACTCGCCGCCGATCGGCGCGCTCAACGAGCCCATCGTGACGGCCGCGCAAGCCGGGGTGGCGACGTGATCAGCCGATGGCTGCGCGAGAACGCCCAGCAGTGCCTCCTCAGGGACGCGCAGGCCCGGGTGGCGCGCGCCCACGGCACCGCCCCGCCGCCGGCCCGCGGCTCCTTCTTCTGGCGCAGGATCTTCGTCCCGGTCTACCGGCTCACGCCGTGGCCGGTCCGCCGCAGGGTGCTGGCCGCCATGCCCGGCAGCCACCGCCGCCACTGGCCCGGGCCGACGACGCCGGCCGGCCCCGCCGTCTAGTCAAGGCCGTCTAGTCAAGGAGGTCACCATGCCGAAGACCGTCACCACCGAGCTGCCAGCCGAAGGCGAGACCCTGTACGACACCGAAGAGAAGGTGTTCACCGACGTCAGGGCCGAGGCGGGGCAGAAGGCCTACGTCTTCATCCACACCGTCCCGTACGAGGGTTCGGTGGCCCTGGTCAACCTGCTCACCTCGACGCGCCTGGTACGCAAGGGCTTCGACGTGCGCATCGTCCTGTACGGCCCGGGCGTGCTGCTGGCGTCGGGCACGCGGGGTTACCCCGGCGTCGGCCAGGAAGCCTTCCCCGGGCACCTCGCGATCAACAACCAGATCAAGACCCTCATCAAGGAAGGCGCCACGATCTACGCCTGCCGGTTCGCGATGGGCGCCCTGTACGGCTTCCGCGAGGACGACCTGATCCCCGGCGTGACGCCGTTCAACCCGCTCGACGTGCTCGACGCCGCGCTCACCGCGTGGAAGGAAGGCGCGTTCCAGCTGAACACCTGGACGGTCTAGCACCCGCCCGCTGCCGGGGCGCGGGCGCGCCCCACCCGGCGGGGCGGCTGGGAGGCGACGATGAACAAGGCCACCGGCATCAGCAAGGCCACCGGGATCCACGACATGGGGGGCACCGAGGGCTGGGGACGGGCGCCCGTCCCCGCCCCGGACGAGCCGGTCTTCGCCGAGCCCTGGCAGGCCAGGGCCTTCGCGCTGGCCCTGCTGTCGATGCGGCTGTCGGGGACGAACCTTGACGCCTTCCGGCACGCGATGAACCGGCTCGACCGGCCGGACTACCTGGACGACGGCTACTACGGCCGGTGGCTGCACGGCGCGGAGAACCTGCTCCTCGACAGCTCGATCATCGCGCCGGGGACCGTGGAGGCGCGGGCCGCCAACCTGTCGGGGGGCACGGCCGAGGAGCCGGGTCCGCCGGAGCCGACCAGGCCGGACTACGCACCGACCGCCGCGGGCTCCCTGCGGGAGGTGTCGTCGGCGCCCCGGTTCGCGGTGGGCGCCGCCGTACGGGCCAGGGCCTTCGACCCGCCGGGGCACACGCGGCTGCCGCGGTACGTGATGGGGCACACGGGCACCGTGGTGATCGTCCAGCCCGCGCAGGTCCTGCCCGACACCAACGCCCACTTCCAGGGCGAGAACCCGCAGTGGGTGTACACGGTGCGCTTCACCTCGGCCGAGCTGTTCGGCGCGGACGCCGAGCCGTCCGCGCTCAACGTCGACCTCTACGAGGACTACCTGGAGGAGGCGCCATGACGGACGAACGGGTGCCGATCGAGCTGCGCGTCGAGGCGCTGGAACAGCTGCTGGTCGAGCGCGGCCTGGTCGATTCCGCGGTCATGGACAAGTACATCGCGATGTACGAGAGGGACGTCGGGCCGCTGAACGGCGCGCACGTGGTGGCCAGGGCGTGGACGGATCCCGGATACAAGGAGCGGCTGTTGGCCGACGGCACCGCCGCCGTCGCCGAGCTCGGCTACAAGGGACCGCAGGGCGAGCACGTCGTGGTCCTGGAGAACACGCCCGCCGTCCACAACGTGGTCGTCTGCACGCTGTGCTCCTGCTATCCCTGGCCGCTGCTCGGGCTGCCGCCCTCCTGGTACAAGGACCCCGCCTACCGGTCCAGGATGGTCCGCGAGCCGCGTGCCGTCCTGGCCGAGATGGGGCTGCGGCTACCGGAGGACGTCGAGGTCCGGGTGTGGGACAGCAGCTCGGAGGTGCGCTACTTCGTGCTCCCCGCCCGGCCGGCCGGGACCGAAGGGCTCCCGGAGGACCAGCTCGTGCCGCTCGTCACGCGCGACGCGATGGTGGGCGTGGCGCAGGTGACGCCATGACCCTCCCCATCCAGCTGGACGTCGGCAGCCCGGCGGCGCCGCCGCGCTCGAACGGCGAGCTGGTGTTCGCCGAGCCGTGGGAGGGCCGGGCGTTCGGCCTGGCCGTGGCGGCCTGCGAGGTGGGCGCCTTCGCCTGGGAGGACTTCCGCCAGGCGCTGATCGCGCGGATCGCGGCCCGGCCGCAGGCCCCGTACTACGTCTGCTGGTTCGAGGCGCTGGAACGGGTGCTCGCGGTCGAGGGGCAGGTCCGCGAGCGGGCGGCGCTCCTCGCCGCCCGCCCTGCCGGCCACGATCACGCGATGGAGCGATAGATCTCGGCGTGCCGGGCGGCGGTGGCCGCCCAGGTGAAACGCGGCACGACCCGGCGGCCACCGGCGACCAGGAGGGCGCGCAGCGCCTCGTCGGCCATGATCCGCTCCAGCGCCGCCGCGAGGGCCTCGGGGTCGCCCACGGCGGGCAGCAGGGCGTCGACTCCGTCGGTGAGGAACTCGCGGAACACCGGCAGGTCGCTGGCCACGACCGGCAGGCCGCAGGCCTGCGCCTCCAGCGGGACCAGGCCGAACCCCTCCTCGATCGAGGGGTACACCAGGGCGTCGGCGCTGCGGTACCACGCCGCCAGCAGTTCCTCGGAGACCGTCCCCACCTGGACCACGTCCAGGCCAAGGCCGTCCAGCAGCGCCAGCGCGTCGCGGCGGTAGGTCTCGTAGTCGCGGAAGGACTGGCCGCCCAGGATCGCCAGCACCGGCCGCTTCTCCCGCAGCAGGGCCAGCGCGCGGAACAGCGTCGTGCTGCCCTTGCGCGGCTCGATGCCGCCGACGGCCAGCAGCAGGAACCGGTCCGCCGCCCCGACGGAGGCCCGCAGGCCGGCCCGCCGCCGCGCGCTGACCGGCGGGAACCTGGCAGGGTCGACGCCGTTGCGCACGACCTGGGCGCGGACCCCGAACTCCTGGAGCAGCACGCGGCGCCAGTGCTCGCTGACGACCAGGACGTGGTCCGGCTCCAGGATCGCCCGGCGCTGGCAGTCGACGAGGGCCGGCGTGGTGAAGTCGTCGACGTGGTGGACGGTGCGCACCACCCGCTGGTGCACCTGCGGCGCGGCCCGGCCGGTGATGCAGTCCTGGGCGTGCAGGACGTCGAAGTCGCCGGCCACCTTCGTCAGCCCCGCGACCATGGCCTGCACCGAGGCGAAGACCTTCTCCTCCAGGGAGTCGCCGGCGACCGTGACAGGGAACAGCGTGAACGGCACCCTCAGCGGGCGGAAGAAGCCCTCGCCGCCCAGGGCGAAGACGTGCACGTCGACCCCCAGGTCCGCCAGCGCCTCGGCCAGCGCGAGGGTGTGGACGACCCCACCGCGGGGCTTGGTGGAGTAGGTGAGGAGCGCGACACGCCTCATCAGGCGCTCCCGCCGCGGGCGATCGCCGCCGCGGCGCGGGCCGCGTCGGCGGCTGTCTCGGTGACGACGCATCCGGCTTCGGCGAGCGCGCGTACCTGCTCGTCGTATCCCTGCGGATCGCGCGCGGTGCCCAGGACGTGGGCGACGACCTGCGGGCCGTCCAGGCGGGCGAGCTCCGGTGCCAGGATCCCCGCCGGGTCGGGATGCGCGCCATGGCCGAGCACCACGTCGAGCAGCACCACGGCGACGTCGGGCCCGCTCTCGTGGAGCAGTTCGAGACGCGCCCCCGGATCGATCATCGGATGCGGCCGGCCCCTGGTGTACTCCTCCTCGCCCACGTCCAGGCAGACGTGGGAACCCGGTGGCGCCGGCAGGCGGCATTCCGGGTCGATCGGGGTGTTGGACCAGACCGGGCCGAGGATGCCGCTCAGCACCGCGATGGCCTCGTAGCAGAGCGATCCGCCGGAGAACAGCCCACGCACCGTGGTGCGCCCCGGTGCCCGCCGGGAGGCGGCCACGTCCACGCTCGGGCCGTGCCGCCGGTCGAAGGACGGCACCGGCCTGCCCAGCAGCTCTAGCGCCCTGACCACGCCGCCTTCGAGCGTCTCGCCGGCCACCCCGAGCAGGGCCGTGACCATCGCCGTCGTGCGCGCGGCCGCCATCACACGCCGCATCACCCGCTCGTCGGGCGGTTTGGACACCAGGAGGATCAGCTCCGTCGAAGGGTCCTCGTCGAGCCTCCTGACGGCCTGCGCCGCCATGCGCCCGCCCACCTCGGCGGTCAGGTCGCGCCCGCCCAGGCCGACGACCTGCGACACGCCGACACCGGCCCGGTCGAGCAGGCACATGACCTCCTGCGCCCCGGTGCCCGCCGCCGCGACGATCCCCACCGGCCCGGGCCGCACCACGTTGGCGAACCCCAGCCCCACGCCGTCGATCACGGCCGTGCCGGCGCCGGGCCCCATGAGCAGGCGGCCCCGCCGTACCGCGTGGTCCTTCAGCGCGATCTCGTCGGCGACCGAGACGTTGTCGCTGAACAGCAGCACGTCCAGGCCGCGACCGAGCGCCTTGTGCGCGTGCAGGGCGGCGTAGTCGCCGGGAACGGAGACGACCGCCACGGTGCTGCCAGGCCGGCGCTCCAGCGCCTCCGCCAGCGAGCGCGGGTGCTGCTCGGCCGGCCCGCTCTCGCGGGGGCCGGACATCGCCCGCTCACCTTCCGCGAAGGCGGCCTCCGGGTCGCTGGCCCGCACCGCGAGCACCAGGTCGTACGGCGACGCCACCGGCGGGTCGAACCCCTCCTGCCGTAGCGCGTCGAGGTTGGCCGCGGTCGCCATCACGGCCGTCGCCCATTCCACGCCGTCGGCGCCGCGCATCGCCCGGGCGCCGAGGAGCTGCAGGACCGAGTCCAGGTAGGTGTCGCGCAGCACGCGCACGGCCGGCTTCACGCCGCCCCCGCCCGTCCCCGGCGCGTGGAGGCGTCGCCGCCCAGCGTGACGACCGCAGTCCTGTTCACGGGGTCCACCCTTCGCCGTCCTGGCGAATCACCCGAATGCCGTCTAGGATCCGACGTGTCACACTGACGATAGTGAACGAGTGAAGCTCTTGCCAAGCAGTCCCATCCCCGCGGAGTACGCCGAGCTCGCCCGGCGGCTGCGCGCGGCCGAGGACCGGCTCTTCCCGCTCGCGATGATCGACGCCGAACGCTACCAGCGGGCGTTGCAGCTGGTGGGGGCGCTCGCCCGGCGCCTGTCCCTGGCCGGCGACTACGCGGCCCTGGCCGCCGCGGAGGGAGAGATGCGCGGCTGGCTCGACGAGGTGGGCGTCTCCGTGGAGGGGCTCGACGCCCAGCTGGTGATCGAGGCGGCGATGTCCCAGCGGTTCCGCGAGCTGCTCACCGCCTCCCGATCGCAGGCCGTGGAGCGCGCCCGCGCCGCCGGCCTGGACTGGGCGGTCCTCGAGGAGCCCGACGACGCGGCCTGGCGCGGCGGTTCGGCGCGGTGGGTGGAGGTGCACGTCCCGACCGGCACCGTCATGGTCCGCTCGGTGGTAGCCGTGCCCGTCATCACCTACCGGCTGGAGGTCACCGGCGAGGCGGTCCGCGTGGAGGAGTTCACCTCGCGCGACGCCTGGCTCGCCGCGATCGACCAGGTACGGCAGGCGCTCGCATCGGAAAGTTAACGCCGATCCCATCTTGGTAGAATCGGGGCATCCGGTCGTACGGCACGGGAGGTGCCTGTCGTGACGGCTACCGATGTCAGCGAGCTCATCCTCGACCTCCAGGCCCGGGGTCTGCGGCTCGAGGCGCAGATGGAGCGACGCACCGGCGGCGCAGGGCCCACCGACTGCGGGATGCTCTGGGTGGACGGGCTTCCCGTCACGGCGCCCACCGAGGGCATCGCCAAGGACTCCCCGTACGTCCTGCGCGCCGAGGACGACGGGTACGGCATCTACCGCGACGGCGTACGGCTCGCCGACGCCTCCGCCCAGCGCCGTCCGCGCTTCTACGACCTGAGCACCGCCGACGGCGTGCCGTACTGGCAGATCGCCCTCCTGCACCTGGACTCCGTGGCGAGCACCGTCGTGCAGCACTGCGCCTACTGGGGCAACGACGACCAGTGCAGGTTCTGCGGCATCGGCCTCTCGCTGTCGTCCGGCCGTACCGTCGCGCGCAAGACCCCCGAGCAGCTCGCCGAGGTCGCGGTGGCGGCGCGTGACCTCGACGGCGCCGTCGACGCCACGCTGACGACCGGCAGCACGCGCGGCCCCGACCGCGGCGCCCTGTACGTGGGGCGCTGCGGCCAGGCGGTCAAGCAGGCCAGCGGGCTCCCCGTCGAGGCGCAGTTCGAGCCGCCGGCGGACCTGGACGTGATCGACGAGGTGGGTGCGATGGGCGTCGACTCCGTCGGCATCCACGTCGAGACCTTCGACCCCGCCGTGCTGGCGCGCGTCGCCCCGGCCAAGGCGCGCACCGGGATCGAGGGCTACTTCAGGGCGTGGGAACGGGCGGTGGCCGTCTTCGGCGCCGGACAGGTGTCCACCTACGTCATCCTCGGCATGGGGGAGAGCCCCCAGCTGACGATCGACGGCTGCAAGCGGGCCGTCGACGCCGGCGTCTACCCGTTCATCGTGCCGCTGCGCCCGGTCGTCGGCACGCCCATGGCCGGCTGGGAGCCGCCGCCGCGGTCCTACACGCGGCCGATCTACGCCAAGGTCCTCGCCTACATGGCCAGGCGCGGCATGACGTCGGCCACCTCCAGGGCGGGCTGCGCCCGCTGCCAGGCGTGCTCAGGGCTGAGCTCGATGGAACGCCTGCTCCGCATCGGCCCGCGTCCCGCCGCCTGAGCCGGTCATGCTGCGCACGCTCGGCACCGACTGCCACCCGGCCGCCACGCCGGAGGAGCTCGCGGCCCACCACGCGGTACGGCACCGCGTCTTCGTCGACGAGCAGCGCCTGTTCCCCGGCACCGACCGCGACGCCCGCGACGACGACCCGCTGACCATCCACGTGGTGGCCTACGCCGATCAGGTGGTCGCGGGGGCGGTCCGTCTCTATCCCCTCGACGGGGCCGGCGAGCTCTGGCAGGGCGACCGCCTCGCCGTCCTCGCCGAGTACCGCGCCCACGGACTCGGCGCCCCGCTGGTGAGGTACGCCGTCGCCGCCGCGGCGCGCCGCGGCGGCGTGCTCATGGTCGCCCGCATCCAGCTGCGGAACGTCGGCTACTTCGAGCATCTGGGCTGGCACCGCGCCGGTGAGGTGGAGGTCTACGCCGGCCTCCCGCACCAGCCCATGGCGATCGAGCTGCGCTGACACCCCGGCCCAGGCACATCGCCTCCACAGCAGATACTTCGCACCATTCCCCCTCACAAATGACAGCGATCGTGACGAGGGAGGCGAGACGATGTCGCATCAGCATCTGTTCGGAGGCGGCTCGGGAGTGTTCCGGCGCAAGCCGGTGGAGCAGATCGCCGGCGAGCACGAAGGCGAACTCAAACGGGAGCTGGGCCTGTGGCAGCTCACCGCGATCGGCATCGGCGGCATCATCGGCGCGGGGATCTTCGCGCTGGCCGGCGCGGTCGCCAACCAGACGGCCGGGCCCGCCGTGCTCGTCTCCTTCCTCATCGCCGGTGTCGCCAGCGCGGCCGCGGCGTTCTCCTACGCGGAGTTCGCCGGGCTCATCCCGAAGGCCGGATCCGCCTACACCTACGGCTACGCCGTCCTCGGCGAGTTGACCGGGTGGTTCATCGGCTGGGACCTGCTGCTGGAGTACACCGCCATCGTCGCGGTCGTGGCGATCGGCATCTCGGGCTACTTCGGCTTCCTCGTCGGCGCTCTGGGCATCGAGCTGCCCGCATGGATGCTGGGCGCGCCCGGCACCGGCCCGGGCCGGGCGGTGGACCTGTTCGCGGTGATCCTGTGCCTGCTCATCGCGTTCCTGCTCAACCTGGGCATCAAGACCGCCGCGCGGTTCGAGACCACCGTCGTCGCCGTGAAGGTCGTGGTGGTGCTGGTGGTGATCGTGGTCGGCTTCTTCTTCATCAACCCCGCCAACTACACTCCGTTCTTCCCGTTCGGCGTGGCGGGCGCGATCACCGGCGCGGCCACGGTGTTCTTCGCCGTCTTCGGCTACGACGCGATGAGCACGGCCGCCGAGGAGTCCAGGGACGCCACGCGCCACATGCCCAAGGCGATCATCTACTCGCTGGCCATCTCGATGGTGCTGTACGTCCTGGCCACGCTGGTGCTCACCGGCATGCAGAACTACAAGGAGATCGACCCGGAGAGCGGGTTCGCCTCGGCGTTCGCCTCCGTCGGGCTGACCAAGCTGGCCGGTGTCATCGCGGTCGGCGCGATCATCGGCATCCTCACCGTGATGTTCACCTTCATGCTCGGCGTCACCCGCGTGTGGTTCTCGATGAGCCGTGACGGGCTGCTGCCGCACTGGTTCGCCAAGCTCCACCCGGTGCGCCGGGTGCCGACCCGCATCACCTGGATCGTCGGGGTGGTCTCCGCGCTCATCGCCGGATTCCTGCCGATCAGGGAGGCGGCCGAGCTGACCAACATCGGCATCCTGCTGGCCTTCGTCGTGGTGTGCATCGCCGTCATCGTCCTGCGGTACCGGCGGCCCGACCTGCCGCGGACCTTCCGCACGCCCGGCATGCCGGTGACCCCGGCCGTCGGCATCGTCTTCTCGGTGTGGCTGATCACGTTCCTCGACCCGCTGACCTGGCTGCGCTTCGCGGTCTGGTTCCTGATCGGCCTGATCATCTACTTCGCCTACAGCTACCGCCACTCCGAGCTGAACCGCCAGCAGACACCCTGACGGTCAGGACGGCCCGCGCGCGACTTCGTCCGCTGAGGGCCGCCGGCCTACTCCGGCTGATCCCAGATGCTCGGGACCTCCGGCGCGCGGCCGGCGGCCCAGGGCCGGTCCGCGGACCACTCGAGCGCCGCGCGCGCGTTCTCGAGGTCGTCGGTGGCGACGACGAGCTTCACGCCGCCGAAGGTGGTGTAGGCCAGGTCGATGTTGACGTTCGCCTCGGCGAGCTGCCGGGTCAGCTCGCCGAGCGTCCCCGGCCGGTCCGCGACGTCCACCACCAGCACGGTCCGCTCGTCCGCGATCCCCATCCCCGCCGCTTCGAGCGCCTGCCGGCACCGGTCGGCGTCCTCGTCGTCGACCAGCACATGGACGATGCCCTTGCCGTCTCCGGTGAAGGCCGCGAGGCCGCAGATGTTCACGCCGGACTCGCCGGTGACCTCCCCCAGGCGGGCCAGCTCTCCCGGCCGATCATCCAGTACGACGGTGATGTTCGTCGGCATAGCACCTCAATCCTCTCACGACGGCCGGCGCGGCGGGACGGCCGCGGCGCCCGGTCAGTCGTCGGCGCCCAGCCACAGGTCGGGGCCGAAGACCTCGTAGTGGATGTCGCGGGGCGCCACGCCCGCCGCGACGAGCTGGGCGCGCACGTCGCGCATGAACGGCAGCGGCCCGCACATGTAGGTGACGGCCCCCTCGGGGATCGCCACGCCGGTCAGGTCCATCAGACCGGTGCGGGCGTCGCCGTCGGCCTCCTCGTACCAGAAGATCCGCTCGGCGCCGGGCAGCGCGTCGGCGAGCCGTTCCATGTCCTCCCGCAGCGCGTGGTCCGCCCTGGCCCGGTCGGCGTGCAGCAGCAGGACCCGGCGGGTGGAGCCGGTGGCGGCGAGGTGCTCCAGCATCGCGGCCATCGGGGTGCAGCCGATGCCGGCCGAGACCAGGACGAGCGGGGCGTCGCCCTCCTCCAGGCACACGTCGCCGAACGGCGCCGACAGGGTGAGCTCGTCGCCGGCGCCGACGGTGGCGTGCAGCAGGGTGGACACCTCGCCGTCCGGGGCGCCGCCGCCGCTCACCCGCTTGACCGTGATCCGGCGCAGCCCGTCCTGGCCCGCGCCCGACAGGGAGTACTGGCGCAGCTGGTGCACGCCGTCCGGCATGCGCGTGCGGACGCTGACGTACTGGCCGGGACGGCCGGGCGGCACCGGGTCGTCGCCGACGGGGCGCAGCAGGAAGGAGGCCACGTCAGGGGTCTCCTCGCGGCGCTCGACGACCTGCCACCGGCGCCAGGTGCTCGCGTCGCGCGCGCCGGCCGCGGCGTAGATCTGCGCCTCCAGGGCGATCAGCGCGCCGGCCATCAGCCAGTACACCTCGTCCCATGCCGCGGCGACCTCGGGGGTGACCGCTTCGCCGAGCACCTCGGCGATCGCGCCGAACAGGTACTTGTGCACGATGATGTAGTGCTCGGAGGCGACGCCGACCGCGGTGTGCTTGTGGGCGATGCGCGCCAGCAGCCGGTCGGGCCGCTCGTCGGGGTGCTCGACCAGCGCGGCGGCGAACGCGGCGATGGAGCCGGCGAGGGCCTTGCGCTGCTCGCCGTTGGCCTGGTTGCCGCGGTTGAACATCCCGTCGAGCAGTTCGGGGCGCTCGGCGAACATCGTGCCGTAGAACCGCGTGGTGATGGCGTCGAGCGACGCGCCGACGACGGGGAGCGTGGCGCGGATGATCCCGGCGGATTCCGGGGACAGCATGGGGCCTCCTGGCAACGACGGTGGGACGAGATCCCAGGGGAAACAAATTGGAATCTCAAATTCATATTAAGGACCGCGCCGGGTGCCCTCGCACCCGGCCCCGGATCAGCGCACGGACAGCGACAGCAACACCGGTCCCGTGGGGGCGGTCACCAGGGAGTCGACGGTCACGGGGTCGAGCGCGGCGAAGAACGCCTCCTGCGCCTGGCGCAGCACCCCCCGCAGGCGGCAGGCGGACCGCAGCGGGCACGGCGGATCGTCCTCGCAGCCCACCACGTCGCCCGCGGCCTCCAGCTCGCGGACGATCCGGCCGACCGACGCGTGATGCCCCGCCTCGGTGAGCCGCAGGCCGCCGCCCCTTCCCCTCCTGGTCTCCACGAGGCCCAGCTCGCCCAGACGCGCGACCGCCTTCGCGGCGTGGGTGTACGGCACCGCGAGCGCCTCCGCGACCGAGCGGGTCGTCGGCAGCTCACCCTCGTCCGCCACGGCCAGCCGCATCACGATGCGGAGCGAGATGTCGGTGAAAGCGGTCAGGCGCATGCTTCCACGGTAGGGGCTCACCGCGGGAGGATGGCCCGTACGCCGAGACGGTCCGGCGGACGGCTCAGGAGGCCGCGCCCAGCTGCCGGAACAGGCGGTTGCCCACGCACTGGTCGAGGTACGGCACGCCGGCCGTGTCGCCCGAGCCCCGTGCCTGGCCGAGCATGCGGACGGCGAGCGTGCGGTGCGTCGACTTCCAGCGCTGATGGATGGCCTCCAGCCGGCCGAGCGCGGCGTCGAGCGCCGTCCACTCCGCCGGGCTGAACCGCCCCTCGGCGCGCAGCTCGCGGCACGCTCCGGCGAGGCTGTCCTGGCCGCTTTCCGCCTCGGCCCGCACGACCGGCACGCTCGTGAAGGCCGCCGACCCCAGCCGCCCGGCCGGCGGGGGGCCGCACAGGATCTCGAACCGCTTGTACTGCTCGGACTGGATGGCGCTGGCGCCCTGGGTGAACCGGCGGAACCCGTGGAAGTGCGCCGGCCGCATGGTGGCGACCATCCGGAACAGCGACGCCGCGCGCTCGAACACCGCGACCGCGTGATCCACTCGCGCCACGCAGGCCTCCATCCGCCCGTCGCGCAATGCCGCGATCGCCGCGCGCAGGTCCGACACGATCGTGGTGAAGATCATCTCGTGGGTCTGCAGCACGCGGATGAAGAAGTACTCGTCGTGCAGGACGTAGACCGGCTGGACGGTGAGGTCGAACCACCGGGCGGCCCCGGTCGCCGGCGGCCTCGGCAGGCGGTCGAGCAGATCCTCCGGCCTGGACCCGGCCGTCGTGCGCGCGGGCAGGGAAGGCCCGCCGTCGAGGTCGTCGGCCACGAACCGCATGGCGTGCCGCAGCCGCTTGCGCAGCGTCATCGGGTCAGGACGGTCCACGCCCGGCGCGTGCGGGGAACCGTTCGCCGCTTCGATCTCGAAGCGGACGACGTCGGAGACGAGCAGGGTGGCCAGCCTGGCCGGGTTCGGCCCGGCGTGCCGTTCGTCCAGCAGCAGCTCGAGCAGGGGGAGCGCCAGGTAGGTGCGGTTCCAGAAGCGCCCTTCGTGCTTGTCCAGGACGCAGTCGAGGAACGCGTCGAGAAGCGGTTCCCGCGCGCCGCGCCGGCGGCGGACGTCACTCAGCTCGACGAGCAGGCGTTCTGGCAGGAAGTGCTTTCCCGCTCGCCGGACCTCGTCGGTGACCAGGCGGGCCAGCGACAGCCCCCGGCATTCCGTTCCCTCGGTGGCGTGCTCGAGATTGATCATTATGGGTCACTCCAGATGGCGCCCCCTTTGGGCGACTCGTGACCATTTGTAGGCTTTCGTGGTTGTCAGTCCCTTTCGTACCGCTTGCAGGGGACGTGGCGCCTTCCGGTCAGGACGGCGCCGGGCCCTCGCGCAGGACGCCGCGCACCGTGTCCACGGACACCGCGCCCCACGGGAACTCCACCATCCACCACGTCGCCCCCACTCCGGCGTAGGGCGCGGGATCGGTGCCGGGCGGCAGGGACACCGCGACGTCGTAGCCCGCCGGATCCTTCCCCTCGGCCGCGCGCAGCCGCATGACGGCGGCCACCAGCTCCGCGAACTCGTCGAGACCGGCGAACGCCACCGGGAAGAAGCCGTCGAGGCGGGCGGCGCGCCGCAACGGTCCCTGCTTGCCCGGCAACGCGGCGCCCCACACCGGGATCCCTGGCCGCTGCACAGGCCTGGGCAGCAGCCGCACCCCGTCGAGCGTGTAGTGCTCGCCCCGATGGTGTACGGCCTCGCCGGACCACGCCGCGGCCAGCACGTCGAGCGACTCGTCGAGCATCCGGGCCCGGACCCGGTCGTCCAGCTCCTCGCCGGTCGTGGACAGCTCGCTGCCGAACCGGTCGCTGCCGAGGCCGACGCCGAGGGTCAGGCGCCCGCCGCTGAGCTGGTCGAGCGTCACGGTCTCCTTGACCACCTTCACCGGCCGGCGGCGGGGGAGTGCGGTCACCATGGGGCCGATGCGCACGCGTTCGGTGGCCATGGCGATCGCCGCCAGCGTGATCCACGGATCCGCCACCTCCTCGACCGGCTCGCCCCAGCGCAGGTGATCCCACACGAACACCCCGTGCCATCCGGCCTCCTCGGCCTCGGCGGCCAGGCTGGTGACGACGAGGGGGTCGGCGAGCTCGTCGAAAAGCGGCAACCACAATCCCGAGCGGAGGCCGCCTACGGCGGGCGCGGGCGAAGGCGTGCTGGTCATCTCTCGGGCTCCTCAGGTCGACATCGTGCCTGGTCAACAGGCTACGAGGAGTGATCGCCGCGCGGGGAGACCGGAGAGGCGTGTCGCGCCACGCCGTCATGGTCTTGCATGTTCATGCGGTGGTGTGTATATATTTCTACTCGTGTCTAAGGTACTCACCTCCCTGCCTGTCGGCGAACGTGTCGGGATCGCTTTCTCTGGCGGCCTCGACACCTCGGTAGCGGTCGCGTGGATGCGCGAGAAAGGTGCGGTGCCGTGCACCTACACCGCCGACGTCGGCCAGTACGACGAGCCCGACATCGCCTCGGTGCCCGGGCGCGCCACGGCGTACGGCGCTGAGATCGCCCGGCTGGTCGACTGCCGGGCCGCCCTCGTCGAAGAGGGGCTCGCGGCGCTGGCGTGCGGGGCCTTCCACATCCGCTCCGGCGGCCGTACCTACTTCAACACCACCCCGCTCGGGCGGGCCGTCACGGGCACCCTGCTCGTGCGCGCGATGCTCGAGGACGGCGTGCTGATCTGGGGTGACGGCTCCACCTTCAAGGGCAACGACATCGAGCGGTTCTACCGCTACGGCCTGCTGGCCAACCCCTCCCTGCGGATCTACAAGCCGTGGCTCGATGCCGACTTCGTGAGCGAGCTCGGCGGCCGTACCGAGATGTCCGAGTGGCTGCTCGCCCGCGACCTGCCGTACCGCGACAGCACCGAGAAGGCCTACTCCACCGACGCCAACATCTGGGGTGCCACCCACGAGGCCAAGTCCCTCGAGCACCTCGACACGGGCATCGAGATCGTGGAGCCGATCATGGGCGTGCGGTTCTGGGACCCCACCGTGGAGATCGCCGCCGAGGACGTCACGATCGGCTTCGAGCGGGGACGGCCGGTGACGATCAACGGTAAGGAGTTCGCCTCCGCCGTCGACCTGGTGCTGGAGGCCAACGCCATCGGCGGCCGCCACGGCATGGGCATGTCCGACCAGATCGAGAACCGGATCATCGAGGCCAAGAGCCGGGGCATCTACGAGGCGCCGGGAATGGCGTTGCTGCACGCGGCCTACGAGCGGCTGGTCAACGCCATCCACAACGAGGACACCCTCGCCAGCTACCACAGCGACGGGCGGCGGCTGGGCAGGCTGCTGTACGAGGGCCGCTGGCTGGACCCGCAGTCGCTGATGCTGCGCGAGTCGCTGCAGCGCTGGGTCGGCGCGGCGGTCACCGGCGAGGTGACCCTGCGACTGCGGCGCGGCGAGGACTACTCCGTCCTGGACACCACCGGGCCGGCGTTCAGCTACCACCCGGACAAGCTGTCCATGGAGCGGACCGAGGACTCCGCCTTCGGGCCGGTCGACCGCATCGGCCAGCTCACCATGCGCAACCTCGACATCGCCGACTCTCGCGCCAAGCTGGAGCAGTACGCCAGGCTCGGCATGGTCGGCAGCCCGCACCCGACGTTGATCGGCGCCACGCAGGTGACCCCGACCGGCCTGATCGGCGCGATGCCGGAGGGCGGGGCCGAGGCGATCGCCTCCCGCGGCGAGGTCACCGGCGACGACGAGCTGCTCGACCACGCCGCGATGGAGTCAGGCACCGACTGACGCCTCACCCACCGCGCGCCCGTACGGCCCTGCCGCTGGTCAGCCGCCATCCGGCCGCCGTCCAGCACACCCCCCAGAGCAGGAAGAACGGCGACCACAGCAGCAGGTCCCAGCGCGCCAGGGTGCCAGCCAGCTCGGCGTGCTCGCCGGAGGCCGGGCGGACCCCGGTCAGCAGCAGCGCGTCGCCGGCGAAGCCGAACCCGAGCACGCCGGCGGCGCGGGCGATCATGAAGATGCCCAGCGTCCAGGCGACGACGGCCGCCAGCCGGCGCGGCAGCACCGCACCCCACGGCCGTACGGTGGCCAGCGCCACGATGACACCGATCACCGCGGCGCCGGCCAGCAGCCAGTGGCTCGCCACGAACAGCGGATCACGGGCGAGCAGCCGCTCGCGCATCGCCGGGGGCAGCGGGTCCTTGTCGGCCAGCGCGTTGGCCCCCAGCGCCTGCGCCAGCTTCATCGACCCGTAGACGGCCGCGCAGGCCGCCGCGCCGTACGCGCCCAGCCGCGCCCGGTCAGCGCGCGGCATGTCTCGGCGCCACGGCGTAGGAGCGGATCATCTCCGCGAGCAGCCCGATCACGACGACGCCGAGCACCCCGTGGTACCAGCGCCAGCCCACGCCGATACCGACGAACCCGTCCACGATCATGATGCCCGCGCCGCCGCCGACGGCCAGCAGCATCGCGGCCAGCAGGAGTAGCATCACCTTGCGCGGCACCCTGCGGCCCAGCGGCGTGACGGTGGCGAGGGCGACGCACGCGCCCAGGACGCCGGACAGGGTCGCGAGCCACTGCGCCGTGCTCGGGTCGAGGAAGTAATCCGCGGCCTCGGCGGCCGACACGGGCGGGCCGCTCGGAAACCCGAGCCGGGCCTGGAGGGCGTAGCCGGCCTTCCCCACGGCGTAACCGAGGAACAGCACGGCCAGCGCGTACGCCGGCCAGCGTCGCACACGAACAGAACCAGTCATGACCGCGACCGTAGCCACGGCGCCCCGGGCGGCGACTCCCAGCCACGGGGGAGAGGCCTCCCCCGCCAGAGGGATCCGCCCGCGCGCGTCCTGGCCGCCGATCCCGCGCCCGACGCGGAAGCCGTCCGCTGACCTGGGAACCCGTAGCATCGGCTCGTTCGTCATCATCGTGTCGATCACGTCGCGGAAAGGGCCATCATGCGCAGCGCGCTCTTCGGGAACCTGGACAGCTCACAGGTGCCCGCCAACTTCGCTCTCCAGAACGCCAAGATGCTCCGCGTCCAACTCCCGCACGAGGTGCTGGCCAGGCAGGGGTCGATGGTGGCCTTCCAGGGCCAGATGGACTTCGACTACGAGGGCGCCGGCGGCGTCGGCAAGCTGTTCAAGAAGATGGTCACCGGCGAGGGCGCGCCGCTCATGCGCGTCAGGGGGCAGGGCCTGCTGTTCCTCGCCGACAACGCCGACGACATCCACCTGTTCTACCTGGAGAACGAGGCCATCACCGTCAACGGCCGCAACCTGCTGGCCTTCGACTCCGCGCTCACCTGGGACATCAGGCGCGTGCAGGGCGCGGGCATCGCCGCGGGCGGGCTGTTCAACATGACGGTCAAGGGCACCGGCTGGGTGGCGGTCACCGCCCACGGTACCCCCGTGCTCCTCGACACCTCGCGGATGCCGACCTTCGCCGACGGCCAGTCCGCGGTGTGCTGGAGCGCCGACCTGCACGTGGGCGTCAACCGCACGATGAAGGCGGGCGCGCTGATCGGCCGCGGCAGCGGCGAGGCCGTCCAGCTCGCCTTCCAGGGGCAGGGGTTCGTGCTCGTGCAGGCCAGCGAGGGCCCGCCGGTGGTCTCGGCGCAGTAGCCGCTCACCCCGGCCGAGGCTTCCCGGTGCGCGCGGGTGTCCCGCCGACGGGCCGTTGGTCCCACGCGCCGGGGCCGTTCGACCGCGGCGACCACCGCGCGTCATGGGCTTTCCTGGACGGGAAGGGAGCGCGCCATGAACGGACACATCGTCGTCGGCGTGGACGGCTCGCCCGAGGCGCTGAACGCGGTGCGGTGGGCGGCCGACGAGGCGATGAGGCGGGCCCGCCCGCTGCGGATCGTGCACGTCACCGGCGTCTACGCCTACGACATTCCGCTGCGCGAGGTCGTCCAGGCCTTCGCGACGCTGGAGGACTACAGCCGGACCGTGCTGGACGACGCCGAGGCCCTGGCCCGCAGGCGGCACCCGGATCTGCCGATCGGCGCCGTCCTGGGCGAGGGCGTCATCGCCGACGTGCTCAGGCAGGCGGCTACGGAGGCGACGGCGCTGGTCGTGGGCAGCCGCGGGTACGGCCGCTTCTCCCCGGCCCGCCTCGGCTCGGTCAGCGCCGGGCTGGCCGGACGGTCCCCGTGCCCGGTGGTGATCGTGCGCGACCCGCCCGCCCGGGAGCGCGCCGAGATCGTCGTCGGATTCGACGACCACTCCGCTGCCGCGCTGCGGTTCGCCTTCGAGGAGGCCGCCCGGCGCGGCGCCCGGCTGCGGGCCGTCCACGCCTGGCAGCCGCCGACGGTCTCGCCGTTCGTGCTCGGTGCCGATCCGATCTTCGAGGAGCTCTTCGCGGCCGCGCGGCACCGCGCGGTGTTGGTGCTGCAGCGGTGGCGGGACCGGCACCCGCAGGTGCGGGTGGTCGAGGAGATCGTGCCGGGCGGAGCCGTGGCGGCCATCTGCCGCGCCTCCGCGTCGGCCGACCTGGTCGTGGTGGGCTCGCGGGGACGCGGCCTGTTCGGCTCGGCGCTGCTGGGCTCGGTCAGCCGCGGCGTCCTGCACGAGTCACGTTGTCCCGTCGCGGTGGTCCGCCCCACCATGGCGTCGGTGGCGAGCATGGCCTGAGCGCCCGGCGGCCGGGCCCCCGGACGGCCCGGCAGCCCGGTCGAGGACGCCCGCCCGCGCTGACCGCCGGGGCCATGGTTCTCAGGAGGGCGGTGATGGGGCGGACGGCGCCGCGGGCGCGCCGGGCAGCCGGGAACCAGTGGGGAGCAGCGACCCGCAGGCCCGCACCGCCGCCCCGTACTTCTCGGACAGGACGTCGACGCGCTCTCCCCTGATGTCGAAGTTGATCAGCCCGTCCGAGGAGAGCGCGACCTCGGGGAAGCCGGGCAGTCCCTGCGCGCGCATGCAGGTGGTGAACGCCCTGCCGTCGTCGGCGGGCGCCGCGGACGAGGCGGTCGTCACCCAGCCCACGCCCGCGGCGAAGGCGGCGACGGTGAGGATCGCGACGGTGAGGACCACTCTTCGGATCGTCGAGCCGGCCATGATGGCTCCTTTCGTTGCTGTCGATGCGCCCAGACAAGCCGAGGGCCGGTTACCGGGCCGCAACGGCGGCGGTTACCCCGCTGTAACCGGCAGACGGGGCATGCTGGAGATCATGAGAGTGCTGATCGTCGAAGACCACGAGGAGCTGGCCGTGACGGTGGCCGCGGGGCTGCGCCGCGAGGGCATGGCCGTCGACGTGGCGCTGGACGGTCTGGCCGCGCTCGAGCGGGCCTCGGTCAACCACTACGACGTGGTCGTCCTCGACCGGGACCTGCCCGGCCTGCACGGTGACGAGGTGTGCCGGTCGCTGGTCGGCGCCGGCCACCCGGCGCGGGTGCTGATGCTCACCGCCGCCGTGACCATCGATGACAGGGTGACCGGACTGGGCATCGGCGCCGACGACTACCTGCCCAAGCCGTTCGCCTTCGCCGAGCTGGTCGCCCGGATCCGGGCACTGGCCAGGCGCACCAGCCGGGCCCTGCCTCCGGTGCTCGTCCACGGCGACCTGCGGCTGGATCCGGCCACCCGGATCGCCACCCGTGACGGGCGCCGGCTGCCGCTGAGTCCCAAGGAGTTCGCCGTGCTGGAGCTGCTGATGGCCGCCAAGGGCGCGGTGGTCTCCGCCGAGCAGTTGCTGGAGCGGGGCTGGGACGAGTTCGCCGATCCGTTCACGCAGACCGTGAAGGTGACGATCAGCCGGTTACGGCGGAAGCTCGGCGCCCCGCCGCTCATCGAGACGGTCCCGCAGGCCGGATACCGGATATGAGACAGCCCATACGGTCGCGGCTGACCCTGCTCTACGGCGGCCTGTTCCTGGTGGCCGCGGTGCTGCTGGTCGCCCTCATCTACCTTCTGGTCGAGTACTCGCCCTTCCCCGCGCCACCGGCCGCTCCCGCGGCGCCGGGCGGATCGGCCCCTCCCGCTCCGGCGCCCCTGGCGGCCTCCACCGAGCACCTGCGCCGGTTACTGGTCAACTCGTTGATCGCGCTGGCGGCCATGGCGTTCGCCGCGCTGCTGCTGGGCCGGCTCATGGCCGGGCGCGTGCTGCGGCCGCTGGCCGAGATGACCGCCACCGTCCGGCGCATCACGGCCGACCGGCTCGACCGGCGGCTGGCCGCCACCGGGCCGGACGACGAGCTCAAAGAGCTGGCCGACACCTTCGACGAGCTGCTGGACCGGCTGGAGGCCGCGTTCACCGCCCAGCGGCGGTTCGTCGCCAACGCCTCCCACGAACTGCGGACCCCGATGACGTTGCAGCGGGCCATGGCCGAGGTGGCGCTCGCCGATCCGGCGGCCGACACGGCGTCCCTGCGGGAGGTGCTGGAACGTGTGGTGGCCGCGGGCAGGCACCAGGAGCGGCTCGTCGAGGCGCTGCTCACGCTGGCCCGGGGCCAGCAGGGCCTGCGGCACCGCCGGCCCTTCGACCTGGCCGCGATCACCGCGCAGGCGCTCGGCCCCCGTGCCGACGCTGAGCCGCGCGTCGAGTCCTCTCTGCGGCCGGCACCCGCCTTCGGTGACCACGCACTTGCCGAACGGCTGGTCGCCAACCTGCTGGACAACGCGCTGCGGCACAATGTGCCCGGCGGGTGGGTCAGGGTGGAAACCAGCGTCCGGTCCGGACGCGCCACTCTCCGGGTCTCCAACAGCGGTCCGGTGATTCCGGCCGACCGGCTGCCCCTGCTCCTGCAGCCCTTCCAGCGGCTGGAGAGCGCCAGGAAGGCCGACGGCGACGGCCTGGGGCTGGGCCTGTCGATCGTGGCCGCCATCGTCGAGGCACACCACGGCACGCTGGAGGTCCGTCCGCTTCGCGACGGGGGGCTCGAGGTGATCGTCGCCCTCGACCCCCCGGACGATCCGCGCAACCGCCGGCGTCACGGCGCACCGGCAGCGGAGTGACGCCTGTCCGGCGACGCGGCCGGCGCGCTGCGCAGTGCCGGAAAAGTCGTGAAATCGCCCGGTGGTCCGTCGTCCTCATCGGATAGGGACCAAGGTCTCTATCCGATCGATCGGGCGCACGGAAGGCTCGCAACCATGGACAGGATCGATGCGTACTGGCACGCCGCGACGGAGATCCGCGACTGGACGTGGCCGAGCCGATGACGTGGTGGACGATCGTGCGTTTCCTGCACATCCTGGGAGCCGCGCTGTGGGTCGGCGGGCAGCTCGCCGTCTCCCTGGTGGTGCTCCCGCTGGCCCGCCGCGGACTGCCCGAGGGGCAGCGGGCCGGCCTGCTGCGCGCCGTGGGACGCCGCTTCGGGCTGATCACGCTCGCCGGCTTCCTGCCGGTCCAGATCGCCACCGGCCTGGCGCTGGCCTGGCACTCCGGTGTCACCTGGGCCTCACTGGCCGAGCCCGGCTACGGCCGGACACTCGCCGCCAAGCTGGTCCTCTTCTGCGCGGTGCTGGCCACCGCGGGCCTGCACGGCTGGGCCTCCGGATCCGGCAGACCCACCGCCGCCCGTGTCATGGCCGTCGCCTCGCTCATCGGCTCGGTGGGCGTGATCCTGCTGGCATCGGCCCTGGTGGCGTGATCCGCGGACCCGGCCGCGAGCACAGAAGGGACTAAAGACCCTTACCGGGGGCAGTGCGCGCCCTGGATTCTGGCCATGGGACCTGAAGGCGAGGGCAGGAGCATGACGTCCGATTCCTCTGCGGCGACGCCGACCACGGCCCAGCGGGTGACGGCTCTCACGCCGGCGTTCGCGGTGAACCGCCGGGCGCGGGCGCGGCCGATCCCGCCCGGACGGCTGGGGCCGGTTCGGCGGGTGAGTGCGGCATGACGATGGACGCCCTGCTCAAGCTGGCCACCCACCTGCGACCGGGGAAGGTGTCGGCCGACGGCCGGAGCCTGCACCTGGTCGGCGGGCGTGAAGGCGACGTGTTCTACCGCGACCGGTGGAGCCACGACAAGGTGGTGCGCTCCACGCACGGCGTGAACTGCACCGGCTCCTGCTCGTGGAAGGTGTACGTCAAGGACGGCATCATCACCTGGGAGGCGCAGCAGACCGACTACCCCAGCGTGGGCGGCGACCGGCCGGAGTACGAGCCGCGCGGCTGCCCGCGCGGAGCGGCCTTCTCCTGGTACACCTACTCGCCGACCCGGGTCCGCTACCCGTATGCCCGCGGCGTCCTGGTCGCCATGTACGGCGAGGCCCGGCGCGAGGGTCTGGACCCGGTGGCCGCCTGGGCGGAGATCACCGCGGATCCGGAGAAACGGCGCCGGTACCAGTCAGCGCGGGGAAAGGGCGGCCTGGTCAGGATCCCGTGGGAGCTGGCGACCGAGATGATCGCCGCCGCCCACGTCCACACCATCAAGACCTACGGGCCCGACCGGGTGGCCGGCTTCTCGCCGATTCCCGCGATGTCGATGGTGTCGCACGCCGCCGGGGCCCGGTTCGTCTCGCTGATCGGCGGCACGATGCTGTCGTTCTACGACTGGTACGCCGACCTGCCCGTGGCCTCGCCGCAGGTGTTCGGCGACCAGACCGACGTGCCGGAGTCGGCTGACTGGTGGGACGCCGCCTACCTGATGCTGTGGGGCTCCAACGTCCCGGTCACCCGCACCCCCGACGCCCACTACATGGCCGAGGCGCGCTACCGCGGCCAGAAGGTGGTCGTGCTGTCGCCCGACTACAACGACGCCGCGAAGTTCGCCGACGAGTGGCTGGCCCCGCGTCCGGGCACCGACGGCGCGCTGGCCATGGCCATGGGGCACGTGATCCTCAAGGAGTTCTTCACCGACCGGACCACCCCGGCCTTCACCGACTACGTCAAGCGGTTCACCGACCTGCCGTTCCTGGTACGGCTGCGCGAGCGCGACGGCCGCCACGTCCCCGACAGCTTCCTCACCGCGGCCGAGCTGGGGCAGGACGGCGACGAGGCGGCGTTCGCCACGGTCCTCGTCGACGCGCGCACCGGCGAGCCGGTCGTGCCCAACGGCTCGCTCGGCTTCCGCTACTCCGACCAGGGAGCCGGACGCTGGAACCTCGACCTGGGAGAGGTGGACCCGGCCCTGACGCTGCTCGGCGAGCGCGCGGTGACGGTCGCGCTGCCGCGCTTCGACGGCCGCGCGCCGGGCGTGCTGGAGCGCGGGGTTCCCGTGCGGGAGGTCGGCGGCCATCTGGTGACCACCGTGCTCGACCTGCTGCTGGCCCAGTACGGCGTGGCCCGGCCCGGGCTGCCGGGCCGCTGGCCGTCCGGCTATGACGACGCGGCCGAGCCGTACACGCCGGCCTGGCAGGAGCCGATCACCGGGGTGCCGGCCGTGGCGGCGGCCCGCATCGCCCGCGAGTTCGCCCGCAACGCCGAGGAGTCGGGCGGCAGATCGATGATCATCATGGGGGCGGGGACGAACCACTGGTTCCACTCCGACACCATCTACCGCTCCTTCCTCGCGTTGACCACGCTGACCGGCTGCCAGGGCCGCAACGGCGGCGGCTGGGCGCACTACGTGGGCCAGGAGAAGTGCCGGCCGATCACCGGCTGGGCGCAGCTGGCCTTCGGGCTGGACTGGTCGCGCCCGCCCCGGCAGATGATCGGCACGGCGTTCTGGTACCTGCACACCGACCAGTGGCGTTACGACACCTACACCGCCGACGCCGTCGCCTCCCCGCTGGCCGAGGGCGCCTTCGCCGGGAAGGCCACCGCGGACCTGCTGGCCACCTCGGCGCGGCTGGGGTGGATGCCCTCCTATCCCACCTTCGACCGCAACCCGCTCGACCTGGCCGACGAGGCGGGCGAGGACCCGGCCGCGCACGTCGTGGCGGAGGTCACCGCCGGGCGGCTCGGCTTCGCCTGCGAGGACCCGGACGCGCCGCGGAACTGGCCGCGGGTGCTGACCGTGTGGCGGGCCAACCTGCTGGGCTCCTCGGCCAAGGGCAACGAGTACTTCCTGCGCCATCTGCTGGGCACCGACGCCTCGCTTCGCGCGCGGGAGGCCGCGCCAGGGCAGCGGCCGGGCGGCGTGACCTGGCGGGAGGAGGCCCCGCACGGCAAGCTCGACCTGCTGGTCTCGCTGGACTTCCGGATGACCTCCACCACGCTGTTCTCCGACATCGTGCTCCCGGCGGCCACCTGGTACGAGAAGCACGACCTGTCCTCCACCGACATGCACCCGTTCGTGCACGCCTTCACCCCGGCGATCGACCCGCCCTGGCAGACGCGCACCGACGTCGCCGCCTTCCACGCCATCGCCGCGGCCTTCAGCGAGCTGGCGCGTGACCACCTGGGCGTCCGGCGCGACCTGGTGGCGGTGCCGCTGCTGCACGACACGCCCGACGAACTGGCCACCCCGCACGGCCGGGTGGACGACTGGCGCGTCACGGGGGAGCGGCCGGTGCCCGGCCGTACCTTCCCCAAGATCGTCGTGGTGGAGCGGGACTACCCCGCGACCGCCGAGCGGATGGCCGCGCTGGGCCCGCTGACGGACCGGCTGGGCGCCACCACCAAGGGCCTGACCTACGAGGTGTCGCAGGAGGTCGAGCGGCTGCGCCGCACCAACGGCACCACGGCCCAGGGCCGTCCCTCGCTGGCCCGCGACGTGGACATGTGCGAGGCCGTCCTGGCCCTGTCGGGCACCACCAACGGGCACCTGGCCGCCCAGGGGTTCGCGACGCTGGCCCGCCGTACCGGGACCTCCTTCGACGGGCTGGCGGACGAGCACATGCGGATCACCTTCCCCGACACCCAGGCCCGCCCGGTGCCGGTCGGCACCTCGCCCGAGTGGTCGGGCAGCGAGAGCGGCGGCCGGCGCTACTCCGCCTTCACCATCAACGTCGAGCACCGCAAGCCCTGGCACACCCTGACCGGACGCCAGCACTTCTACCTCGACCACGAGTGGATCCACGAAGCAGGGGAGGCGCTGCCTGTCTACCGGCCGCCGCTCGACATGACGGCCCTGTTCGGCGAGCCGGAGCCGGGGGAGGGCGGCGAGAACGGCATCGCCGTGCGTTACCTCACCCCGCACTCCAAGTGGTCCATCCACTCGGAGTACCAGGACAACCTGCTCATGCTCACCCTGTCCAGGGGCGGGCCGACCATCTGGATGTCCCCGGCCGACGCCGCCAGGGCGGGCGTCGGCGACAACGACTGGGTGGAGGCGGTCAACCGCAACGGCGTCGTCGTCGCCCGGGCCGTCGTCTCGCACCGGATGCCCGAAGGGACCGTGTACATGTACCACGCGCAGGAGCGGGTCGTGGACGTCCCCAAGGCCGAGACCTCAGGACGGCGCGGCGGCATCCACAACTCCCTCACCCGGCTGCTGATCAAACCGACCCATCTGATAGGCGGCTACGCCCAGCTGTCCTTCGCCTTCAACTACCTGGGACCGACCGGCAACCAGCGCGACGAGATCACCGTGATCCGCCGCCGTGGCCAGGAGGTGGACTACTAGATGCGTGTCATGGCACAGCTGGCCATGGTGATGAACCTGGACAAGTGCATCGGCTGTCACACCTGCTCGGTCACCTGCAAGCAGGCCTGGACCAACCGCGCCGGCACCGAGTACGTGTGGTTCAACAACGTCGAGACCCGGCCCGGACAGGGTTACCCGCGCACCTACGAGGACCAGGAACGATGGAAGGGCGGCTGGGAGCTCACCAAACGCGGCAGGCTCAGGCCGAAGTCCGGCGGCCGGCTGAAGAAACTGCTGACCATCTTCGCCAACCCGCTCATGCCCTCCATCCAGGACTACTACGAGCCCTGGACCTACGACTACGACCGGCTCTTCTCGGCCCCCGCCACCGAGGACACGCCCGTCGCCCGGCCCAGGTCGCTCATCAGCGGCGAGCCCACGAAGATCACCTGGAGCGCGAACTGGGACGACAACCTGGCCGGCGGCCCCGAACTGGCCCCCGCCGACCCGGTGCTGCGCCGCGTGTCCGACCAGGTGAAGCTGGAGTTCGAGCGGGCGTTCATGTTCTACCTGCCGCGCATCTGCGAGCACTGCCTCAACCCGTCCTGCGTGGCCTCCTGCCCGTCCGGGGCTCTCTACAAGCGCTCCGAAGACGGCATCGTGCTCGTCGACCAGGACCGCTGCCGCGGCTGGCGGATGTGCGTCACCGGCTGCCCGTACAAGAAGGTCTACTTCAACCACCGGACCGGCAAGGCCGAGAAGTGCACCTTCTGCTATCCGCGCGTCGAGGTCGGCATCCCGACCGTGTGCTCGGAGACCTGCGTCGGCCGCCTGCGCTACATCGGCCTGGTGCTCTACGACGTCGACCGGGTGGCCGCGGCGGCGGCCGTACCCGACGAGAAGGACCTGTTCGAGGCGCACAAGAGCGTGCTGCTGGATCCGCGCGACCCCGAGGTGGTGGCCGCGGCGCGGGCCGCCGGCATCCCCGAGGACTGGCTCGAGGCGGCCGGACGCTCGCCCGTCCACAAGCTGATCTTCGAGTACGGCGTGGCGCTGCCGCTGCACCCGGAGTTCCGCACGCTGCCGATGGTCTGGTACGTCCCGCCCCTGTCCCCGGTGGTCGACGTGCTCAGGGACACCGGGCACGACGGCCAGGACACCGGCAACCTGTTCGGCGCCATCGACGCGCTGCGCATCCCGGTCGGCTACCTGGCCGAGCTGTTCACCGCCGGCGACCCCGAGCCGGTGCGCGCCGCCCTGCGCCGACTGGCCGCCATGCGCTCCTACATGCGCCGCCTCAACCTCGGACAGCCGCCCGACGAGTCCATCGCCGAGGCGGCCGGCATGACCGGCGCCCAGGTGGAGGGGATGCACCGGCTGCTGGCCATCGCCCCGTACGGCGAGCGGTACGTCATCCCCACGGCCCACGCCGAACAGGGCAGGCAACTGGAGGAGACGGCCACCGGATGCAGCCTCGACTACGAGGGCGGCCCCGGCATGAGCGGCCCCTTCGGTGAGGCCTCCGGCCAGCCCGACCCGGTCGCGGTGGAGAACTTCCACGCCCTGCGCAGCCGCCAGACCAGCGACCTGCGCGGCCGCGTGAACCTCCTCAACTGGGACGGCACCGGCCTGCCCGACGGACTCTTCCCACCCAAGAAGGACTCATGACCGAAAACCACGTACGCACCGTCCACCTGGTGGCCTCCGTCCTGCTCGGCTACCCGGACGCCAGGCTGTTCGAGGCCGTCCCGTTGCTGCGCAAGGCGGTCGCGACCGTGCCGTCCACGCCGCTGACCGGCTTCCTCGACCACCTCGCGAGGGTGCGCCCCCAGGAGCTGGCCGAGCACTACGTGGCCGTGTTCGACTTCAAGCGCCGCTGCTGCCCCTACCTGACGTACTACGCCTACGGCGACACGCGGAAGCGCGGCATGGCCCTGCTCCGCTTCAAGCAGGCCTTCCGGGAGGCGGGGTTCGAGCCGGCCGACGGCGAGCTGCCCGACCACCTGGCCGTGGTGTGCGAGCTGTCGGCGCGAGGCGGCACGGAGCAGGCCGTACGGCTGCTGCGCGAGCATCGCGCCGGGCTGGAGGTGCTGGCCCAGGGGCTGGCGGCGGAGGGCTCGCCGTACGCCCGCGTCGTGGACGCCGTCATCGCCACGCTGCCGCCGCCGACCGCGCGCGACCTGCGCGCCGCCCGTGGCCTGGCCGCCGACGGGCCGCCGGCCGAGGCGGTCGGGCTGGAGCCCTACCCGATCGGAGAACGCCCATGAGCGTCCTGCTCTGGGTCGTGGCACCGTACGTGGCCTTGACGGTGTTCGTCCTGGGTCACGTGTGGCGCTACCGTTATGACAAGTTCGGCTGGACGACCCGCTCCTCGCAGCTGTACGAGTCGCGGCTGCTGCGCGTCGGCAGCCCGCTGTTCCACTTCGGCATCCTCGTCGTGCTGCTGGGCCACATCGGGGGCCTGGTGATCCCGAAGAGCTGGACGGAGGCCGTCGGCGTCACCGAGGCGGCCTACCACGTCGCCGCCGTCGGCCTGGGCACGGTCGCGGGGGTGTGCACCCTGGGCGGGCTGGCCATCCTCATCTACCGGCGCCGCACCGTCGGCCCCGTCTTCAGCGCCACCACGCGCAACGACAAGGCCATGTACGCCGTGCTCGCGGTGACGATCGTCCTCGGCCTGGCCGCCACCGTCGCCGCCAACATCCTGGGCGGCGGCTACGACTACCGCGCCACCGTCTCCCCGTGGTTCCGCTCCATCTTCGTGCTGCGCCCCGACCCGTCACTGATGGCGGGCGCGCCGCCGCTGTTCCAGCTCCACGCGCTGAGCGCCATGCTGCTGTTCGCCATCTGGCCGTTCACCCGGCTGGTGCACATGCTGACCGCGCCGGTCGGGTACCTGACCCGCCCCTACATCGTCTACCGCAGCAGGCAGGCGCCCGCGCCACGGCGCGGCTGGGAGGCCTCCTGACGTGCGGCGCGAGGGGGTGGACCGCTCCCGGCGGACGGCCCTGTCCCATCCACGGCATCCCCGCAGCGGCGCACGGGGCCGATGGCACCCCACGATGGGACTTTCGGCCCTCACCCGGCGGTCCGCCGCGTGATGCGCTGGTGGTGATGCGCAGGAGGTGCAACCGCCATGAAGGACAAGGCCATCCACGCGGCGATCGAGGCCGCGACCTGGGCCCCCTCGGTCCACAACACCCAGCCCTGGACCTTCGCGGTGTACGGGGAGGAGATCAGGGTCCGCGCCGACGTCGAGCGCAAGCTCCGGGTGAGCGACCCGCAGGCCCGCGAGCTGTTCATCAGCTGCGGCGCGGCACTGTTCACCCTGCGCACCGCGCTGCGGGCCGAGGGCTACGAGCCGATCGTGCGGGTGCTGCCCGACCCCGACCGCCCGGCGCTGCTGGCCACCGTACGGCTCGGCTCCCCGCTGACCCCGGACGAGATCACGGGGATCCTGGCCGGCGAGATCAAGCGGCGGCGCACCCACCGGGCCGGGTTCACCGACCTGCCGGTTCCCGACCGCCTGGTCGAGCGGCTGGTCGGGCAGGCGGCGGCGGAGAAGGCCACGCTGACCCCGATCCGGATGCCCGAAGCGGTCGACGTCGTGGCCGCCCTCACCCAGGCCGCCCAGCGCGTGCAGAGCGGGGACCGGGCCTTCAGCCTGGAGGTGATCCGCTGGGCGCGCCCGCCGGGCAGCTCACGCCGCGACGGCGTGCCCGCCGACGCCTATCCCCGCAAGAGCGGTCAGGAGCGCTTCCCGCAACGTGACTACGCGCACGGCCACGACTGGGGCACCACCACCGACCAGCGCATGTCCACCGCCACCGGCATCGTGGCGATCATGACGACACCCGGCGACGGCCACCACGACTGGATCGCCACCGGCCAGGCGCTGCAGCGGGTGCTGCTGCACGCCTCCGCCTACGGCGTCAGCGCCGCCTTCCACACGCAGGCGCTGGAGATGTATCAGCTGCGCGAGTTCCTGCGGCACGAGCTGTGCTCGGACGAGTACCCACAGATGATCATGCGGCTCGGCATCACCTTCGAGGACAGCCGCGGCGTGCGCCGCCCGCTGTCGGAAGTCCTGGACTGAACGGGACGCAGGCTCACGCGACCGGCAGGCGGGCGCGTGCCCACCGGCACGCGGCCGACGGCGTCCCGGTAGCGGTGTCCCCGGTGGCGATGTCCCCGATGGCGTCCCGGTAGCGGTGTCACCGGTGGCGTCCCCGATGGTGTCCCGGGTGGTCGGCGTCCCCGGTGGTCGGCCTCGCCCGCCTCGGGAACATCCCGGGGACATCCTGGGGGAGACGTGGCCGATCGGGCTAGCCGGCCCGGCACTCGGGAGTCTCGAGCCGCTCGTCCGGGGACGCGACGATCGGGCTGGGCCGTCCCGCCGTGATCCGCCGCCCGGAGATGTGCTCGACCCGCACGACGATGAAGTGGTCCCGCTCGCCGAGCGCCCACGGCTCCAGCGGCAGCGCGGCCAGCCGTTCCCGCTCCTCGGGGTCGGAGACGGCGCGCGCGTGGCCGACCGCGGTGACCGACCATCCGGTGCGCTCGCTCACGTCGAACTCGTCGGCCTCGAAGGCGACCACGGCCTGGCGCGTGGCCGCGGCCAGCTTCGACCCGGTCGCGGTGCGAATCACGACGTGCTCGCCGTCCAGGAGGAAATTCACCGGCTGTACGGCCGGCAGTGCCCGGTCGGTGAACACGATCCGGCCGATCGGCACCGAGGCGAGGAGATTCAGGCATTCCCGGCGGGAGAGTACCTGGAGGCCGGAACCGTCGACATGCATGCCAGACAGCCTGCCGTCAGCACACGCGGCCCCGTTAGGGCCGAAAGTCCCGATCTCCTCCGCCGATCGACATCACGGACATATGCCGCCGGCTACCTCCCTCTGGCGCCGTCGCCCGGCCAGGCGGCGGTGGCCGAACGCCACTACCGGGCTCGCCGTCGGTGTCGGCCTGTTCGCACTGAGCATTCGCTTCGATCCCCAACGGCGCGCGGGCCGCGACGGGATCACCCGATGGCGAGAACGCGTCACGACAGGTTCTTCCTCATCGGCATGGCTGGCCGGGCTCGCCCTGCTGGCGGCGCTGGCCGAGCTCGCCACGATGCTGCCCTACCTGCGGGCGATCGCCATGCTGGCCACCTCCGATCTCAACGCCGCCGCCGATGCGTTGCTGCTCGCCGGGTATTGCCTGGTCATGGTGCTTCCCGCCGGGGTACTGCTGCTGGCCCGGATGATCGCTGCGGCCCGGGTCGAGCCGGTCCTGCATCGGATCAACACCTGGATCACCGACAAGGGCGCCGGTGCCGCTGGATGGTTGCTCGCCATAGCGGGATTCCTGGTCGCCCGGGACGCTACGGCACGCCTGTGGTTCGCCCATCTCGAGTGATACGCGTCCCCGCTCGTGGGGTGGGGTTGAGCAGTTGACGCCCGCAGCGCATCCGGGAACTGGAAGGAGCAGCGGCCCCAGATCAAGGCCCAGGCCAACCCGCAGGAAGGCCGCCACGCCCTGGCCCGCAAGCTCATCCACCTGGCCGCAACGGGCAGCTTTACCAGAACTACCAGGAGGGCGTGGAGGACCAGATCGGCGCGCTGGGCCTGGTGTCGAACGCGATCGTGCTGTTCGACACCCGTTGCATGGACGCCGCCCTGACCCACCTGCGCACGAGCGGGTCCGAGGCGCGCGAGGAGGATGTGGCCCGCCTGTCGCCGTTCGTGTGGCACCACATCGACCTGATGGGCCGCCACTCCTTCCAACTCCCGCAGATGCCCGGCGGGCTCCGCCCGCTCAGTCCCGTGCCGTGAGCCGACGGGTAGCGTGCGAGCCTCGGAACCGGTAACGCTCCTGGGCCCCAGCAGGGGCGTTACGCCTCAGCCTGCTTCGGGGTGGAGGGAGTCGGCTCGGGTGCTGCGGGTGCATGGTGGCGTGCGGTTGTCAGGTGGTAGAGCAGCGCCAAGGTCGTGACACCGGCGGCCGGCAGTCCCAGCGCGGCGGGCACGATGGCGAACCACTTCTGGGCCAGTCCGCCCAGGCCGCCACCAAGAGCTATCCCGACGTAAATGGCCGAGGAGTTGAGGCCGAGCAGAACCGGTGCCGCGGCTGGATTGAGGGCGATGAGTCGGTGCTGTTGGGGCACGACGATGACACCCAGGGCCGCGCCCCAGATCGCGGCCCATGCCAGGGTGGACACGAGCGTGGCGGTCGCCACCGAAGTGAGGGCAAGGGCGACGGCGGCGATGGCGATGGGGCCGGTCAGCACGTGCGCGGGGTCGTGCCGGTCGACCAGCCGTCCGGCGATGATGTTTCCGGCCAGGACACCGATTCCCCAGGCCAGCAGGATGACGGTGAGCAGCGACTCGGAGCCGCCGGTCGCATCCTGTAGGGCCGGGCCGATGTAGGTGTAGAGGGTGTAGGCGCCGAGGAAGACCAGCGTGGTGACGGCCAGCAGCGCGAGGACCCGGCCCTGCTTGAGCGGGCGCAGCCGATCGCCCAGTGATGCGGCGGGAAGCGTCACCCTGGGCAGGCCGGCGGCGATCCCGAGGGCCGCGACGAGGCCGATCCCGGCGACGGCCCACATGGTGATGTGCCAGTCGGTACCGCCGATCAGCGTGCCGAGAGGAAGACCCAACGCCGTCGCCAACGTGAGGCCGCCCAACACAAAGGCCAGTGCCCTGCCTCGGCGTTCCGGGGGTGCGATGGCCCCAGCAGTGCTGGAGGCGGCGGAGTTGATCATCCCGGCCCCGACCGCGGTGACGATACGGGCGATCATCACCACCTCGTAACTCGTGCCCAGGGCGGTGACAGCGTTGCCGACCACGAAGACACTCAACGCGATCAGCAGCGCGGACCGCCGATCCAGTCCACTGGTGAGCGCGCCCATGACGGGCGCCGACAGGGCCATCACCAGGGCGAACGCCGTCACCAACTGCCCGGCGGCGGGAGTGGAGACCTGCAGGTCGGTGGCGATGGCCGGGAGCAGGCCCGCGATGACGTAGCCGTCGGTGCCGACGGCGAAGGTCGCCAGGGCCAGAGGAAGAAGTCGTTTCAACACCGGGTGGTGCCGCCTTTCCAGAGGAACCTCAGAAGTGCCGAGGGGAACCCTAGGCAATACATGGATACTTGTCCATATATCCATGTGTTGGTAGCGTGGCGGGTGTGCTCAACACAGGGGGCGGCGATGCGTGAGGTGTCACAACCGGCGACCGAGGCCATCCGGCTGGTGGAGGTGCTGCGCGCTCTGGCCGATCCGGTACGGCTGGACCTCGTCCTGCGGCTCGACCGGATGGGCGAGGACTTCTGCAACGCCATCGGCGCCGACATCGACGTGCATCAGACGACGCTGTCGCACCACTACCGGGTGCTGCGCGAGGCCGGCGTGACGTGGACGAAGGTGCAGGGCCGATCCCGGCTGGTACGCCTGCGCCGAGAGGACCTCGACGCACTGTTCCCCGGCCTGCTCGACTCTGTACTGAGCGCACAGCGCCGAACGCGTGATACCACGACCACCGGCACTATCGAGGCGCCGTAGACCTGCGCCCCCCGGCACCCGTCAAACGAGCCCGCTCCCCGATATCCACTCCCCAGGTCACGCCAGGGCGGTAGCCCTGATGGCCGGGGCCAAGCAGACTGGTGACCTCTGCGATCCACCGGCAGACGGCGGCGGGCCCGGCCGCGTTCTCGATCACCGTGCCCCCGCCGGGCGCGGGGACCGGCTCAGGCACCTGGAAGGGAAGTCCGTCTTGCCGTAGCCGCTGCAGGATCCGGTGCTCGGCGCCGACCCGCGCGGCGGACGTCGTGCGGTGAAAGTGGGGCCGGACCTGACGCGTAAGTGGGGCCGGCTCACACGGGTAGAACCACGCATTCGGGGTGGAGGGTCAGCGAGCACCGCTCAACCTGCTGTGGGGCCGGGGGACACGTTCGGGAGCGGAGGGCCCTCGTCGCGCGCATCGAAGCCGCCGGCGCGGGGGTGGGCCAGGGCGTGTCCATGGAGCGGGCCTTCCGAGCCCGTCGAACCGCTGGCGGCCGGCCTCCGGCGTCGGCGAGGCGGCTCAGCCGGAGCCGTCCGGCTCGTACGGCGGAAGGCCCAGACGTGTACGGATCTCCCGCTGCACCGAGACCCGGTCGGGCCTCGCGTCGACCGTGACGACGTACTCCTTGCGGCGGAACAGCGCGAGGACCGGGTCGGTCTTGTCGTGGTAGTCCCGCAGCCGGCCGGCGAGCGCCTCGGGCGTGTCGTCCTCCCGCGTGACGAGCTCGCCGCCGCACACGTCGCACCGGCCGTTCTCCTTCGGGCGGTGGGCGATGAGGTTGTAGTCCATGCCGCAGCGGGCGCACAGGCGGCGGGCCAGCACCCGGCGCCGGACGTCCTCGTCAGGCAGATCGAGGTGGACGACGCTGTCGATGTCGTAGCTCTCCAGGAAGAACTCGGCCTGCCGCTGGTTGCGGGGGAACCCGTCGACCACGAAGCCGTAGTTCCAGTCGTGCTGCGCCAGCCGGTCGCGCACGACCTTCTCCACCAGGTCGTCGCCGACCAGTTCCCCCGCGGCCATCACGCGCCGCACCATGGCCCCCAGCTTGGTGTGGTTCTGGACGTGCCACCGGAAGATGTCGCCGACACTGATGTGCACCAGGTCGAGGTCCCGGGCGAGCAGGGTGCCCTGCGTGCCCTTGCCGCTGCCCTGGACGCCCATGATGACGTACTTGCGCATACTGCACTCTGACACACGCCGGCCGTTCGGCCGCCGGGCCCCCGCGGGCGAACCGCCGAGGGCCCGGACGGGGGCGTTGGTCAGTGCTTCTCCTTGCGGTCCGCCTTGAGGCGGGCGGCGAGGGCCGCCGCCTGGGTACGGCGCTGCATGTCGAGCTTGCCCAGCAGGTTGGAGACGTAGTTCTTGACGGTCTTCTCCGCCAGGTAGAGGCGCTCGCCGATCTGCCGGTTGGTGAGACCCTCGCCGATGAGGTCGAGGATCAGGCGCTCCTGGTCGGTCAGGGCGGCCAGCGGGTCACGGCGGGTGGCCTGGTCGCGCAGGCGGTGCAGCATCGCGGCGGTGGTCTGCGGGTCGAGCAGCGACTGCCCCGAGGCCACCGTGCGGACGGCGCCGACGAGGTCGGAGCCGTGGATCTGCTTGAGCACGTAGCCGGAGGCCCCGGCCATGACCGCGTCGAATAAAGCGTCGTCGTCGGCGTAGGAGGTCAGCATCAGGCAGCGCAGGTCGGGCAGGCGGGAGCGCACCTCGCGGCAGACGTCGACACCGTTGCCGTCGGGCAGCCGGACGTCCAGGACGGCCACGTCCGGGTTGAGCGCGGCGATGCGGGCGATGGCCGACTCGGCCGTTCCCGCCTCCCCGACGACCTCGATGTCGTCTTCGGCCTCCAGCAGGGCGGCGACGCCCCGGCGTACCACCTCGTGATCGTCGAGGAGAAACACGCGAATCATGGCTTCGACCCTAGCCCTCCCGTGGTGGGCGTGACTCGGCGGTCTCGGGGCGCGGTCCCGGGCGCGGTGAGGGCACGGTGAGGGCGCGGTGTCGGGTGCGGTGAGGGCACGCTGTCGGGTGCGGCGACGGGGCGCGGTGCCGGGCGCGGTGAGGGCACGGTGTCGGGTGCGGCGACGGGGCGCGGTGCCGGGCGCGGGCGACGGGTGCGGCGACGGAGTGCTGTGACGGGGCGCGGTGACGGGGCGCGGTCTCGGGGTGCCGATGAGCGGGTGGCGGCAAGGCGCCGCCCACGGATGCGCGACGGGGCACCCGCCGGAGCGGCACCCGCCGTAGGGGCGCTATCCGACCGGCTGGGGCGTGTCCGCGATCGAGGGGACGATCGCGGGGGTGGGCGCGGGACGGACGAGTACCACCAGGCAGCAGAGCAGGGCCGCGAGGGCGACGGCGCCGAGCATCACCCGGTAGTCGAGCAGCCCCACCACCGCGGCGCCGAGGGCGATCGACAGCGTCTGCGTCAGGTCCGACACCATGCCGATCGCCGCGCCGACCCGGCCCTGCAGGCGGGCGGGCACGTAGAGCTGCTGCGCCGTACCGAGAGCGACGCGGAGCAGCGGCAGTCCGGCGCCCAGGAGGGCCGTGCCCAGCAGGTACACCGGGACCGCTTCGACGAGGCAGAGGCCGACGCCCAGCGCCATGACCGCGTAGCCGACGGCGGTGGTGCGCGTCTCGGCCAGCCGGGCGATGAGCCTGCCCGACAGCAGGCCGCCCAGGACCGATCCGGCGCCCTGGACCGCGGTGACGACGCCGAAGAAGGCGGCGGGCCGGCCGAGGCCCTCGATGGCGGCGAAGGTGGCGGTGTCGAGCAGCCCGGCTCCGGCGAGGAAGGCGGCGAAGGCCACCGACAGTCGCAGCAGCAGCGGTACGTCGCGCAGGTAGCGGAACCCGGCGGTCACGGCGTTCCAGAAGCCGTCGCCGGCGCGGGCGGGCTCGGGCGCCGATTCGACGACGTCGATGGAGGCGAGTACGAGGAGGGCGACGACGAAGGTGATCGCGTCGACGACGGCGAGCGTGCCACCGCCGAAGGTCAGGTAGATCCACGCGCCGGCGGCCGGTGAAAGAACGCGTAACCCCTCACGGACGGTGATCAGCATGCTTCTGGCCGCGGCCGCGTCGGCGGAAGGCAGCAGGTCCTTCAGCAGCCCGCCGTAGGCCGGTGTGGAGAACAGGACGCCGTAGGCCAGCGCCACCGCGTAGATGATCCAGATGTCGCCCGCCGTGCGCACGAGGAGCAGGGCGGGCACGATGACCGCCATCGCCGCGTACATGGCCATCAGCAAGGGTTTGCGGCGGACCCGGTCGACCAGGTGACCGTAGAGAGGGGAGACCAGGCCCGGGGCGGTGATGCACAGGAAGACGATCCCGGCGGCGGCGGCCGAGCCGGTCAGGTCCTTGGCCCAGATGGCCAGGGACAAGAACAGCGCGCTGTCGCCGAAACTCGAGACGGCGTCGCCGAGGAGCAGCCGGCGGAAGCGCGGGTTACGCACCAAGAGGCGCATGGGGGGCTCCGTGGAGGAAGACGCGGGCGGACTCGGCGCCCTCGGGGATCAGCGACGGGTCGGACAGGCGGGCGATGTACGGCTGGAGCAGCCGCATGAAGTCCTTGCCGATGGCGTCGAGCTCCTCGGGGGTCACCGGGACGCTGACGCCGGAGGCGAACGCCGCCTCCTGCCAGGCCGGGGGAGCGGAGGACCGGGCCTGGGCCCACGCGGCCATGCGGCCGGCCTCCCGCTCGATGAACACGCGCTCCAGTTCGAGCGCCGCCGGGCCGCCTTCCGCCGCGGACCATGCCTGCTCGTGGTCGGCCAACCGCCACAGGCGTTCCCGCTTGTCCGTCGAGGGGTCGGCCTCGGTGACGTAGCCGTACTTGGCCAGCTGGCGGAGGTGGAAGGAGCAGGACGCCTGGGAGGTTTCCAGGTGTTTGGCACAGGTGGCGGCCGTCGCGGGGCCGATCCTGCCGAGCAGGTCGATCAGCTCCAGCCGTAGGGGGTGCGCCAGGGCGCGCATGGCCCGCGGATCAGTGATGCGCATGTGCCAAAGATATCTTTGGCTTTTCGAAAGTGTCAAAGACATCTTTGGCTGTTGGTCGTAGAAATCTACTTTGTAAAGGGTCGGGGTCGTTCGGCGCGCTGGAGTGACGGAGCGCGAGTCTCGCCTCCGGCCCGGGACGAAGCCCCGGCGAGATGCCGTGGCCCGGTGCGGCCTCAGGGTTCGGTGGCGGCCAGGCCCCCTCGTAGGTGCCGGCCACGATGAGTTCGCGGATGTCGGCCTGGGCGGCGAAGACGTGGAAGGCGAGGCAGCCGCCGGGGGTGGTGGTGTCGAGCTTTTCGCGGAGGCTGGTGAAGTCGATTTCGCGGCGGCATTGGGCTTGGCCGGTGGAACGGGGCCGGACGGTTCGAGCGGGCTGTTGGTGGTCGGCGCCGCGCGGTCGTGACGCCCACGCCGTCCTGTCCGATGACGACGTGGGCTTGGGGCGCCCGGTCAGGCGCCCAGGCCGTTGAGCAGGGTGTCGACGAGCCGTGTGGTGAGGGCGTCGGCGTCGAGCTCGGTGGCGCCGCGATCCTGGGTCACCTCGTGGATGAGGGCGTAGTAGCAGCGGCGTGCCCATTCGATGTCGACGTCGGAGCGCAGGAGCCCCTCCGCCCTCGCTCGGCGCAAGAGCCGGTCGCACTTGTCCAGGACGTCCGCGTGGACGCGTGCGATCTCGGGATCGGACGACGCGGCGGCCCGGTTCATCGCGTAGCCCCAGCCGATCTTCACACGTAGGACATTCGCGGTCACCCGGTGGAGGACGACCAGCGGTGGCGCCGTCTCGGACGTCGCGGTGTCCACGGCCTCGGCGAACTGCGCGGTCGCCCAGGCGGTCAGCGCCTGCACCAGCTCCTCGCGTGTGGTGAAACGGCGGTGCACGGTGGTGCGGGCGACGCCCGCCGCCTCGGCGATCTGCTCCATCGTGGCCGCGGGGTTCGCCGAGAGCGCGCATTCGGCGCCCGCCAGGATCGCGCGCACCGTCCGTTCGGCGTCCGCGCGCAGAGGTTTGGCGTGCACTGGCTGCTTCGTCACATGAAAACACTACAGGAGGGTAGCCGCTCACTTTCGACTTGCAACATTCGTGTTGCGACTAATACTGTAGCCGCATCATCAATGGCGCAGCGATGGGAGATCTCATGGACATGCTGCTGAACGGCAAGGCCGCGGTGGTGACCGGGGCGAGCCGGGGCATCGGGCTGGCGACAGTGACGGCGCTGGTAGGCGAGGGGATGAAGGTGGTCGCGGCGGCCCGGACCGTCACGCCGGAGCTGAAGGAGACCGGGGCGATCATCCTGCAGGTCGACCTGGCCGCCGCGGACGGGCCGCGGACCCTGGTCGAGGCCGCGCTGGCGGAGCTGGGCGAGCTCGATGTGCTCGTCAACAACGTCGGCGGAGGCGACGGGGGAGCGGTCGGCGGGTTCCTTTCCTTCGATGACCCGGCGTGGGAGGAGATCTACAACCTGAACCTCTTCGCCGCCGTGCGTACGACGCGTGCCGCGCTGCCCAGCCTGGTACGGCAGCGCGGCGCCATCGTCAACGTCTCGTCCAACGGGGCGCGGATGCCGCACGCCGGGCCAGTCCCGTACACCACCGCGAAGGCGGCGTTGACGGCGTTCGGCAAGGCACTGGCCGAGGAGTTCGGGCCGCAGGGCGTGCGCGTCAACACGGTGTCGCCCGGCCCGGTCCGTACCGCCATGTGGGAGGACCCGAACGGGTACGGCGCCGCGCTTGCCACCTCGATGAACCTGGAGAGGGAGCAGCTGGTCGCCGGCCTGCCCGCGGCCATGGGGATGACCACCGGGAGGCTCGTAGAACCGGCCGAGGTCGGGACCCTTATCGCCTACCTGGCCTCGCCGCTCGCGGGCAGCACCACCGGCGCCGACCACATCATCGACGGCGGCTCGGTCAAGACCGCCTAGTACTCCAGCGCGCGATCATGGCTCGGGTCTGCACTGGTAGCGGCAGCGTCGGGCGGTGGCCTGGTGACGGCGGCGCCAGTCTGACCAGCACAGAATGTCCGTGATGGAGCGGTGCCCGGTCAGCACGAGCGCGGTCGGCAGTCGTATCCCGCCGCCCGCCGACGCGCCCGCGGATCACCCGCCTGGGGCGGGCCAGCAGTCGTATCCCGCCGCCCGCCGACGCGCCCGCGGATCACCTCCCTGGGGCCGGGTCCATTTTCGCGCTTGCCCCGGTCCGCCCCAGACCGCTCGACGCCTCCGCTGATCTCACCCTGGACGGCATCGCCAATCTCGCCCCCGCGGTTGGGGCGGTCGGAGGTGGTTTGCCTAGGATCGGAGGCCGATCACTGATCCGGAGGGGGCAGGAGGCCGAGGTGGAGCTGACCGGCGTGCTGGGGGAGGCTGACTGGGAATCGCACCGCTCCGCTGTCTTCGGGGCGGCCTACCGGATTCTCGGCACCGTGGCCGAGGCCGACGACGTGACGCAGGAGGTCTGGTTGCGCGCCGTCGCCGCCGACCTGTCCGAGGTGCGGGACCTGCGGGCCTGGCTGGTGACCCTGGCCGCCCGTACGTCCTACAACATGCTGAAGTCGGCGCGCGTCCGGCGCGAGTCCTATGTCGGGCCCTGGCTGCCCGAACCGCTGCTGACCGGGCCCGACGCCGCCGCCCAGGTGCTCATGGACGAGTCGGTGAGCACCGCGATGCTGGTGGTCATGGAGAGGCTCACCCCCGCCGAACGTGTCGCGCTGGTGCTGCACGACGTCTTCGACTTCCCGTTCGCCCGGATCGCCGAGGTGCTCGGCGGCACGCCCGCCGCCGGCCGCAAGCTCGCCTCCCGCGCGCGGGCGCGGGTCGCCGCGGTCCGGGAGCGCCCCCAGGCGTCCAAGGCCGAGACCGAACGCGTGCTCAAGGCGTTCAAGGCGGCCGCCGACGCGGGGGACATGGCGGGGCTCGTCGCGCTGCTGGACCCCGAGGCCGTCTATGTCGCCGACGGCGGCGGCAAGGTCACCGCGGCGCGCAGGCCGGTCCGGGGCGCGGAGCGGATCGCCCTGCTGGCGGTCAGGCAGATCGAGCTCAGGCGGCCCGACGCGTTCCAGATCATCGAGGTGAACGGTCACCCGGCCCTGGCGACCTACTGTGGTGGCGAGCTGGTCTGGCTGGACACCGTGGAGATCGCCGACGGGCGGATCACGGCGTTCAGGAGACTGGTCAATCCCGAGAAGTTCGCCCACATCGGTCACATCTGAACCCGCCATCTTGTCTCCCTGCCGACCGACCCCCCGATCCTCGGGGGGCGAGGCTGAGAGGAAGACACAGTGGCGCACGTTGTGATCATCGGAGGCGGTTTCGCGGGCGTGTGGAGCGCGGCGGGAGCGGCGCTGGCGCGCGGAGAGACGGAGCTGCGCATCACGCTCATCGCGCCGAACGACCACCTGGTGCTGCGGCCGCGCCTGTACGAGCCGGAGCCGGACCTGGCCAAGGTTGAGCTCGGCAGGATCCTCGAGCCGATCGGCGTCGAGCACCTGCGAGCCTCGGTGAGCAGGATCGACACCGACCGCCGCGTGGTGGTGGCCGACGGCCAGGAGGTCGGCTATGACCGCCTGGTGCTGGCGGCGGGCAGCAAGCTCGTCCAGCCGCAGGGCCTGCCCGGCGCTGAACGGCTCTTCGACATCGACACCCTGGACGGGGCGCGGCGGCTCACCGAGCATCTGCGCGACCGCGAGCACTACTCCGCCGTGGTCGTCGGCGCCGGGTTCGTCGGCCTGGAGGCCGCGACCGAACTGGCCGCCCGGGGCCGGGTGCTGCTGGTGGACCAGGCGCAGGTGGTCGGAGACCAGCTCGGCCCTGGCCCGCGCGAGGAGATCGAGGCAGCGCTGGACCGGGTGGGCGTCGAACGCCGTCTCGGGACGACGGTGACGGAGGTAGGGGACGGATACGCCGTCCTGTCCGACGGCACCAAGGTCGAGGCGGACGCGGTGGTCTGGTCCGTGGGGGTCAGGGCCAGCGAGCTCACCAGCCAGATCTCCGACGACCTCGACCACCTCGGCCGGGTGCCGGTGGACCGGCGGCTGCGCGCCCTTCCCGAGGTGTTCGTCGCCGGGGACACGGCCGCGGCGCCGTTCGACGCCGAGCACACGGTCATGCAGGCCTGCCAGCACGCCACCCCGCTCGGCAAGGTCGCGGGGTACAACGCGGCGGCCGACCTGCTCGACCTGCCGCTTCGCGACTTCACTCCCGGCCCGTACGTCACCTGCCTGGACCTGGGCGGTGCCGGGGCCATCTTCACCCGGGGCTGGGACCGCAGGGTGATGGCCTCGGGCGCCGAAGCCAAGGAGGTCAAGAAGCGGATCAACCACCACATCCACCCGCCGGTCGACGACGCCCCGAAGATCCTCGCCGCCGCCGACCGCGTCTACGTCGAGCTCCCCTTCTTCCCCCGAGACGAGGACGAGACCGCCCCAACCGCATAACGATCTCCAGGCGTTCGCGCAGCGCACGTCCGGGATTCGCCGCGGCGCCGGCCGAGCGGCCCCATGAAAAGCTGAAAACATGAGCGGTGGGGCCGCTCGGCTACCCACGTCCTGGCCGTCCTGCGCGAATGTGGAAACCAGGTTGTGTCGCTGGCCGGAGCTGATCGGGCGGGAGCTTCCGGCCGTAGGCGAGCAGCAGGGGTCCTGAGCGGCGCTGATCACGGGCGCGCCGGTGTCCAAGAACCAGTCGAGGGCGTCATCCCTGTCGACATGTACGCTGCCGACCTCGCGCACGCGCCAACCGGCGTACAAGACGGGCGCGTCCAGGGTCCCGCAGCATCGCCGACATGCATGCGCAGGAGAGTGCCGAGCGGGCGCGGCCGCAGCAGGTGCAGCATCGCCCCGTTGATTCCTCGGCAAGCCGCCGCAGGCGTTGTCCCGTTCCTCGGCCAGGCGTCGTGCATGGTCAGGGGTAGGGGAGAGGCATCTCGAACCGCTCCGATTGCTGACGCGGCGACCTCGATCGCCTTCCGGCGACCTCTGGGACGGTGGACGTCCACACCCGGCTCCATCGGTGTTGACGCCTGCCGTCTGCAGGTGAGGCGGATCGGCACAGGCCGGCCGGTGTTGTCCGGCGTGCCGGCAAGAGTCGGCTGGGAGGAGCGCGCCATCGAGGGCGCGGTGTGGACGAGCCGCGATCCCGAAGGATGATCTTCGGTGCGGCCCGTAATAAATTTACTTTGTAAAGGCGCCCGGCTGGGCGGCTTTCAGCCACCCCTCATTCAAGGACTGAAGACTCATCGACAAACAAGGCCGAGGCGGCTCGGCAGAAATCGGCGGCCCAGGTCGACATCCTGCTGAGCTGGGGTAGCTGACAGGTATGTCCGTCACACTCGCGCTGGCGGGTGACACGATGCTCGGGCGTGGCGTCGCCGCCTTGCTGGAGAGCACGACCGATCCTGCCGCCTATCTTTCTCGCGGCGTGCGCGACCATCTGGCCGAGGCTGACCTGTTCCTTCTCAACCTCGAGTGCTGTGTGTCGGCGCGGGGCAGCAGGTGGGCGCAGGCGGGCAAGCCGTTCCATTTCCGGGCGCCGCCTCAGGCGGCTGATCTGCTGGCGGAGTTGGGGGTCGGTTGTGTGACGCTGGCCAACAACCACGCGCTGGACTACGGCTACGACGCGTTGCTCGACACGCTGGATCATCTGCACCGGGTGGGTATCCAGGCGGTGGGCGCCGGTGCGGACGAGGCTCAGGCGCGGCGGCCGGCGGTGCTGGTGGCCGGTGGGTTGCGGGTCGGGGTGGTGGGGGTGACCGATCATCCGGCGGACTTCGCGGCGCGGGCCGATCGGCCTGGTGTGGCTTATGTCGATCTGCTGCATCGGGTGCCGGTGTGGTTGACGGAGACGGTGGCGGCCATGCGGTGCGGCATGCCGGTGGATGTGGTGCTGGTGACTCCGCATTGGGGGCCGAACATGACGGTGCGGCCGTTGCCGTATGTGCGGGCGGCGGCTGAGGCGTTGGTGGCGTCGGGGGCGACGTTGGTGGCGGGTCATTCCGCTCATGTTGTTCACGGGGTGGCGTTGCCGGTGCTGTTTGATCTGGGGGACTTCCTGGATGACTATGCGGTCGATCCTGATCTGCGTAACGATCTGTCGTTGTTGTTCCTGGTGAGCTTCGACGGTTCGCGGGTGGTGGGGTTGCGGGCCGTACCGATCAAGCTGGAGTACGGTAGGACGGATCTGGCGCGGGGGTCGGAGTGTGCGTGGATCTGTGAGCGGTTCGTGGGTGCGTGCGCGGCTCTGGGCACGGAGGCTCGTGTGGAGGAGGGTGTGCTGGTGGTGGGAACCCCGTGATTTCTTGACGATGTCGTGGGGTTTTCCGTACGTGGCCCGGACCTAGCCTTGAACGGGGGGGATAGGCCCATGATCAACGAAGTCGTGCTGGCGCTCGTGGCCCTCTGCGGTGTCGGGGTGGTGCTGAGCGGCATCAGGATCGTCAATCAGGTGGAGCGTGGCGTGGTCTTCCGATTCGGCCAGGCCCAGAAGCGTATTCGCCAGCCGGGGTTCAACTTCCTCATTCCGATCGCGGATCGGATGAGGAAGGTGAACGTGCAGATCGTCACGATGCCGGTGCCGACGCAGGAGGGCATCACTCGTGACAACATCTCGGTTCAGGTCGATGCGGTGGCGTACTTCCGGGTTCAGGATCCGCTGCGGGCGGCTGTGGAGGTGCAGAACTATCTGTTCGCGGTGGAGCAGGTGGCGCAGACCTCGTTGCGGTCGATCATCGGCAAGAGCGAGTTGGATGATCTGCTGTCCAACCGTGAGGAGCTGAACAAGGGTCTGGCGCTGATGATCGACAGTCCGGCGCTGGGCTGGGGCATCCACATCGATCGGGTGGAGATCAAGGATGTGCAGTTGCCTGAGTCCATGAAGCGTTCGGTGGCTCGGCAGGCCGAGGCGGAGCGGGAGCGGCGGGCTCGGGTGATCACTGCGGAGGGTGAGTTCCAGGCTGCGCGCAAGCTGGCCGACGCTTCGGCGATCATGTCGGAGACTCCGGGAGCGTTGCAGCTTCGGTTGCTGCAGACGGTGGTGGAGGTCGCGGCGGAGAAGTCTTCCACGCTGGTCATGCCGTTGCCGGTGGAGCTGTTGCGCTACTTCGACCGGCTGTCGGGTGCGGGGGAGCAGACGGGCGAGCGCGGCGCGGAGGTGCCGAAGCAGCGGCCGGTTGCCCGGCGGGAGGAGTTGCCTGATCCGGCGACGCTTGAGCTGGCGGCGGCGGACGAGGTGGTGCGCGAGAGTTTCGTTCGTGGTGCCGGCGAGGAGGTCGAGCGGCGTTAGCGCGCGCCGGCCTTCGGGTGAGGGTCGGGCCGCTGAGGAGTCAACTGCTGGACGTAGGCGTCCTGGTTCGGCGCGCATGTAGCGGGTTGTCTGCTTTTGGGTGCCGATGGTGGTGGTGCGCTCGGCGTCCTGGTTTCCTGTTGCGGTTATGTCCCGTGTCCCGCCGTCGCCGGTGCCGTGCGATGGGAGGAGCTGACCGCGCGCGACACCTACGACAAGGTGTGCGCGATCGTGCACGGTCGAGTTGGCGGCTGGCGTTGACCGCGGTGCTGCCGGTGGCGGCCTGGGCGGGGGGCAGGCCGGTGGTCGCGGCGGCGATCATGTTGGGCAGGGCCAGGCCGATACCGATGTCGATGACGACCCACCCCGGCAGGATCGTGTCGCGTCCTGCACGTCGGTCGGGGCGCTGACGGCGAGCAGCACCGCGCCGGCGCGGAACAGCAGGTTGCCCAGGGCGACCAGGACGCCCACCGGGATGCGCAGGACCAGCCGCTGGCCGACGACCGCGAAGATCGGCGCCATCGGCGGTCCCGGTACGATCGCAAGGCCGGTGCCGATCGCGCTGAAGTCGGCGATGTTCTCCGGCCAGAACACGACGCTGGGGAAGACCGCGCCGAAGGTGGTGCGCGAGCGGAGATCTTCACGCGCCTCGACGACCCCCATCCCGACTGTTGGCCCGTCAGGCTGGAGCTCGGCCACGCCCCGGGCACTGACGGTCAGGCCGTCGCTTCGGCGAGCAGCTCGACCTGCTCAGGCCTTGATGACGTGGGAACGAAGATGAGCTCGTCGCAGCCGCTGGCCTCGAAGGAGGCGACGTAGGACCTGACCATCTCAGTGCTTACGGCGGCGCTCGCTGCGACCTGGCCGGCACCGTCGCCGAGCCAGGCGTAGTAGTGCAGAAGATAGGTGTCCGCCTGCGCGCGGGCATCGGACCCGAGGGCGAAGTAGGCCAGCGACAGTTTGCGTGGCTTGCCCTGCCGGCCCTCGTCCTGCCAGGCGGCATCGACACCTGCCGCAGCTTGCGCGAACATTTCCGGCGTGCCACCCCCCATGATCCAGCCGTCGGCCAGCCGGCCCACCCGGCGGAAGCTCGCCTCGGACGCGCCGCCCAGGATCAGCTCGGGGCCGCCGCTGCGCACAGGCTCCGGCCCGATCGCCCCGGCGGAACCGCGCTCTTCGCCGGACCAGACGCGCTTCATCTCGGTGAGTTGTTCCTCCAGACGGCGCCCCCTGCCTTCGGTGGTCAGCCCGCTGGCGGTGAAGTCGTCGTCACGCCCACCCAGGCCGAGGCCCAGTACGAGCCGCCCCCCGGAGAGCCGGTCGAGCGAGGCGGTCTGCTTCGCCAGCAGCGCGCTGTTCGTATACAACGGTGCGAGCAGCACACCGGTGGTCAGCCGGATCCGGCTGGTGACCGCTGCGGCGGCGGTGAGGGCGATCAGCTCCTCATAGCTCGGGTACACGAGTCTGCCGATCGTGCCCAAGGTACTGAATCCTGCCTCCTCGGCCTGCCGTGCCCAGCCGATGAGGGCCTTCCCTTCGGTTCCGGGAACCGTGTTGGGCAGGCCTATCCCGATATCCATCCGCGCCTCCGGTCATAGGGGCATTCTCATCACGTCAATACCGTCGGGCCTGATTGGTCATGAGCCGACACGCTGCCGGATGGGAACGACGTGGACACGGCCGGGGTGTTTCGTGGGTCCTTCATGGGATTTATCCCGACCGAACGGGGCTGTCCGTAGGTGGCGATCGAGCGGCCGTTCTTGAGCTTCCGGCTGTGTACAACACCGCCGTCGGGGTGAGGCCAGGCGGTCCCGGTGCGCCCGTGGCGGTCGCCCCGGCAGGGCGTCGGCGCCGGATGAGCGGGCTCGACGCGTAGCCGGTCGGCCGGCGGCGGGCGCGGCCACCGCTTACGCCCTCGGCTTATCCATCGGTGGGCCGCTGCTGACCGCAGCGACCGTCCGCCTCGGGCGGCGGACTCTGCTGTGGACCTGCATGCCGGCCGGATGAGGCGATCAGGCCCGGCCGCCGAGCCGGGCGTAGGCCGCGGGCGGCATGCCGACCGCGGCGGTGAAGTCGTGCGTCAGGTGCGCCTGGTCGGTGTAGCCGAGCTCGGCCGCCAGCGTGGCGAGGTCGAGGCCCTGGTAGACGCGCTCGGCGGCCTCGTGCAGCCGGAAGCGGCGGATCACCCACTTGGGGCCGACCCCGACGTAGTCGCGGAACAGCCGCTGCAGCGAGCGCACCGACCGTCCCGAGCCTGCGGCCAGTTCGTCGACCCGGGTCATGGACATGTCGCTCTCCATCGTCGCCACCAGCGCCGCGACCTCGTCGGCCAGCGGATCGCGATGCGGCCCCAGGTTCAGCAGGAACCTGTCGACGAGCGCGACGGCGGCCCGGGCGTCGGGTTCGGCCAGGACGTGCTCGACCAGGTTCGCGCCCGCCGCGCCGAACAGCTCGCCGATCTCCACGAAGCGGCCGGTCAGCTGGGAGACCGGGCCGTCGAGGAACGGCCGGAAGCCGCCGGGGCGAAAGCGGGTGCCGAGCACGCGGCCGCTGCCGCGCATCGTGTAGGAGAACCCGCCCTTGATCACTCCGGCGATCTGGCGGAAGTCGTGGGTGATCGTCATGTTCACGCTGGGGTGGGAGACGATGCGCTGTTCGTACGGCTCGGCGAGGCCGGTCCACGTGACGACCCAGAAGTGCTCCACGTACGCCGACATCGCCGGCGAGGGCGCATGGCGGACGTAGTCGAAGGCGTCGAGTCCCGCGTACGGGTCGACCCAGCCGCGCTGTCGCCTTTCTACAAGCCGCGCCTCCGGCCGGCGCGGCACGATCGCTGCCATGGAAGACATGATGCCGCTGATGACACGCGCCACCGAACGGACCGCGGGCCTGGTGCGCGCCGTACGGCAGGAGCAGCTCGGCTTGTCGACGCCGTGCGAGAAGTTCGACGTCAAGGACCTGATCAACCACCTGGAGTGGGTGGCGGAGATGTTCGAGTCGCTGGGCCGGCAGGGGCCGCGCCCCGAGCAGGGTCCCTACGCGGGCGACTTCCCCGAGCGGGCGGAGCGCACCCTGGCCGCCTGGTCGCGGCCGGAGGCGTGGGAGGGTGCCAGCCCCGCCATGGGTGGCCTGCCGATGGGCGTCCTGGCTCACATGTACCTCGTCGACCTGGTCGTGCACGGCTGGGATCTGGCCCGGGCCACCGGCCAGGACTACGAGCCGGACCCCGATGCCGTCTCTCGGGCGCTGCACTTCACCGACCGGATGGCGGAGATGGGCAGGCAGCGCGGTGCCTTCGGGGCGGCGGTGGCGGTGGCCGGCCATGCCCCGCCGTTCGACCGCCTGCTCGGCGTCATCGGCCGGGATCCGGCCTGGACCCCGTGAGGCGCGTGGAGACTCTTCTGTGAGCATGGTCCCGGTTTTCGGCGTGCCTGTGCAGGCCGGGAGCCGGGGGGTGGCCGGTGCGTCGGCCGGGACGATTGCCGGAACATTGCCCGGGGAGCGGCGGCGTCCCCGGGACGGCGCAGGGGTTGGGAGGTCGCGGGGCGAGCGATTGTCGCCTGGAGTGATGTCGTGGTCGCTCTGGGGAGCGGGAGAGTAATCCGACCGCCTTCAGGCTTTGGATTTCTCTAGGTGACCGCCGCAGTTCCCGCTCATTAGCGTGGAAATCCGTTCCTCTGTTGAATCGGTGCGGACGTGATGCCGATTCGGCGCTCCGTCAGCCCTGGGATCGCCCAGGAATCCACCATGGAGTCTCAGTCATGATCACGATAAGGAACGCTCTCCTGGCCGCCGCGGTGGGCGGTGCCACTCTCGTCGCGCCGGTGGCGACATCGGCCCAGGTCGCAGGCGCCGAGCCGGTCGCCCAGGCGCTGTCGGCCGCGCCGGTGACCGCCTTCGCGGCCCATCCCTGCCGTCTACACAAGAATCCCGCCAAGTGCTATGCCCGCTGGGGCGGCGGGCCCATGGATGACGACGACAACATCACCAATCCTTCCGGTTCCGGCATCGACGAGTGACGCCGGGACGCCTCCGAAGGAGCACCGAAGGACCTGTGCCGCCCGCGTGGCCGGCCGGTCACGCCTGCCCGGCCACCCGCCCCTGGTGGGCGGGTGATCGGCCGGCGGTTCTACCGCTGGGTGGCCAGCCACTCGTCGAAGGTGGTGGGCGCGATGCGGGCGCCCTCGCCGGGCAGTAGCGTGTCGCCGGCCATCTCCGGGCCGAACGCCGTCGACGACCACGTCGGCACGAGCCTGACCGTGCGGCCGCGCGCCTGGAGGGTGCGCCGGGCCATGTCCACCAGGTCCTGCGGTTCGGGACCGGCGACGTCGGCGTAGCGTCCCTGCGGCTCGCCGACGGCGATCTCGGCCAGGACGTCGGCCACGTCCGCGGGTGCGATCGGCTGTACGAGCAGGGGCGCGATGGTGGCGATGCCGTCCTGCTCGGTCCAGCCGGCCACCATTTCCGCGAAGTCGTGGAACTGGGTGACCGGCACGATCGTCCACGGCACCGCTCCGGCGGCCACCAGGCGTTCCTGTTCCCGCTTGCCGGCGTAGTGCGCGTTGCCTTCGACGCGATCGATGCCGGCGATCGACAGCAGCACGTGGTGGCGGACGCCGGCCCGTTCCTCGGCGGCCAGCAGGTTGCGCGTGGCGGTGCCGAAGCGGGCCACCGTCTCGGCCGGGCCGGCCGCCGGGGCGTTGGTGGCGTCCACGACGGCCTCGGCGCTGGTCAGGGCGGCGTCGAGGCCGTCGCCGGTCGACAGGTCCACGCCGAGCGAGCGGCTGATGCGCACGACGTCGTGGCCGTCCCGTTCGAGGGCGGCGACGGTGAGGGCGCCGATGTGCCCGGTCGCGCCGGCGACTGCGATCCGCATGGTGGTCTCTCCTGTTCGTAGGGGTTCCACTGGAACGTATCACGGACTAAATAGGTCCGTAATGTCTGCGATAGGCTCGGGGCGTGAAGCTGCCTGTGAGCACGGAATGGGTTCTGCACTGCGCCACGACGCTGGCACAGCTCGAACCGGGAGCCAGCGCGTCGACGACACAGCTCGCGCAGTACTACGACCTTCCGGCGCCCTACCTGGCCAAGCAGCTGAAGGCGCTGGTCAAAGCCGGCCTGCTGAGTGCCACCACGGGGCCGCGGGGCGGGTTCCGGCTCGGGCGGCCCGCCGCCGACATCACGCTCCTGCAGATCGTCGAGGCCGTCGACGGCAACTCCTCGCCGTACGAGTGCCGGGAGATCCGCCGGCAGGGGCGCGGAGCGCTGCCTGCCGAGGACTGCCGCAGCACCTGCATCCTCGCCGAGAAGATGGCCGACGCGCACCAGGCGTGGCGAGGCAGCCTCACCGGGGTCACCCTCGCCGACATCCTCGCCGCGCTGCCCCCGTCGGCCCCGTCCCGCACCCGCCTGCGCCTGGCCGGAACGGGACAGCCCGATTGATCGGGTACGGCCGGCCGGATGCCGGGATTCCTCGGTGCCGGCACCTTCGACGGGCTTCCCGGCCGGTCGCCGCCGGACGGCAGGCCCCGGCGGGCAGGCCCGGGAGTTCGCGCTAACCTCCTGGACATGCTTCGGACCCCTCGTTCGCTCCAGATCTTCACACGGTTCGTCGACGGCGGCATCTGCGCCTACGACCTGGCCGGCGGCGGCCGGGGGACGCTGTCGCCGGCGCGGGTGTTCCGGCCGTCGGCGGGCGACGAGGTCGTCGACCATACGGCCGCGGCCGATCTGCGCCGCGCCGTCTACACGACCTTGGACGCCGCCGTCTGCGTCGCCAGTGACGGGAGCGAGGTCTGGCGCTCGCCGTTCGAGCCGCTGTCGACGGAGCCGTACGGGCACTGGCCCGGCTGCGTGCTGTCCCTCGACGGCCGTGTGGTCTGGGTCTACCGGCCCGACAGCATGGCCGGGCGGGACCGGCCCGACCGATGGGTCACCCTGGACGCGCACACGGGGCAGGTCATCGCGCAGGCGGAGCTGGAGACGGCCGGGCACGGCGGCCGGCACGTGCGCCACCCCGACGGCGAGCACCTTCTCCTGGACGTGGGAGAGGGCCAGGACGGCACGGCCCTGTTCCGGGGCAGGCTGAGCGGCGACCGGCTGGACCTGGTGCGTTACCCGTGGGACGACCGGTGCCTCATCGCCCTGGCGCCCGACGGCGCCCAGTTCATGACCGTCGACCACGAGCAGGCCGACGTCGCCTTCCACGCCTGGCCGGACGGTGAGGTCACGCTCGAGCTGCCGGTCGAGGCCTTCGGCCACGACCCTGACGACACCTTCGTCGAATGGGGCGGGGGCTACCTCACTGCCGACACGGCCGTCGTCACCCTCGGCGGGGAGGGCGACGACGAGCGGGAGTGGTTGCGCCACTGGCGTGTCAACCTGCGCACGGGCCGGGTCGACGACGAACTCGACGGGCACGCCGGCAACCCCTACGACCTCGAACCCCTGGCGGACGGATCATGGCTCACCACCGATCCGTCCGGCCACCCGATCCGGCACTTCGACCGGTAGGGACGGGCGATCGAGGCGCGGGTGCTCGGACCACACGTCATGACGCTGTCGACCGCCGACACCGACGGCCGTCCCGACGGCCGCGTGCTCATCTGCAAGGACGTCAGCCAGGACGGCCGCTGGTTCTTCGCCTCCGGCGCCAACAGCGCCAAAGGCCGCCACCTGGCCGGCAACCCGCACGCGGCCCTGGTCTTCTACTGGCCCGAGCTGGGCCGCCAGATCCGCGTCCGCGGCCCGGTCACGCCCGCCGGGTCCGAGGCCGGCGCCGCCGACTTCCTGGCGCGTCCGCCGGCCTCGCGTGCCGAGGCGCTCATCGGCCGCCAGTCCGAGCCGCTGGACGACCCGGCCGAGCTCGACGCCGCCTTCGAGCAGGCCTACGCCCGGGTGACGGCCGACCCGGACCTGGTCGCCCCCGCCTGGACGCTGTATGCCCTCACCGCTGAGGAGGTCGAGTTCTGGCAGGCCGACCACGACCGCAGGCACACGCGCCTGCGCTACGAGCGCACCGGATCGGCCTGGCTGCGCGGCCGGCTGTGGCCGTGATCGCGGCCGGGCGGCGGCCCCGCCGTACGGCAGGCGGCCCGCTGCCACGTCAACCGGCTGCCGCGAGGTCGTGGCGGCGGCGGGACTCGGCCACGTACGCGCGGTGCTGCTCCGCCCAGCGCATGAGCCCGCTCACCTGGCCGGACAGCGTCTGGCCGACAGGGGTCAGGGCGTAGTCGACGCGTGGCGGCGAGGTGGGGGTGACCGTCCGTTCGACCAGGCCGTCGCGTTCGAGGCTGCGCAACGTCAGCGTGAGCATGCGCTGGGAGATGCCCTCGATGGCGCGCTGCAGCTCGGAGTAACGCCTGGGGCCGTCGCCCAGCAGGCTCATGACCAGCACGCTCCACTTGTCGCCCACCCGATCCAGCACATCGCGCAGCTGGCACACATGGTGGTCCTCGGTGACGCGCACATCGGTGTGCGGTGGGCTGGTCAAAGTGCCTTCTTCCGTCATGGCGGCATTCTGGACCAGACTCGAGGCGCGCACAAGGCATAACCAACGCACAGAAAGTGCGGTAGGCCTGCGCCCGGCCGGACGGCCTTCCCGACGAGGGCGGACCGTCCGCGACCGGAACCGTCCCGCGCCTGCCGGCGCCAGACGTCATCGTCGTCGAACAAGGAGTGACCAGATATGCGTGCTGTCGCGTTCTCCGGCTTCGGAGCCGCTCCCGCGCTGACCGAGCTGCCCACCCCCGAGCCCGGCCCCGGCGAGGTGCTCGTGCGCGTGCGGGCCGCCTCGGTCAACGGTTTCGACCTGGGTGTCCTGGGCGGATTCCTCAAGGGCGTCTACGAGTACGAGTTCCCTGTCGTGCTCGGCAAGGACTTCGCCGGCAGCGTCGCGGCCGTCGGGGCCGGGGTGAGCGGCTTGGCGGTGGGCGACGAGGTGTTCGGCGTGGTCATGCGGCCCACCCTCGGACAGGGCGGCTTCGCCGAGTACGTGGTGGTCGGCGAGCAGTACGGCATCAGCCGCATCCCGGACGGGCTCGACCACGCCAGGGCCGGCGCGCTGGGCCTGGCCGGTACGGCGGCGCTCAACGCGGTCGACGCCGTGGCCCCGGCTCGCGGGGAGAGCGTGCTGATCTGCGGCGCGACCGGCGGGGTGGGCGGCTACGCCGTCCAGCTGGCCGTCTCCCGCGGCGCGACCGTCATCGCCACGGCCCGGCCCGGCGCCCAGGCCGCCTTCGTCACCGCGCTCGGCGCCCGCTACGTCGTGGATCCCGACGACCTGCGGGCGCAGGTGGAGGCGGTGGCGCCCGGCGGGGTGCAGGCCGCGCTGCACCTGGCCGGCGACGGCGCCGCGGTGGCCGGCCTGCTGGTCCCGGGCGGACGGCTGGCCTCCACGCTGCACTTCGTCCCGGACGGCGAGGACGTCAAGGCCACCGCGATCATGGCTGACCCCAGCCCGGCCACGCTGGACTTCCTGGCCGCCGAGGTGGTCGCCGGCCGCCTGCGGGTGCCGCTCGCCCGCGCCTACGACCTGGCCGACGGCGCCCAGGCGGTCGCCGACTTCACCGGCGGCACGGTCGGCAAGATCGCGGTGACCGTCGGGTGAAGCCCGCCCGGACCCGGGTGCGGCGGCACCGCTGATCGCCGCCTTCGGGGCCGCTTGCTGCCGGCGAGGGCGCGTCCGCGACGGACCGCCGAGGCCCGGTCCGGCCAGTCCGACCAGTCCGGGAACGCCGTGGCGGGCGTCCGGCGGCATCCTGCGGTGCCGCCGCGAAGGGCGGCTTGCGGGATGCGCAGGGGCGGGTGCCTAATGGGTAGTGGGTCCGGCCCCGGCCGGTGGGCTCATCCCGGACCGCTGCGGCCGGACGGCGTGAACGCCGGCGCCGGCAGTACCGGCATCGACGCCTCCGCTGGGAAGCGACGGCCGCCAGGCCGTCCCCGGCTCGCCGGCGGGCAGACCTGCGGGCTCGGCCGGGAGGGACGATGACCGACACACCACCCGACGCCGTGTCCGTCCACGCCGGCAGCCCGGGACACAGCGAACCGGGGCACGGCGAACCGGGCTGCCGCGCAGGGCGGGGCGCCGCGCGGCACGCGGACGTGCCCACGCACGCCGGGCGACCCCCGTCGAGAACCTGTCCGTGGCCGGACAGGAAAACGCGGACCTTCTGGCCGAGCCACAGACGCGTCAAGGCGAGCGGGCGCGCCGGTCGCCGGCTGCGCGCGGTGGCAGGCTTCGCCGTTGCCGTGCTGCTGGCGGCGGGGGCCGCCGGGTGCGCGAACGAGGAGCCGAAGCCGGCCGCCCGGGCGCCCTACGCCCCGGCGGCGTGTCCGGCGCCGACCCTGCCCGGCGTGCCCGCGCTGGGGCCGGAGTTCAGCTGCGGGTACTTGACCGTGCCGGAGAACCGCGCCAGGCCCGGCGGGCGCACCATCAAGATCGCTGTGGCCCGGCTCAAGGCCGCCGCGCCGCAGCCCAGGCCCGACCCGGTGGTGTGGCTGACGGGCGGGCCCGGCGGGTCCGGGCTGCTGGACGCCTTCACCGTCTCCAGGCTCTCTCCGGCGATCAACACCGACCGGGACGTCGTCTTCGTCGACCAGCGGGGGACGGGGCGCGCCGAGCCGCTCCTGAGCTGTCCGGAGATCGACGCCTTCACCCGCCGGGCGGTCACGATGGTGGCCACCGACCCGGACACCACCCGCAAGGGTGTCGAGGCGACCCGGGCCTGTCGCGACCGGCTGGCCAGGACGGGCTACGACCTGTCGGCGTACAACACCACCGAGAACGCCGCCGACATCGCCGATCTGCGCACGGCGCTGGGCGTCAAGGAATGGAACGTCTACGGGGTGTCCTACGGCAGCGATCTGGCCCTGCAACTGCTGCGCGACCATCCGCAGGGCATCCGCAGCATGGTCCTGGACTCCGTCGTCACACCCCACCTCAACCTCCTGGAAGGCCTGTGGCCCAACGCCGCCGACCAGTACCAGGCCATGTTCGCCGCGTGCGCGGCCCAACCGGCCTGCCAGGCGGCCTACCCCGGCCTGCGGGCCGAGTTCACCGCCACCGTGCGACGCCTGAACCGCCGGCCGCTGACGGTGCCCGTGCCCGGCCAGGCGGGAGCCCCGCCCACCACCGTGGTGTTCGACGGCTACCAGCTGGCCAACATGGTCGTGGTGGCGGCCCTGCCGCCCTGGGCGCTGACCACCGTGCCGGCCGCGGTGCACGCCCTGGCCGCCGGCGACGGCCTGCCCGCGGCCAGGACGGTGCTGGCCGGCAACTCCCCGCCCGGTTTCGTCGGCTGGGGCCTGTTCTACGGGGTGGTCTGCCGCGAGCAGGCGGCCTTCACCGACCGCCGGAAGGTGCAGGCCGCGGGCCAGGCCGCGCTGCCCGACTTCCCCGACCGGGTGCTGTCGCTGCCGCCACAGCAGGAGTTCGTCGCCCGGATCTTCCCCGACTGCGCGGCCTGGGACGTCGGGCGCGCCGATCGGCGGGTGACGGCCCAGACCCGCAGCGACGTGCCCGCCCTGCTGATGTCGGGAACCTTCGACGGGCCCGCCGGAACGCGGTGGGCCGCTGCCGCCGCCACCGGCCTGTCCCGCTCGCGCGTCCTGGTGTTCCCCGGACTGGGACACTCCGTGTTCGACCAATCCGCATGCGCCCGCGCGATACTGGTCGGCTTCTTCGACCAGCCTTCCGGCGGCTACGACACCTCCTGCGTCGACACGCTCACCGTTCCGCCCTTCACCACCGGCTGAGCGCTTCGACCTGGCCTGTTCCTCGGCGTGCGCGTCCCGGCCGCGCCGGCGGCGGCCACGCGGCGGCCACGCGGCCGGCGCCGGGCGCCTGTCGTGGTCGCCGGCCGCTTTGCGGCCGTTCGAGCCGGTTCGAGGGTCGCGATCCCGCGATGAACCCCCTCACGATGTACGGCCGACCCCCGGTGACCCCCACGTCCAGCACCGGGGGCGCGGCGCCACGCCTCCCAGCCCGTTCGGGTCGTAGATCCCCGTCAACGGCCCGATCAGCAGTTCCAACCGGGTCCCGGCGCTCTGCAGCCTGCCTGCCGCGGTCGGGGAAGGTCCGCACGGTGGGTGGTGGAAGGGCACCGGGACGGGATACGCCGACGGCGTTGGTCATCGCCGCATCCTTGGGTCGTCGGTGGGGTCGGCATACATCGGTGGGCACCCTCGGTCGGCTGCTTCGGGGCGCAGTTCGTAGTGCCAGGATTCGTTGCCGTAGATCTGGCATAGCCCGTGGTCGGCGCCGTGCCTGGACAGCCACGCCGTCGCGTCGAAGGGTCCGATGTCGATGGCGTCGCCGGACACGTGGGCGGAGTTGTCCGCTGTGGCGACCCACCGCGCGGCTTCCTCTTGCGAGCCGTACCTGGAGACGGCATCGCGGAGCAACTGTTGCTGGTACCGCGGAGAACGCCATCCACTGTTGACGTGGAACTCGACGCCGTCCTCAGCGGCGTCGGTCGCGGCTCGGCGCAGGGCCTCGAGCAGGTCCGGATCGAGCTTGGCCACAGCCGGGAACGCGTCGTCGAAGACCGTCACGCCGTCGGGGACGACGCCGTCAGCCTCGCCGGCAGCACCCCGGTGCTCGCCGAGAACATCGCTGAACGAGATGGCCGACGACGAGACCAGCTGATAACCGAGGGTCGCGACGATCGCGGCGACGACCACTGCCAGGCCGACGACAACGAGCCGGCGGGCGCGGCCGACTCCTGCTCGCGCCGGTGATTGAAGACTCATGCCGCCAGTCAAGGCAGCGTGGTGTTACCAGCGCTTATGCGATTTCCGATACGCCGACGATATGTTCGGGTTCGTAGTATCGGAAGAATGCGCGTACTGATCGTCGAGGATGAGCCCTATATGGCGGAAGCCATCCGTGATGGGCTACGTCTGGAAGCGATCGCGGCCGATATCGCCGGTGACGGCGAGACCGCTCTCGAGTTGCTGGGTGTCAATCCGTACGACATCGCCGTCCTCGATCGTGATATTCCCGGACCGTCCGGTGACGAGATCGCGCGACGCATCGTCGCTTCCGGCAGCGGCATGCCGATCCTCATGCTCACCGCCGCCGACCGGCTCGACGACAAGGCCTCGGGTTTCGAGCTCGGCGCCGACGACTACCTCACCAAGCCGTTCGCGTTCAAAGAGCTCGTGCTCAGGCTCCGGGCGCTCGACCGTCGGCGCGCCCACAGCAGGCCGCCCGTGCGGGAGATCGCCGGTCTGCGGCTGGATCCGTTCCGCCGGGAGGTCTACCGGGACGGGCGGTACGTCGCGCTGACCAGGAAGCAGTTCGCCGTTCTCGAGGTGCTGGTCGCCGCCGAAGGCGGTGTCGTCAGCGCCGAGGAGCTGCTGGAACGGGCGTGGGACGAGAACGCCGACCCCTTCACCAACGCCGTGCGCATCACGGTCTCGGCCTTGCGCAAGCGGCTCGGCGAACCCTGGGTCATCGCGACGGTGCCCGGCGTCGGGTACCGCATCGGCACGGCGTCCGGCGCCGGTTTCGGGGGAGGGGACAGTGAGTAGGGCGCCGAGCAGCAGAGGTTCGCAGCCAACGCCTCCCACGAGCTGCGCACCCCGCTGGCGATCACACAGACCCTTCTCGACACGGAACACTCGCCATCACCGCGCGTCCCGCCGGCGGGCTCAGCGTCGCCGTGCGCATACCCGCCGCACCGCCGCACCCCGGCGGATGACGGACAAAGCAACTGCTGCACAGCCACCCGGCCCATGTCGGGTGCGCTGACGCTGCTCCGCAGGGCATGGACGGCGTTGTCCCGGGCTGCCGGCGGCGCGTGGTCCAGGGGGTGACGGCGGGTGAATTCTTGGGGCGGGTGGGTGAACATCGTTGCCGGTGCTCGTCCGGCGGCAGGCAACTTGTCTAGCTTAGTCGGCATGCAATATAGGCCATATCACACATTTAATGCCGTCCGGATCTTCTGTGCGTTAATCGCCGCCGTGATCGGCTCGCTGGTCGTCGCAGCTCCGGCTGCGGCACATCTCAGCAGGCAGCATGCCGAGCTCGTCGTGCACGCCACATCCAGTTCAACAAGCGGTCGCTTGGTTGTGCACAAGGATGTCGTCACTCCCGGCCAGGCGGGCGCCTGGGCGAAGGGGTTGCTCGCGGGCGGCTGTCCGGTCACCGCGCAGGGAGTGTCCGGCGACACCGGCGGCATTCCGGACGGGGTGGTCATCGAGCTCGCGTGGCCGTGCGCGGTGGACAGGCTCGATCTGGGCGCCGTGCTGAAGTCCGGCGGCCTGTCGGAGATCATCACCGAGTTCGACGGCACCACCGTCAACGTGACGGCCGAGCTGCCCGTGGTCGACGCCGCCGGCGCGCACGCGGCCGGCCCCGGCCGGCTCACGGTGGTCCTCCTGGTCCTGGCGCTCGTCCTTGCGCTGAGCTTGGTGGCGGTGGCGGTGGCGGTGGCGGTGGCGGCGCTGCGCCGCCGTACGGGCCGGGCGGGCAGCCGCCTGCCGGGCTCCGGGCCGGCGGACCGGCGCACGCCGAGGCGGGCCGTCGGTACGGCCGTCGCGGCGGTGCTGGCCGTGGTCGTGCTCGCCCCCGGCGCCGCGCTCGCGGACCCCGGGCAGGGCACGGAGAAGGCGACGACAGAGGCAACAGCCGAGGCGACGACAGAGGCGCCGGCCGCGAGTCCTTCCCCCAGCGGGACGCCCTCCGCGAAGGCCGCCGGCACCCTGGCGCTGACCACCCCCAACCCCAAGGCCGGCCAGCCGGTCACCTTCAGCTACACCACCGACAAACCGGGCGCGCTGAACTGGGTCGGCCTGTACGCGGCCGCCGACAAGCCGGGCCAGGTCGCCTCCCGCACCTGGGTGAGGGCGCCGCTCGCCTCAGGCACCGTCACCCTGTCCACCGCCGCGCTCGGGGAAGGCGTGTGGAGCGCGCACTTCCTGGCCAACGACGGCTACGACCCGCTCGCCGCGCCCGTGACGTTCACGCTGGCCGGAGCGGCCGCCGAGCCGGTGACCGTCGAGGGCGTGGTCTTCGCCGACCGCGACGCCGACGGCGTCAGGGACCAGGGCGAGAAGGGGCTGCCGAACGTGTCCGTCACCGACGGCGCGGTCTGGGCGACCACCGGCGCCGACGGCGGCTACACGCTGACCGTCGACCGGGCGCGCAGGGAGACCGACCTGGTCTCCGTCGTCTCGCCGGACGGCTACACGCCGGTGCTGCGCGACGACTACGTGCCCACCTTCTTCCGCGAGGCGAAGGACGGGCAGCGGCTCGACTTCGCGCTGGTGCCCGACACCAACGCGGCCGACCCCAAGGAGAAGTGGCTGATGGTCTCCGACGTCGAGGTGGGCAACCGCACCGACGCCGAGGCCAGGACCGCCCTCCCACAGTGGCAGGGGCACGTCGAGGCGATGTCCGAGGTGCACCGCGCCACCATGACGATCACCACGGGCGACCTGACCGTCACCGACTACGCCGCCGAGCCGCGCCGCCAGGGCGGCTACGACCTGCTGCGTGAGGGCCTGCGCAAGGGCAGGCTCGGCATGCCGTTCTATCCGGTCATCGGCAACCACGACGTCGGTGGCACCGCCACCTCCACCGGGTACGGCGGCAGCCTGGAGTACTGGCGCAGGAACCTCGGCCCCGAGTGGTACAGCTTCGACCGCAACGGCAGGCACGTCGTGGTGCTCGAGGACAACTACGACGCCAGGGGCCTGGCCCCGCAGCTGGCCTGGCTGCGCGAGGACCTGCGCAGGCACGCCACCGGCAAGCAGGTGCTGGTGTTCGCCCACCGCTCGCTGTTCACCCGCTGGGGCCCCGGCGCCGGCATGCAGCCGACCGTGGACGAGCTGGCCAAGTACGACGTGCGGATGTTCGCCGCGGGTCACAACCAGCAGGCCGAGTACCGGCGCGGCGCGTTCGCCAGGTCGGTCGAGGTCAACAACATGGGCACCTACGGCATCGACGCCGCCAGGCCCGACTACAAGGTGCTCGACTTCAGCGGCGTCACCGGCGACGACAAGGGCTACATCACCGGCACCCGCCGCCAGTTCGAGGTCGACGACGACGTCGCCCTGGTCAGCCCCGCCCAGGACAGCGTCCACAGCGCCCGGTCGGGCGTGCCCGTCGAGGTGTACGCCGAGGACGACGGCCGCACCCCCGCGACCGCCTCGCTGACCCTGCGCCGGCACGGCAAAACCGTCTGGCACGAGAAGGCGATGCCGTTCGGCCGCGCGACCTCGCCCAAGGGCATCGTCAACTGCTACACCCCGCCGGGCGGTACGGCCGAGCCGTGCCCGCAGGCGCACGTGTCGTGGACCAGGGTGAGCGAGCGGGTCACCGGCCTGCTGCCCGGCAGCTACACCGCGGAGCTGGTGGTCAAGGACACGGCGGGGGCGACCTGGCCGGCGGTCACGACCACCTTCACGGTGAGCGGCCAGCCGCGGCTCGGCATGCCGTCGCCCGGCCGGGAGTGGACCAGGCAGGGCGGCGACGAGCAGGGCCGCTCGTCGGCCGAGGACGACCCGGGCGCCACGCTCGACCTGCGCTGGGCGGCCAGCACCGGCGAGCAGTTCCACCTCAACGGCGCCGCCGTGTGGGACGGCAAGGTGATCGTCGCCTCGCAGGCCTTCGACTCGCCGTACAGCATGATGCTCGCCTACGACGCGCGGACCGGCGCCGAGAGGTGGCGGACCTACCTGGACGGCGACGCCGAGTCCTACCCGACCGTTCACGACGGCAAGGTGTACCTCACCACGGGTGTCGGCCGCGTCTACGCCCTCGACGCGCGCACCGGCAAGGTGGTCTGGGAGACGATCGACGCCGAGCAGGTCACCGGGTCGACGGTGCGCCGCTACGGCCGCGCCGGTGGCCCCGTGAGCGTGTTCGACCTGCCCGACGGCCGCAGCGTGGCGGTCTACCAGGAGTGGGACGGCGTGCGCTGCCGCGACGCCAGGACCGGCACCCGCCTGCCCGGCGGGTTCGCCGCGCCGGGCGGCTGGGGCGAGTACCACAGCGTCGCCGTCCGGCGGCCCGGCTCGACCACCGCCTACCTGCACTCGGGGTCCAGCCAGACGCTGATCGCGATGGACCTGGCCACCTGCACGCAGCAGTCCTCCGTCGACACGGGCGGCGACCTGTTCAGCCAGTCCTCCCCGGTGTTGACCGACGCGGGGCTGGTGACGGCGACCATGTCGGGCGTCCGCGGCCATGACGTGCAGGCGCAGGGCAAGGTCGTCTGGCACGCCAAGCTCGGCACCTCGAGCACGTGCGAGCCCGGGCCTCCGCCGGTGACCAGCCCCGCCACCAGGGGTGCGATGGCGTACGTGGCCAGCATGGACGGCGTGGTCAGGGCCTACGACACGGCCTCGGCGACGCCGGCGACCCCGGTGTGGGAGACGCCGCTCGGGTACCTGCCGGGTGAGAGCCCGATGGACGACAAGTGGCGGGTCGCGGCCGGGTGCGCGGGCGCGGGGCCGGGTTCGCCTGCCATGCACGCCCTGGCGACCGAGTCCGTGGTGTACGCCGCGACCTGGGACGGGCGCGTCGTGGCGCTGGACCGGGCGAGCGGGCGGAAGCTGGCCGAGTACAACCTGGGCGGGGGTGTGGCCTCGGCGCTGTCGGTGAGCGGGAACGTGCTGTACGCGCTGACCGACGACGGCTCCGTCCACGCCCTGGTGGCCAGGAAGCCGCGCGGCGGTTCCGGTCGGTGACCGTGGTTGGACGACGGGTCCTGGTCCGCCTGCTCGCGGTGGCGGGCATGGCGGCGACGGTCCTGCTGGGAGCGGCGGGCCAGGGGTGGGCGCACCCCTTCGGCCCGCCGCTCGTGGCGAAGGTCACCGCGGACGGCGATGCGGTCGAGGTGACCTGGTCGGCGGCCGAGGACGACCTCGCGGCCCTTGTCGCGGCGGCCACCGGGACGCGCACGCCGCCTCCCGCCGTTGCGCCTTCGCCCTCCTCCACCGGGACGCGCACGCCGCCTCCCGCTGTTCCGTCCTCGCCCTCCTCCGCCGGGCCCGCGTCCTCGCCGGGCGGCGGGCCCGCCTGGCGGGACGGGCCGGTGGCCGGCGCCGTCCGCGACTACCTCGGCGCGCGCATCACGGTGGGGCAGGCGGGAAGGGCGTGCCCGGTGACGACGATCCGCACCGACGCTCTTGCCACCTCCGGGGCGGTCCTGCGTTTCCGCTGCCCCGCGAAGGTCGGGACGGTGACGTTGACGATCACCACGCTGACCGACGTCAACGCGAACTACCGGACGGTGTCCACCACCCCGGCCGGACACGGCGCGCTCCACACGGCCACGGCTCCCGCCCATCCGCTGGCGCTCGACGGCGGGTCGGGCGTGCCCGTCTCGGCGGGCCCGGCCGCGGTCTGGACGGCGGAGCTGTCGTCGCTGCTCACCTCGGATGTGGTGCTCCCGCTGGCCCTGCTGGTGGCGCTGGTGGCCGGTGCCGCGCACGCCTGCGCGCCGGGTCACGGCAAGACGCTGACGGCCGGCTACCTGGTCGGCGGCAACGGCAGGGCCAGGGACGCGCTTCTGCTCGGCGTGGTCGTGGCGGTCATGCACACGGTGTCGGTGGGCGTCCTGGCGGTCGGGTGGTGGATCACGATGGACGCGGCGCCGGATCTGGGTGTGGTGACCTCGTGGTTGCAGCTGGTGGCCGCGCTCATCGTGCTGGGGGTGGGCGTGGGCCTGCTCCTGCGGCACCTCCGCGCCCGCCGCACCCCCGGCCACGGCCATGGGCACGGTCACGGGCATGGTCACGGCCATGGACATGGGCACGGCCACGGTCATGGGGAGGGGTCGGGTGCCTCCCTGCTCACCTGGAGGGGGATCGTGACGATCGGCGCCTCCGGTGGGCTGTTGCCCTCGCCTTCGGCGTTCCTGCTGCTGCTCACCGGCCTGATCACCGGCAGGGCGGCGCTCGCGCTGGCCATGGTGGCGGCGTTCGGCGTGGGCTTGGCGCTCACGCTGGCCGGTGTCGGCCTCGCCGTCCTGCGCGGGCGGGACGTGCTGGCAGGGGCGGCGGCGCGGCCCTGGGTGCGTGCGGTGAGCCTGCGCCTGCCGCTGGCGGCGGCCGCCCTGGTGGTGGCGGGCGGTCTGGCGGCCACCTTGCTGGCCGCCGCGGCGCTGGCCGGCGCCTGAGCCTCGGGGCCCCTCGGGACGGATCCCGAGGGGCCGCGCTGCTCCCTGTCCGTCGAGGCGGGGCCGGCCGTCGCGCTGTCCGGCGCCCGCAGAGAGCCCTAGTCGGAGGCGCGCAGGAAGTCCAGCAGCAGGGCGGTCACCTCGGCGGGCCGTTCCAGGCTGGGCAGGTGGGCGGCCCACGGCAGCTCGACGTGGCGGGCGCGGGGCAGCAGGCCCGGCAGGCCGGCGGCGATCTCGCGGAACTCCGGCAGGTCCCGGCCGCCGGACACGGCCAGGCACGTAGCCGTGATCGCCGACAGGTCGATCTCCGCCGCGATCTGCCCGAACTCCTCGCCGCCTGCCATCTGGACGTCAAAGGCGTGCCGCTGCATCAGGCGGACGTTCTCGCGTGTCGCGCCGTCGGCCTCCGGGCCGAGGAACGTCGCGAGGTTCAGCTCGACGGCTGCGTCGACGTCGCCGGCGGAGAGCAGCGCGTCCTCCTGCTCGGCGAAGGACCGCAGCGCCGGGCCCGGCACCAGCTCGGGCGAGCCGGAACACAGCAGCGCCAGCGTGGTGACGGTGTCCGGCCAGCGCGCCGCGACCTCCAGGGCGACCCGGCCGCCGAAGGACGATCCGACCAGCGCCGCCCGCTCGACGCCGAGGTGGCCGAGCAGGTCGGCCACGTCATCGGCGTTGTTGTAGGGGCGGTCGGGCATCGGTGATCGGCCGAAGCCGCGGAAGTCACAGCGGATCACCCGGTAGCCGGCATCGAGGAGAGCCGCCCACTGCGGATCCCACATGCGCCGGTCGCACACTCCGGAATGCAGCAGTACGAGGGCGGGGCCATCACCGGCCACGTCATGAGAAAGAGTCACGAGGGAGGACCTTATCGCCTGGTATGCACTATGTCGTGCCGTTTATAACCTTCGCGGGCCCGATAACGGCGCGCACGTTATGCCGTTATGGTCCCGGCATTGACGGGCGTCACGGCGAGGGTATGTCCTATGTCTTAGGTCCTCGATAGGAGTCGCCATGAACCGTCGCCAGCTGCTCGGCCTCATGGGGGCCATCCCCCTCGTCCCCGCCCTCCTGCCCGAGGAGGGACTGCCCGTCGTCCTGTCCGGTACGGCCAGGGCCGCCGTCATCGCCGCTCCCGGCGCCGAAGCCCTCGCCGACGAGCTCGTCGCCTACGTCGAGCGGGCCACCGGCGTCCGCCTGCCCCGCTCGGCCGCGCCCGGGCTCACCCCGATCCACGTGGGCGGGCCGGGGCCCGACCCCGCCGTACCACGCCTGCTCACCGGGCTCGACCCCGACGGATTCGTGATCAGGATCTATCAGGGCACCGTCACCGTCGCCGGCCCGAGCGCGGCGGGCACCGCCAACGGCGTGCGCGAGTTCCTCGAACGCTACGTCGGCGTCCGGTGGCTGCTGCCCGGCCCTGACGGCGACGACGTGCCGGCGCTGGCGGCCCTGCGGATCCCCGTGGTCCAGGTGTACGAGCAGCCGGCCTTCACCCAGCGCTCGCTCAGCCCGCTGCGCGACGCCAGGTACCCGCTGCAGCAGCAGTGGGCGCAGCGCAACAGGATGCAGGGCGTCGGCACCGAACCCATCGCCTTCCACCACAACCTGCACACCCTGTTCCCCGTCGAGAGGTACGGCCAGACCCACCCCGAGTACTATCCGGGCGGCAGGCCGCCCGCGCCGGGCAAGCTGACCGGCTGGCAGCCCGCCTTCTCCGTGCCCGGCACCATCGACGCGGCCGTCACCGGCATCCTGGAGTACTTCGCCGCCAACCCCGCCGCCCGCTCCTTCTCCCTGGGCGTCAACGACGGCGAAGGCTTCGCCGAGACCGACCCGGTGCCCGCCTACTACGCCTGGGTCAACGAGGTCGTGCGCCGCGTGCTGGAGCGCCACCCCGGCAAGGACTTCGGCCTGCTGGCCTACCGCACGCTGGAGACGCCGCCCGCCTTCCCGCTGCACCCGAGGGTGGTGCCGTTCCTGACGCAGGACCGGTACGCGTGGGTCGATCCGGCGGTCGAGGCGGACGGGCACGCGCTGACCGAGCGGTGGCTGGCGGTCTGCGAGCGGCTCGGCTTCTACGACTACCTGTACGGCGCGCCGTACCTGTTACCGCGGATGTTCTCCCGCCGCTACGCCGAGACCCTCCGGTACGCCAAGGCCAAGGGCGTCGTCGCCCACTACGCCGAGCTGTACCCGAACTGGGGCGAGGGCCCCAAGCCCTGGATCACCGCCAAGCTGCTGTGGAACGCCGGCGCCGACGTCGACCGGCTGAACCGCGAGTGGTGCGAGCGCGCGGTCGGCACCGCCGCGGCCGATACCCTGTCGGCCTACTTCGCGCTGTGGGAGCGGTTCTGGACCGAGCGGGTGCCCGGCTCGCCCTGGTTCCTGCCCGAGGCGACCTACCAGACCTTCAACCTGCCGCAGTACCTCGACCTGGTGGAGGAGGCAGACCTGGAGCGCAGCCGTAGCCTGCTCGACTCGGTCGTCTCGGCCACGGTCACGCCCGCGCAACGAGCCAGGGCGACGATCATGCGGCGGGCCTTCGAGTTCTTCGAGGCCTCCGCGCTCAGCTACCCCCGCCCCGTCCAGGCCCCCGCCGACCAGGCCGCCGCGCTCGCCCTCCTCGAAAGCGGCGTCGAGGCCTTCCAACGCCGCCTCGACCTGGCCGCCCGCCGCCAGGCGCTGATCACCGAGTTCTCCCGCGACCCGGTGCTCGTGCTGCAGATGAACCCCGCCTCCCACCCGAACCTGACCTGGACCGGCTGGAACCCCGGCGAGTACTGGACGCTGGTGGACTACCTGCGGATGCGCGAGCCGGACGGCGGCCCGGTCACCGACCGGGCCCGCGCCCTGGCCGCCGAACACCCCTACGCCGCCCTCATCCTGCGCGGCGTGCCGGCGCCGTCGCTCGTGCGAAACCCCTCCTTCGAGGACGGGCTGGCCCCGTGGGAGCTGCTCGACCGCTCCACCGGAACCCGCGCCATCTCCCGCCCGCCCGGCGAGGCGGTGCTGCGGGTCACCGGTCAGGGCTGGGGCGGCCCCAGCCAGGTCATCGACATCGAGCCCGGGCTGGCCCGCCTGACCGCCACCTACCGGGCGCCCGCCGGCACGCGCGCGAGCGTGCAGCTGGCGCTCGACCTGCTGGAGCAGAACGGCACGCCGATCACCGGCAGCTCGGTCCGCTCGCCCGTCATCACCCTGCGCCCGACGGGGGCCTGGACGCCGCTGCGCCTGGACTGCGAGATCCCCGCCACGGCCCGCGGCAAGCAGGTCGGCATGGTGCGCCTCATCTTCCTGGTCGACAGCGCGGCCGACGTGAGCGTCGACTTCGACGACGTCGACCTGCGCAACATAGCGAAATGAGCCAGGGTCCCGAGCGGTGCCCTTCGGGTAGTGTCGGCAGGGTGGGGGTGGAGGCGCGATCGCGGTGATCGCCCCGCTCGCGATCCCGGCGCGCCATGACAATAGGAACACGATCGGACACTTAGAGTCATCCCATGGATGCCTTGGATCTCGCGCGCCTGCAATTCGGGATCACCACCGTGTACCACTTCCTGTTCGTGCCCGTCACGATCGGGATGTCGCTGATGGTGGCCATCCTGAACACGGCCTGGGTGCGCACGGGGAAGAAGGCGTACCTGCGGGCGACCAAGTTCTGGGGCACGCTCTTCCTGATCAACTTCGCCATGGGCGTGGTGACGGGGATCGTGCAGGAGTTCCAGTTCGGCATGAACTGGAGCTCCTACTCCAGGTTCGTCGGTGACATCTTCGGCGCCCCGCTCGCGCTGGAGGCGCTGCTGGCCTTCTTCCTGGAGTCGACGTTCCTGGGGCTGTGGATCTTCGGCTGGGACCGGCTGCCGAAACGGGTGCACCTCGCGTGCATCTGGGTGGTCGCGATCGGCACGATCGTGTCGGCCTACTTCATCCTGGCCGCCAACTCCTTCATGCAGTGGCCGGTGGGCTTCAAGGTCGACGGCCGCGCCGAGCTGACCGACTTCGGGGCCGTGCTGACCAACAAGGTCCTGCTGGCCACCTTCCCGCACACGGTCTTCGGCTGCTGGCTGGCCGGGGGAGTGATCCTCATGGCCGTCTCCGCCTGGCATCTGGCCAGGCACAGAGACGTCGACGTCTTCCGCCCGTCGCTGCGGCTCGGCGCGGTCGTGGTGCTGATCGGCGCCCTCGGCGGCCTGGTCTCCGGCGACCTGCTCGGCAAGATCATGACGCAGACCCAGCCGATGAAGATGGCCGCCGCCGAGGCCCTCTACGAGACCCAGCAGCCGGCGCCGTTCTCCCTGTTCACCATCGGGACGCTCGACGGCACGCAGCCGATCTTCTCGCTGGAGATCCCGGGCCTGCTGTCCCAGCTGGCCACCGGCTCGTTCGACGGCAAGGTCCAGGGCGTCAACGACATCCAGGCCGAGTACCAGAAGCGATTCGGCCCCGGCGACTACCGCCCCTACATCCCGGTCGCCTACTGGAGCTTCCGGCTGATGATCGGGTTCGGCCTGCTCGCGGCCGCGGTGGCGGTCGCCGTCCTGTGGCTGACCCGCGGACGGCGCATCCGCGGCAAGGACTGGGTCTGGCGGGCCGCCGTCTGGTCGGTGGTTCTGCCCTTCCTCGCCCACAGCTTCGGCTGGATCTTCACCGAGATGGCCAGGCAGCCGTGGATCGTCTTCAGCCAGATGAGGACCCTGCACGGCGTCTCACCCAGCGTCGGCGCCGGCACGGTGCTGACCTCGCTGATCGCCTTCACCGCCCTGTACGGCGTGCTGGCCGCGGTGGAGGCCGGCCTGATGATCAAGTACGCCAGGGTGGCCCCGCCCGACGTCGACGAGAGCGAACCGCGCGACGGCGGCGAGATGTCGTTCGCCTACTAGGAGGATCGGACAGTGGAGCTCACCGACATCTGGTTCGTGGCGATCGCCGTCCTGTGGGTCGGCTACTTCGTCCTGGAGGGCTTCGACTTCGGCGTCGGCATGCTGCTGCCCGTCATCGCCAGGGACGACACCGAACGCCGCGTGATGATCAACACGATCGGCCCCCTGTGGGACGGCAACGAGGTGTGGCTGATCACCGCGGGCGGCGCCACCTTCGCCGCCTTCCCCGAGTGGTACGCGTCGCTGTTCAGCGGGTTCTACCTGCCGCTGCTGCTGATCCTGCTCGCGCTGATCGTGCGCGGGGTGGCCTTCGAGTACCGCGCCAAGCGAGACTCGCGGACGTGGCGGCGGCGCTGGGACGCGGCCATCATCGCGGGGTCGTTCGTGCCCGCGCTGCTGTGGGGCGTCGCGTTCGCCAACATCGTGCGCGGCGTGAAGCTCGACGCCCGACACGAGTACGTCGGCACGGTCTGGGACCTGCTCAACCCGTACGCCCTGCTCGGCGGGCTCACGACGCTGGCGTTGTTCGCCGCGCACGGCGCCGTCTTCGTGGCCCTGAAGACCACCGGCGAGATCAGCGGGCGGGCGGCCGGGGTGGCGTTGCGGACGGGCGTGGTGGCGGCGGTCCTCGCGGTGGTCTTCCTGACCTGGACGCAGCTGGCGGGCGGCCAGGCCGGCACGGTGATCTTGGCCGCCCTGGCCGTCCTGTCCTTCGCCGGCGCGCTGGCCGCCATCGCCAGAGGACGTCAGGGCTGGTCGTTCCTGTTCTCGGCGGTCGCCATCGGCGTGGCGGTGATCAGCCTGTTCGCCGTCCTCTACCCCGACGTCCTGCCGTCCACGATCAACCCGGCCTACAGCCTGACCGTCGAGAACGCGGCCGCGACACCGAAGACGCTCGGCATCATGACCTGGGTCGCGGTGGTCTTCCTGCCGGTGGTGCTGCTCTACCAGGGATGGACCTACTGGGTCTTCCGCCGCAGGATCAGCGTCCGCGACATCCCCGCCTCGTCCCACTGACCTCGTCAACCCGGCCGGGAACTCCCCATCACTCGCAGCTGCTTCGCGCCCGGTGACACGGACCCGAGCGGAGGGCCCGCCAGTGACCGTCAGGCGTGCACGCGCCTCGGTACGGCGCGGGCCGGGCCGGAGCGGAGATCGGCCCCGGTGCCCGTGATCGTGAAGCCGTACGGCGAGGCGTCGCCTGCGGATGCCCTTCCTGCTCTGCTGGAGGACGTGAACCGCGTTCAGAGCCGTTCACGGGCCCGACAGCTTGATCATTTATCACGAACAGCAGAAGATGATCAAGACTGTCCTTTCCGTCATGATCGTTATAGCTTCAGATTAAATGATCAAGGACATTCGTCCTGATCCGATTCTGAAGGAGTCCACATCGTGAAGCTCAAGAGTGCGGCAGCGATCAGCGGGATCACGCTGGCCCTTCTCGGCGCAGCTCCCGCGCAGGCGGCGTTCGCCGACCCCGGCGCAGACCCCGCGGCCGAGTTGGCCGCGAGCTGCTACACGTGGACTGGATCGACCAACGCCAAGGGCACGTGCAGCGGCGGTTACGTGGGCACGTGGTACCTCCGGCTTCAGTGTAAGAACAGCGCGGGAAGCCTCTATCACTACACGTCTCCGGCTCAGTCCGGCGACGGGTCGGTGTATGTGAAGTGCGGCTCCGGCCAGACTGCGTGGAACTCCTGGATCCTGGAAGGCTGACCTACCGGCATGCGCCCGCGCCGCGCCGAAGCCCGCCCGCTTCGGCGCGGCACGGGGCTTGTCGTCGCCCGTTCCTGGGGGTCTTCTCCCGAACGCGCCCCCAGCTGCCACGTAGCTCTGCGTAGATCACGGTCGCCGTCGAGAGTGTTCAACTCATTCGCCTGACCGCCGGCGATGTTGATGCTGTGCTGGTCAGCGCTGAGCGCTTGCTGGTGCCAGGCACGCCCGGCGTCAGGGCGCAGATCCGCCGCGGCGGGAGTGCGCGCGGGCCCGGGCCGCCGGTCGGTGAGAAAATCCGGGCCGGTTCGGCGGCGGGCCAGGAGATGGGGCAGCAGCCGGGCGGTGCCGGACTGCCAGAAGATGAACGCTGTGTCGCCGCCCCTGCGGACCACGCGGGCGCGCTTGTTGGCCAGGTCCAGACCGGCGATGTCCAGGCCAAGGATCTCCCGCGCACGGGCGGCGCTTTTCGCCGGGACCCGCGGTGGCGTGAACCCTTTCCGGGGCTGACGACAAGACACCGGTGAGGCCGTGCCCGCCCGCCACTCTCGGGCGGGGACGCCTCGCAGTTCAGACATCAAGAACCCGGCAGGCGGCCTCATCGGCCGACCTCGCGTACGCGGATCAGGCAGATCCGCAAAGGAGTCCTCCCATGACGGCGCCCGCCGTTGCCTTCGCACAGGCGGAAAGCGGAGCATGCCCAGGAGGTGGTGCCTTCTTCGCGCGAGGCGATGCGGGTGGCGCCGTCGTGCGTTCGCCGTCGCGCAGGTGTTGGGGCTTACCGTCCGGTTCGCCCACGCCGCCACCCTTGCCCGGCCAGAGGCCGGCCAGAGAGGAAAACTGCATGCGCGTATACCTGGCCATGACCGCGAAGCGTCCAGGCGTGGATCTCAGCCGACATCTCGCTCTGGCTCGCTCGCTTCTCGGTGACGTCTTTCCCGTGCCGTTGGAAACCGTCGACGCCGCCGAGTGGGTGTGCGCGGACACGGCGTTGCTTGCCTGGTCCAACGAGGAAGGCGCCGATGGGCGCCCGCCGTTGATCGTGCGGGAGAACCGCGACGGCTTGGGGATAAGCGGCACGGTCGCTTCGCAGCGGGACGTGCGGCTCCTCACTCAAGCGCCCGTCCTGCGTGATGTGACGGCGGACCTCTCCGGATGCTTCTCCGTCATCCGGGTGGCCGAACAGGAGATCCAGGCCGCCACCGCAAGCACCAGGGCCCTGCCGGTCTTCTACGCCGAGAACGAGGACCTGCACCTGGTGGGAACCCGTGCTCTGCACCTGCACCTCGTGGCAAACAACGGAAAAGTCGACTGGAACGAGGTCGCCCTTCAAACCATGATCCGCCAGGGATACTTCCTGTCCGATGAGACCCCTTATCGAGGGGTGACGGCACTCGGGCCATCCTCCATCGTCACGGTGAAGGGCCGTCGCCGGTCCGTCCTCACGCGTTCGCTGCCACCGGCCGAACCGATGCCGACCTCGGCGAGAGCCAAACGCAGGGCGATCAGCCGGCTAGGTGATGCTCTCGTCGCCGCCGTCGAGCCACTGAGCACCGCCTCCGCATCGGTGAATCTGGCGCTGACGGGTGGGCGCGACAGTCGCCTGATGGCCGCGCTTCTGCACGCGGGCCGCGTCCCTTTCCGCGCGACCACCAACGGGCTTGACACTCACCCGGACGTGATCATCGCCAGGACGATCGCGGCTCACCTGCGTATCGACCATACGGTCATCCCGCCGGTGCAGAGCGAGGCGAAGGACGCCGTACTCGTCCCGCACCCGAGCGTGCGCGCCTATGAGGTGATCCGCGCCTGCGAAGGCATGACCTCCGCCTACGAGAGCATCGTGGACTACCGGCCGTACTCCACCATGCCCACCATGTCCGGGCAGAGCGGTGAGATCCTCAGGGGCGGTTTCCTGTACAGCCAGGGGCAGACCACTGACAAGGCAATGCGTCGCAGGGTCGATGACCTCTTCCTCAAGAACGAGCCGCTCTTCACCGACGAGGCGAATGAGCACGCGCGCGAGTTGGCGGCGCCTTGGCTGCGAAGGGTCGGTGAGAACCCGTGGGAGGTGCTCGACCACCTGTATGTCACATACCGGGTAGGACGTTGGCATGCTGCGGCAAGGGTCGGTTCGCTGCGGCGTGGAGATCCGATTCAGCCGTTTCTCGACAATCGCGTGGTGACCGAGGCGCTGTCGCTCGACCAGCGGTGGCGCCATTCGGAAGAAGTCGTCTACGAGCTGACCAGTCGGCTCGCTCCAGGTCTGCAGAAGATCGAGCTCGACGGGAAACCCTGGCGTTTCCAAGCCGGGAAGGCGGAGTCACCCGGCAGATGGTGGCAGCGCAAGCCCTCCATGACGACTCCTGCACCGCCGGTCGCCAAGCGTGGAAGCAGCTGGAACTGGCGTACCAGCCCGGGCCCGCACCTGTCCGCGCTTCTCGGACAGTTCGTACTCGAACGAGCTGATGCTCTGGCCTCCCTCGTGCGAGGCGACGAATTGAAGGCCTTCTTCTCCGAGCCTGTCATCAAACAGCCCGCGCTGGCGTGGAATCTCTACACCGTCGCCGCCCTGCTCACCGGAGCCCATCCCGGAGAACCCCCCGCGATCACAGAACCCGTGCGCATCGAGATCCCGCAGCTCTAGCGCGGCGGCGACGACGGCGAGGACCCGGGTCCCGGGACGTTCGTCCTGGATCATCGAGGATCGATGAATCTTCTGGGCCGGAGCGGGATCCAGCAGCGTTGAGGCATGCGAATCCTTCTTGCGACACTCGCCGTGGCCGGGATGGTCACGGGCACCGGCCCGGCGCAGCGGCCGTCCGACGGTGCCGTCGTCACGACCGACACCGGAGCCGTGCGCGGCGTCGTGACCGACCAGCACCGCATCTTCCAGGGCATCCCGTACGCCACCGCGGGCCGGTGGGAGAGCCCCAGGCCCGCCGGGCGCTGGAACGGCGTCAAGGACGCGACCCGGCCCGGCCCGCTGTGCCCGCAGGTCGGCTCCCCCTACGCCCCGATCTCCAGCACGACCGAGGACTGCCTGGTCCTCAACGTCACCGCCCCTCGCGAGCCGGGACGCGACCGTCCCGTCATGGTGTGGATCCACGGGGACGGGGCGGTCGGCGGCGGGCACTTCTCCGACGCCCGCAAGCTGGCCTCCCGCGGCGTCGTCGTCGTGACGATCAACTACCGGCTCGGCGTGTTCAACGGCTTCAGCTACCCCGGCCTCAAGGACGGGGGCACCTACGGCCTGCAGGACCAGCAGGAGGCCCTGCGCTGGGTCAGGCGCAACGCCGCCGCCTTCGGCGGAGACCCGTCGAACGTCACCGCGTTCGGCGTCTCCTTCGGCGCGCTCGCCATCGGCGGCCACCTCACCTCACCCGGCGCCAAGGGCCTGTTCCAGCGGGTGGCCATGCAGAGCGGCGAGACGATGATGGACATGCCGGCGGGCAGCCTGGTCCCTGGCATGCCCGCCCTGCCGACCTTCGCCTGGCGCAGCGCCGGGGACGCCGAGGCGGTCGGCAAGCAGTACGCCGCCAGGCTGGGCTGCCAGGATCTGGCGTGCCTGCGCGCGCTGCCGGTGAAGAAGATCCTCGACGTGCCGCAGATCATGAACGCCTTCCAGGTGTACGCCTACGGCAACAGGGTGCTTCCCGAGCTGCCGTCCACGGCGATCAGGAAGGGCCGCTTCCACCGGGTTCCCGTGCTGGCCGGCGCCACCAGGGACGAGCACCGGATCTTCGTGGGGATGACCTATGACGCGGCAGGCAAGCCGGTTACCGCCGAGCAGTACGGCACGCTGCTCAAGACCGCCTTCGGCAAGGACGCCGACCGGGTGATGCGCAGGTATCCGCTGTCGGAGCACGCCACGCCCGGCCAGGCGTGGGCGGCGGTGATGACCGACAGGATCTGGGCACGCGGCACCCACGAGCAGAACACCCTGCTCGCCAGGCACGTGCCCGTCTACGGTTACGAGTTCGCCGACCGCAAGGCGCCGATGTTCCTGCCGCTGCAGGTGGACTTCGACTGGGGCGCCTACCACGCCGGTGACCTGCCGTACCTCTTCCCGGAAGAGAAGGCCCGGCTGAGCCCCGCCCAGGAAAGGCTGTCGGAGCAGATGGTCGGGTACTGGACGAACTTCGCCCGCACCGGCTCGCCCAACGGCCACGGGCTGCCGGTCTGGCGCAGGCTCGCCCACGGCACCCAGTCGCTCGCGCCGGGCGCGATCCGGCCGATCGACTACGCCGCCGCGCACCGGCTCGACTTCTGGAAGTAGCCGGACCGGTCGCACGCGACGACCGCGGTGCCGGCCGGGCAGCCGCGGCTCACCCGGCCGGCACCGGGCGAGCGGCTGCCCGGCGCGCCCGTGCGCTCCACCCGCGGCCAGTGTGTTCTCGTGCCCATGATCGCCGTGCCGCAGGCGGTCGACCAGTTCGACAACGCCGACCGGCTGGTGGAGCTGGGCGTCGCCCGACGGGTGGACACGGCCGAGGCCACCGCGGGGCTGCTGCGCCGTACGTTGCTGGAGCTGACCTCCGACCCGGCGGTGGCGCGCAGGGCGGCGGAGCTGCGCGCGGAGGTACGCGCCGAGGGCGGGGCCGGGCGGGCGGCCGACGTGGTGGAGAGCCTGCTGCCCTGAGGCGGGCGGCCGGCGCCGAGGGGACGGGCCGCGCGCGGAGCCGGCCGTACACCCCGGCCCCGGTGGTCAACCGCCGCCTCCCGCGCCGGCTGCCACGGCACCGGCACGGTGGGGCGCTCAGCGATCGGCGTGGTGGTCGCCCGGCCCGTCGACGCCGTCCCGCGGCGGCTGCTCGGCCGGGAACACGATCACGCTCGCCAGGTGGGGGCGGCGATCCGGCGCGGGCCCGTTGCCCCACCGCTTCGCGAAGACCTCGCGCAACTCGCCCATCAACTCCGCCAGCTCGTCGTGGCTGAGCCAGAGGACGAGCTGCCGGTAGCCCACCAGGTCGGCGGTCGGGTCGGCGCCGTCCCGGTCGAGGTAGGCGTTGAACTCGGCGTGCAGCGTGGCCATGGCCGCGGTGAAGCCCCGGCGGTGGTCGTCCAGGGACATCGACGCGGCCGCGTCGGCGTCGATCACGGTCCGGTCGCGGCGCAGCCGGTAGTGGCGTTCGACGGCGCCGTGCACGCGCTGCTCGCCGGCGACCTCCAGCACCCCGGCCTCGGCCAGGAGGCCGACGTGCCGATACACCGTGGTCTTCGGGACGTCGGGCAGGACGGCGCACAGCTCGGCGGTGGTGTGGGCGTGCCCGCCGGACATGGCGTGCACGATGCGCAGCCGGACCGGGTGCAGGAGCAGGTCGAGGGTGTCCATCACCGTACGTTCCCATATCTGGTACCGTTCCCAAAATTGGAAATGGCAGAAGGGATCCGGCATGACCACGAACCCCGCGGTGACGACCCGGCTCAGCGACGAGGCGGTGCTGGGGCTGCGCACGCTCGATCCGGCCGAGCCGCTGGACGACCTCGCATGGCTGGACGAGGCGATCGGCGACGCGCGCGTGGTGGCGATCGGCGAGAGCGCGCACTACAACCGCGAGTTCTACGAGCTGCGCCACCGCCTGCTGCGCTACCTGGTCGAACGGCACAGCTTCGGCGCCTACGCGATGGAGACCGGATTCACCGAAGGATGGCAGGTCGACGCCTGGATCCGAGGCGGTGGGGAACGGCTCGGCCAGGTGATGGCGAACGGCATGACCTCGCTGATGGGACTGTGGACCCAGATGGGCGCCCACCTGCGGTGGATGCGGGAGCACAACCGCACGGCCGCGCGCCCCGTCGGCTTCTACGGCATCGACCTGCCCGGCTCGATGGTCTCCCTGCTGCCCGGCCTGGATGCCGTGCTCGCCTACCTGGAGCGGGCCGACCCGGACTTCCGGCTCGACCCCGGCGTCAGGGAGACGGCCGTGGCCCTCGCGGCGCCGTCCGCGTTCTCCGCGCCCGCCGCCCTGGCTGCCTACGCCGGCCTCGCCCCCGCGACCAGGGACGCGCTCACGGCGGGCCTGGCCGACCTCGCCGCGCGCATGACCGCCCGGCGCCTGGACCACCAGCGGCGGACCACCGCCGACGCCTACGAGCACGCGCTCCGTGTGCTGCGCATCACGGTCACCCTCGACACCGTCGTCCGCGCGCTGGCGCGCGGCGACCAGCAGGCCGCGATGGACAACCGCGACGCCGCGATCGCGGACACGGTCGAGTGGATCCTGCGCAGGGAGGACCGGATCGTCCTCGCCGCCCACAACGGCCACATCCAGCGGCGGCCGAACGCCCTGCCCGGCATGCCGCCGATGACCCCGATGGGCATGCACCTCGCCGACCGGCTGGGCCAGGACTATCTCGCGATCGGCACCACCACCGGGACCGGCCGGATCCTCAACACCGGCCCGGACTTCTACACCGGCACGCTCTTCACGGCCATGCAGGACCCCGAGCCAGGCAGCCTCGACGCGCTCATGGCCGCCAGCCACGACGGCCCCTTCGCGGTCGACCTGCGACGGCTGTCGCCCTGCGACGCCGACGCCGTGCGGGCGGTCTCCCGGCAGCGGGCCGGCATCGGCGCCTTCTACTCCGGCCAGCGCCCGCTGGACGCCTTCGACGTCGTCGTCCATCTCCCGCACGTCACGGCGGCCGAACCCGACGCCGCGGCGCTCGACCACGCTCCCGAGGACGTCCGGCGGGCATTCGGGCGGCGGAAGCCGGAGTGAGCTTCCCGGCCGGGGTTGCCGCCTGATGTTGACGCCGCTAACTTGGCTGGATGTGAACACTGCTAACTTTGGTGGCCTGTGGGCGCGCCTGCTCGGTCCGGCTCTGCTGGCGACGGGCCTGCTCCATCTCGGGTACGGCCTGGCGATCGCGGGCGAGCCCGTCCGGCGCCTCATCGGCCAGGGCGTGCTCGGCGCTGCGCCGGACGGCTCGGTGACGGAGACGTGGTTCTGGTTCATGGTGGCGGGCGTGCCGATGCTCCTGACCGGACACCTCGTGCTGTGGGCGCGGCGCCGTACCGGGCAGGTGCCCGGGTTCGTCGCGCCCTACCTCGCGCTCCTCGGGCTGTCGGCGCTGCTCTACCCGGTCAGCGGGCTGTGGCTGTTCCTGCCCCTCGCCGCCGTGGCCGGCGCCGCCGCACCCCGGGCCAGGGCCAGGACGGCGGCGCGGTGACGGCCAAGCCGGCCTACCATCACGGCGACCTGCGTCGCGCCCTCATGACGGCGGCCAGGCAGCTGCTCACGGAGCGCGGGGCCAGCGAGGTGACGCTGCGGGGAGCCGCGGCCAGGGCAGGGGTCTCCTCGGCCGCTCCCTACCGGCACTTCCCCGACAAGGACGCCCTGCTCGTGGCCGTCGCCATGGACGGCTACGCCGAACTCCAGCGTCAGGTCCGCGCTGCGCCCCGCGGCACGGGCACGCTGCCCGCGGTGCAGGACCTCGTGCGCGCCTACGCCGCCTTCGCCGTCGCCAACCCGCAGCTGTACCGGCTGATGATGGGCACGGGCATCACGGCCCGCGCGCAGTACGCCGAACTGACCGAAGCCCACGACCGGACCTGCGCGATCCTGGTCGACGCCGTCGCGCTGGCGCAGGAGGCGGGCGAGGTGGAGCCGGGAGACCCCGTCACGGTCGCGGTGACGCTGTGGTGCCTGGTGCACGGCCTGTCCACGCTGGCCATCGACGGCCGCATCGATGCCGGTGCGGTGGACGCCGAGATCGGGCGGAGCCTGGAGATCCTCGAGCACGGCCTGCGGCCCCGCCCCTCCCGCGCGGAGCGGGGGCGTCCCTGAACCGCCGTCGGGTGACGCGGCGGGCGCCTTGACAGGCGTCCGCCGCGTCACCCGGAATGCCGCCTCCGGAGCGGCGGGTCAGCAGGCTCAGCCGGTCTTGATGAAGGTCCAGGCCTGGTACGGGTCGCCGAAGTCGGGCGCCAGCGCCACCCGGGGCGGGAAGATCCGCAGCAGGCTCAGACCGAGACGCATCGGGGTCGCGGGGACGGAGATGACGAACGTGTCGGGTTCCGCCGCCGGGGCCAGCCGCCAGGGGCGGGCCTCGGGCAGCACCAGGGCCAGCTCGTGCATGTCGGGGTCGCCGTCGAAGCTCACGTACAGCTCGGAGTCGGTGGCGCGGATCGTGTGGGAACCGTTGCCGTCGCTGCTCACCTGCCAGGTCTGCCCGTAGCCGGAGTCCGGCGGCAGCAGGCAGAGGTGGCCGCCCGGCCTGGGCTCGAGTGCGGTGAGCTGCTGCTCGGGGGTGAACTCGATCTTGTAGATGCCATCGGAGATGACTGCCACGCGAAGCTCCCTCGCGATCGACCGGCGGCGCCGCCAGGGTCCGCCGGTGGTGAAGGGATCGCCTGAGCGGCGACCCGGACGGGGTGATACCCCCATCGATCACATGGCTCTTACCCAGAGTGGTCAACTCACCGCCAACAGTGAGAGCGCCACTTCGGGGCGGGCGAGGGTCGGGGACGCCTAGGCTGGTAGGGGAGTGTCGTCCTCGTGCGGCGGGAGGCCTGTCATGAGGTGGTCACGGGCGCTTCGGCGCGGAACCTGCGCAGGGCTGGCGATGGCCGGCCTGCTGGCCTTCCCCGCCTCCACCGCGCCCGCCGGGGCGATCCCCGCGCTCGTGACCGCGATGGTTCCCGGCCCGTCACAGCGGGCCGACTTCCCCGAGCTGACCCCTGCCGTCGCCGCGCGCCTGGACACCGCGATCCGGCAGGTCATGCGAGAGGCCGGGGTGCCCGGCGTCATCGTCGGGCTGTCAGCGCCCGGCAAGGGGTCGTACGTGCGGGCCTTCGGCGTCGCCGACAAGGCGAGCGGTGCCGCCATGAGCCCAGGCCTGTACATGCGGATCGGCAGCGAGACCAAGACCTTCACCGTCACCGCCCTGCTCCAGCTCGTCGACCGGGGCAAGCTCGGCCTCGACGACCCGATCGCCAGGTACGTGGACGGAGTCCCGAACGGCGACCGCATCACCCTGCGCCACCTGGCGGGCATGCGCAGCGGACTGTTCAACTACACCGAGGACGACGCCTTCGTCAAAGCCTTCCTCGCCGACCCGGAACGGCCCTTCACCCCGCGGCAACTGCTGGCCTACTCCTTCAAGCACCCGGTGCAGTTCCAGCCCGGCGAGACGTTCGCCTACTGCAACACCAACACGATCCTGCTGGGACTCGTGGTGGAGAAGATCGGCGGACGCCCCCTGCCCGAGTTCGTCGAGAAGAACGTCGTGGCGCCGGCCGGCCTGCGCCACACCGTCTTCCCGTCCGGCGCCGCCTTCCCGAACCCGCACGCCCACGGCTACACCAGGCAGACCGCCTCGGGCGAGGTCGAGGACGCCACCGACTGGAACCCCTCCTGGGGCTGGGCCGCGGGAGCGATGATCTCCGACCTGCCCGATCTGCGCACGTGGGCCCGCGTGGTGGCCACCGGCACGCTGCTGACGCCCAAGACGCAGGCCGAACGGCTCGCCATGGGCCCGACGGGAATCCCCGGCACCGGCTACGGCCTCGGCATCTTCACCGTGCACGGCTGGGTCGGGCACAACGGCTCGCTGCCCGGCTACGAGTCGTTGACGATCTACCTGCCCGAGGCGCGGGCGACGCTGGTCGCCCTGGTCAACACCGACATCCGGTACGAGGGCGTGGCACCCGGCACCCTCGTCGGGCAGGCCGTCACGCGCGTCGTGACGCCCGACCACGAGTTCGTCCTGCCCGCGTCCCCGGCCTCGCCCGCACCCGCCTCACCCACGACGCCGGTATCACCCACGACATCCGCCTCGCCGGCGAGCCCGCGGCCATCCGCGCCGGCCACCGGCCACGGCGACTGACAGTGACCGACGACGACCGACGACGACCGACGACGACTGACGATGACTGACGATGACTGACGATGACTGGCTACGCGCCTCCTGGCGGTTCCGCGACCGGTTCCAGCGGCCAGGTCGCCGGCCAGAAGGCATCACGCCCGGGCTCGGCGAGCACCGTGGTGGCGCCGGTGTCGGTATCGTGCCGGCGGAACTCCATGGTCACAACCAATCCCTCGTCGTCCTCCTCGCCCTCCTCCTCCGGGCCGACGAGGAGGATGCGCACCTGGGCGCGCCCCTCCATCCGCCACCGGAACGCAAGCGGCTCGTCCTCGCCGAAGAGGGCCGAGTACGAGCGCAACAGGCCCGTCCCGTCCGCGGTGAACACCACCTCCTCGCCGACGAGCACGGCCGCCGTACCCAGGGCCGAGCGCCAGCGCCCGACCGGTCCACGCTCCAGCATCAGCTCACGCCACGCGGATTCCCGCAACGCGCCACCACCCTGCCCGCTCCGTTTGCCTGGAGTCTCTCGCACCGCCCCGGCGGTCCTGACGCAGGGTCCGGCCGCTGGACGGACCGAACCCCGGAGGGGCCGTGGCCACCAGACAGCCTCAACCGGGGGCGTCACGGAGCCGGAAGGTGACCGTAGGCGCAAGACCGCCAGGCCCGGCCGCAGCGGGTGCGGACGGCCGACGCGCCGATGGCGGCCTGCGCGCCTGCGCACGATCATCGGCTCGGGCCGTCCACGATGCCGGACGAGATCAAGCCGGCCGCAGGCTCAGGCCTCCTCGCTCAGCTCGATGGCGGCGGCCGGGCAGACGGCGGCGGCCTCCCGCACCAGGGCGTGCTGGTCCTCGCCGGGCTCGGGCTCCAGGAGGACGACGACACCGTCCTCGTCGCGCTGGTCGAACACCTCAGGAGCGATCAGCACGCACTGGCCCGCGCCGCAGCACTTGGCCTCGTCCACGGTCACTTTCATACCTGGTTCCTCTCTCCGGGGCGGTTACGGCGGTGCCGGGTCACCAGCGGACCGGGACCTCTCGCAGCCCGCCGACCGCCAGCCCTTCCACGCGCTCCAGCTCCTCCACGGGCACGGCGAGCTCCAGGGACGGCAGCCTGCGCAGCAG
>NZ_JBEXMT010000032.1:0-121219 GCF_040610675.1 Nonomuraea sp. NPDC003804
ACCCAGCGCCGCGCCCACCAAGCCAGGGCGCGCAGGAACCACTTCAAGCAGCGCCTACGCCTCCAGGTCATCCGGATCTAGTGATGTAGTACTAGGGGGTGGGGCGGGGCGCGTCACCCGGGGGACGGCGGGCGGGGCGGCCGGGGCGGGAAGTCACGATGTCCTGACACATTCTGTGTGGGCAGAGTGTAAGCGGAAATTGCGTCATGCCGACACGTTGGCGGTGGGATGTTCAGTGAATAACCGCGATACTCGGAGCATGTCGGACCTTCTCGCGCGCCACAGGGCGGTAATCCCCAACTGGGTGGCCCTCTACTACAACGAGCCCATCGAGATCGTCAGCGGCAAGGGCAACCGTGTCGTCGACGCCTCGGGCAAGAGCTACCTCGACTTCTTCGCAGGGATCCTCACCAACATGATCGGGTACGACGTGCCCGAGGTCCGTGAGGCCGTCGAGCGTCAGCTGGCCACGGGCGTCGTGCACACCAGTACCGTCTACCTGCTGCGCGGCCAGATCGAGCTGGCCGAGAAGATCGCCAGGCTCTCCGGCATCCCCGACGCGAAGGTCTTCTTCACCAACTCGGGCACCGAGGCCAACGAGACGGCCCTGCTGCTGGCAACCTACGCGCGCAAGTCCGACCAGGTGCTGGCCATGCGGCAGAGCTACCACGGCCGTTCCTTCGGCGCGATCGGCGTCACCTCCAACCGCGCGTGGAAGAACAACTCCTACTCGCCGGTCAACGCGACGTTCCTGCACGGCGCCGACCGCCACCTGCCCCAGTTCGCGGGCCTGTCCGACGCCGACTACATCAAGGTCTGCGTCGAGGACCTGCGCCACGTGCTGGCCACCGGCGTCTCCAACGACGTCGCCGCGCTCATCGCCGAGCCGATCCAGGGCGTGGGCGGCTTCACGATGGCCCCCGACGGGCTGTTCGCCGCCTACAAGGAGGTGCTGGACGAGGAGGGGATCCTGTTCATCTCCGACGAGGTGCAGACCGGCTGGGGCCGGACGGGCTCGGCCTTCTTCGGGATCCAGAACCACGGCGTGACCCCCGACATGATGACCTTCGCCAAGGGCCTGGGCAACGGGTTCGCGGTCGGCGGCATCGTGGCCCGCGGCGACCTGCTCGACAACCTGCACGCGGTGGGCCTGGCCACCTTCGGCGGCAACCCGATCTCGATGGCCGCCGCCAACGCCACGCTCGACTACGTCCTCGACCACGACCTGCAGGCCAACGCGGCCAGGACGGGCACCCTCATCATCGACGGGCTGCGCGAGGCCGCCAAGCGGCTGCCGATCGTCACCTCCGTCCGCGGCAAGGGCCTGATGTTCGCGGTGGAGCTGGCCGGCTCCGAGCTCGCCGCCAGGTTCATGGAGGAGTCCAAGAAGCTCGGTCTGCTCGCGGGCAAGGGCGGCCTGTACGGCACGGCGATCCGCATGGCGCCCCCGCTCACCCTGACGATGGACGAGGCGGCAGAGGGCCTCGGCATCATCGTCAACGCTCTGGAGACCATCAACGATGAAGTTCGTTAACCACTGGATCAACGGCTCTCGGGTCGACGGCGACAGCCGCACGACCGAGATCTTCAACCCGGCGACGGGTGAGGTCAGCGGCAAGGTCGCGATGGCCTCGGCCGCCGACGTGGACGCCGCCGTCGCCGCCGCGGTCGGGGCCTTCCCCGCCTGGCGCGACGCCTCGCTCGTCAAGCGGTCGCAGGTGCTCTTCCGCTTCCGCGAGCTGATGTACGCCCACCGCGACGAGCTCGCCGCGCTGATCTCCGCCGAGCACGGCAAGGTGCACTCCGACGCGCTCGGCGAGGTGGCCAGGGGCCTGGAGGTCGTGGAGTTCGCCTGCGGGATCCCGCACCTGCTCAAGGGCGGCTTCTCGGAAGGGGTCTCGACCCGGGTCGACTCCTACTCCATCCGCCAGCCGCTCGGCGTGGTGGCGGGCATCACGCCGTTCAACTTCCCCGCGATGGTCCCGATGTGGATGTACCCCATCGCCATCGCCTGCGGCAACGCCTTCATCCTCAAGCCGTCGGAGAGGGACCCCTCGGCCTCGCTGCTCATGGCGCGGCTGTGGCAGGAGGCGGGGCTGCCCGACGGCGTCTTCAACGTCGTCCAGGGCGACAAGGTGGCGGTCGACCGCCTGCTGGAGCACGAGGACGTCAAGGCCGTCTCCTTCGTCGGCTCGACCCCGATCGCCCGCTACGTCTACGAGACCGGCACCGCGCACGGCAAGCGGGTCCAGGCGCTCGGCGGCGCGAAGAACCACATGCTGGTCCTGCCCGACGCCGATCTCGACCTGGTCGCCGACTCGGCGGTCTCGGCCGGCTTCGGCTCGGCGGGTGAGCGGTGCATGGCGATCTCGGTCGTCCTGGCCGTCGACCCGGTCGGCGACGAACTGGTGAACAAGATCGTCGAAAGGGTCGCCAAGCTGACCATCGGCCCCGGCGACGACGCGCGCTCCGAGATGGGCCCGCTGGTCACCGAGGCGCACCGCGACAAGGTGGCCTCCTACCTCGACCTGGGCCTGTCCGAGGGCGCCAAGCTCGTGGTGGACGGCAGGGAGACGCCGGTGCTCGGCGGCGGCAAGGCGGCCGACACGCCGGGCTTCTGGCTCGGCCCGACGATCCTCGACCACGTGCCCGCGGGCTCGCGCGTCCACACCGAGGAGATCTTCGGCCCCGTCCTGTCGATCGTGCGCGTCTCCTCCTACGAGGAGGGCGTGAAGCTGATCAACGGCGGCGAGTACGGCAACGGCACCGCCGTCTTCACCAACGACGGCGGCGCCGCCCGGCGCTTCCAGAACGAGGTGGAGGTCGGCATGGTCGGCATCAACGTGCCGATCCCCGTGCCGATGGCCTTCTACAGCTTCGGCGGATGGAAGGCGTCGCTGTTCGGCGACACCCACGTCCACGGTGCCGAGGGCGTGCACTTCTACACGCGCGGCAAGGTCGTCACCTCCCGCTGGCTCGACCCGTCGCACGGCGGCGTGAACCTCGGGTTCCCGACCAACAAGTAGTCAGGGCCGCGCACGGCGCGTCACGCCCCGCGGGCACCGGGCCCGCGGGGCGTTCGCGTGTCCGCGTGCATCCGGCCAGGGAGGCGTCGGGGCGTCGGCGGGCGTCCGGCCCTGGAGGCGTCGGGGTGTCGGCGGCCGTCCGGGCCCGCGGGCGTCACCTGCCTGGTGCGACCGGCGCGCCGCCGCCTGCCGTCCCCGGTAAGCTCCAGGCTGGACAAGGGGGACTTCGTGAAGCACCGCATACCTGCCATGGCGGTCGCCGGCGTGGCGTGCCTGACGTTGATCGGGTGCGCGGACGCGACCGCCGGCCGGACCACCTCGGTGCGGGTCGCCCCCAGCGCGAGCCCCACCCCCTCGGCCAAGCCCACACCCACCACCACACTCACCACGGCCACGCCCACCACCACGCCCACGGCCACGCCCACGGCCACGGCGAGCGCGCCGCAGAGCGACGGCACCCTGCAGATCCTCACCTACAAGGGGCATGCCGAGTGGGGCGGGGGCGGCAAGAACTGGGTGACGGAGTTCGAGAGCAGGACGGGCTGCCGCATCGCCAGGCTGGACGTGGTGCAGACCGCGCAGGAGATGCAGGCCAAGGTGGGCGAGCGCGTCTACGACGTGATCTCGGCGGGCCCCGAGGTGGCCGCGAGCCTGATCGCCGCCGGCCAGGTGCAGCCCATCGACACCGCCAAGGTCACCGGGTACGACGAACTGGCCGAGGAACTGCGCGAGCAGAGCGTGGTCGGCGGCAAGGTGTACGGCGTGCCGTACCTGTGGGGGGTCAACGAGATCATCTACGACGCCGCGAAGATCAAGCCCCGCGACCGGCTCGCCCTCTACGACAGCCAGCGGTCGGCGGTGCCCGACAGCCCGCTGAGCCTGGCCGACGCGGCGGTGGCGGACGAGGTCGCCCACCCCTACGAGTTGACGACCGAGCAGCTCGACGAGGCCGTGACGCTGCTGGGCAAGAACAAGCACCGGCTCTACTGGCGGGAGCCGATCTCGCTGGTGCGGGCGTTCGCCACGGGCGAGGTCGAGATCGCGCAGGCGACGCCGTACTTCAGGATGCTGTTGCAGAAGGCGGGCAGGGACGTCAGGGCGCTGGGCGCCCCGACCACGGGCTGGGTCGACTCCTGGATGCTGAACGCGAACACGCCCAGCCTCGACTGCGCCTACCGCTGGCTGAGCCTGACGGCCACGGCCGAGACCCAGCGCGACGCCGCGGCGTGGGCGGGCCTGGCCCCCGCCAACCCCGCGGCGTGCAAGGGGCGGGCGAAGCGGATCTGCGCGGCCTACGAAGCCGATGACCCGGCGAAGCTGAAAAAGATCACCTTTGCGGTACGCCCACCGGGGGATTGCAAACCCCGGGACGGGGAATGCACTGACTACGCCACCTGGACCAAACGGTGGAGTGAACTGGTGGGTTGATCGGGGGCCTGTCGACCTTCGCTTGACCATGCCGCGGGCGTGCCCGTCCCCCCGCTGGGCGACGCTCGCCAGGGGCGTCCCGGGTGTTTCCCCCGACCCCGGGGCGCTCCTTTCTTTTACCCCCCGTTGCCACGTCCTGCCGGGTGGAATATCCTGCGAGTGGTCACTGTTCATGACGATTGAAACTTCAACATGGAGGAGCGGAGATCGCCATGCAGTTCGGTATCTTCACGGTCAGCGACGTCACCACCGACCCGACCACCGGCAGGACGCCGACCGAGGCCGAGCGGATCAAGGCGATGGTCGCGATCGCCCTCAAGGCCGAGGAGGTCGGCCTCGACGTCTTCGCGACCGGTGAGCACCACAACCCGCCGTTCGTCGCCTCGTCGCCCACGACGATGCTCGGCTACATCGCGGCCAGGACCGAGCGGCTCATCCTGTCGACGTCCACGACGCTGATCACCACCAACGACCCGGTGAAGATCGCCGAGGACTTCGCGATGCTGCAGCACCTGTCCGACGGCCGGGTGGACCTCATGATGGGCCGCGGCAACACCGGACCCGTCTACCCCTGGTTCGGCAAGGACATCCGCGACGGCATCCCGCTCGCCATCGAGAACTACTCGCTGCTGCACCGGCTGTGGCGGGAGCCGGTCGTCGACTGGGAGGGCCGCTTCCGCACCCCGCTGCAGGGCTACACCTCGACGCCGGCGCCGCTCGACGGCGTGCCGCCGTTCGTCTGGCACGGCTCCATCCGCAGCCCCGAGATCGCCGAGCAGGCCGCCTACTACGGTGACGGCTTCTTCGCCAACAACATCTTCTGGCCGAAGGAGCACTACCAGCGGCTGATCAGCCTGTACCGGCGGCGTTACGCGCACTACGGCCACGGCCTGCCCGAGGAGGCCATCGTCGGGCTCGGCGGTCAGGTGTTCATGCGGAAGAACTCCCAGGACGCGATCCGCGAGTTCCGCCCGTACTTCGACAACGCCCCCGTGTACGGCCACGGCCCCTCGCTCGAGGAGTTCATGGCCGAGACCCCGCTCACGGTCGGCAGCCCCGACCAGGTCATCGAGCGGACGCTCAAGTTCAGGGAGTACTTCGGCGACTACCAGCGCCAGCTGTTCCTGATGGACCACGCCGGCCTGCCGCTGAAGACCGTGCTGGAGCAGCTCGACATCCTGGGCGAGGAGGTCGTGCCCGTGCTCCGCAAGGAGTTCGCCGTCGGCCGCCCGGCCAACGTGCCCGACGCCCCCACCCACCAGTCGCTGCTGGCCAAGGCCACCGCTGCCGTAGGAGTGTGACCCATGAAGCTCGCCGTCGTCTCGGCCGGTCTCAGCCAGCCGTCCTCGACCCGCCTGCTCGCCGACCGCCTGGCGGCGGCGAGCGCCGCACGGCTGCCCGGGGCGGAGATCGAGGTCATCGAGCTGCGCGACCTGGCCGTCGACATCGCCAACAACCTGGTCACCGGGTTCCCCGCAGCCAAGCTGCGCCGCGCCGTCGAGGCGGTCACCTCGGCCGACGGCCTGATCGCCGTCACGCCGATCTTCACCGCCTCCTACAGCGGCCTGTTCAAGTCGTTCTTCGACGTGATCGAGAACGACGCCCTCGCCGGCAAGCCGGTGCTGATCGCCGCGACCGGCGGTACGGCCAGGCACTCCCTGGCGCTGGAGCACGCGCTACGGCCGATGTTCGCCTACCTGCGGGCGATCGTGGTGCCGACGGCCGTCTACGCGGCGTCGGAGGACTGGGGCGCCGAGGGGCTGCCCGAGCGCGTCGAACGCGCGGCCGGCGAACTGGCCGGCCTGGTGGGCGGGGCGCGGCCCGTCATCCAGGAGGACGACGAGGTCGTGCCGTTCGAACAGCAGCTGGCAGCGCTGCGGCCTTGACCAGGCGTCGAGCCTGCGGGACGGCAGCCGCCCCGCAGGCTCGCGAACGGTCAGAGGGACAGGCCCGTGAGGACCATGACCTTCTCGTAGGTGAGGTCCTCCATCGCCGAGCGGACGCCCTCGCGGCCGACACCGGACTCCTTGACGCCGCCGTAGGGCATCTGGTCGGCCCGGTACGACGGGACGTCGCCGATGATCACGCCGCCGACCTCCAGCTCGCGGTTGGCCCGGAAGGCCGTGTCGAGCGAGCGGGTGAACACGCCCGCCTGCAGGCCGAACCTGGAGTTGTTGACCTCGGCGAACGCCTCGTCCACCGACGCCACCGACTTGAGGATCATGACCGGGCCGAAGACCTCCTCGCAGGAGACCTTCGAGTCCTCCGCGACGTCGGTGAGGACGGTCGGCGTGACGGTGGCGCCGTCGCGGGTGCCGCCCGCCAGCACGCGGGCGCCGGCGGCGACGGCCTCGTCCACCCACGCGGACACGCGCTCGGCGGCGGCCAGCGAGACCAGCGGTCCCACCTGGGTCTTCTCGTCGAGCGGGTCGCCGGTGACCAGGGTGGAGACCGCCGCGAGCAGCTTCTCCTCGAACGCCTCGCGCACCGACTCCTCGACGATGACCCGCTGGACGGCGATGCAGCTCTGGCCCGCCTGGTAGTTGGAGAACAGCGCCACGCGTGAGGCCGCCCAGTCGAGGTCGGCGTCGGCGAGCACGACGGCCGCGGCGTTGCCGCCGAGCTCCAGCGTCACGTGCTTGCGCGGCACCTGGTCCATGATCGCGAAGCCGACCGGCCCCGATCCGGTGAAGGACACCACGGGCAGGCGCGGGTCCTGCACCAGCGCGGCGGCGCGCTCGTTCTCGACGGGCAGGACCGAGAACATGCCGGCCGGAAGGTCCGTCTCGGCCAGGATCTCGCCCAGTACCAGCGACGACAGCGGCGTGGCGGGGGCGGGCTTGACGATGACGGGGGCGCCGACGGCGATGGCGGGAGCGACCTTGTGCGCGACGAGGTTCAGCGGGAAGTTGAACGGCGTGATCGCCAGCACGGATCCGCGCGGCTGCCTGGTGACGTAGCCGAGGCGGCCGGTGGCGGCCGGCTCGGTGTCGAGCCGCTGCACGTCGCCCGACCAGCGCCTGGTCTCCTCGGCCGCGAAGCGGAAGGTGGAGATCGCGCGGTTGACCTCGCCGCGCGCCCAGAAGATGGGCTTGCCGTTCTCGCCAGTGATCAGCTGGGCGATCTCCTCGGCCCGCTCGGCCAGCCGCTTGGCCACGTGGGCCAGGGCCTCGGCGCGTACGTGCACCGGCAGCGCCGCGGCCTCCTTCTGTACGGCGGCCGCCGCGGCGATCGCCTCCTCGACCTGAGCCTCGGTGGGCACCGAGTAGATGCCGACCACGCGACCGTCGTGGGAGTTGGTAACGGTGAGCTCGGTGTCCCCCTTGGCGGGGCGTCCAGCGAGCCAGAAGGTGCGCACGTCCATACCTCGACGCTATGCCAGAACCCGAGGCGGGTAAGTTCTCCACGTTGCACAACAGCGAGGAGGGAGCAGGCCGTTACGAACAAACTCTCCTTCCCGATTGTGTAACGGAAGTAGTGCTATTTCGGGATGTTTAGGTTGTCGAGTGGTTTGAGGGATCTCCGTCCTGGCTAAGTCCTCTTGGTGCGGTTCCCCCGAGCGTGAAAGGCCAAGCCCCATGACCTCCACTGCGCCGCTGGGGCTTCAGGGTGCCTATCTGCTGGGTGAGCGGACATCCCACGACGAGCTGCGTGGCCGTCTTCTCGACGTCGCCGCCACCCTGCTGACCGCCGAGGGCGCCGGCGGCCTGTCGATGCGCCGGATCGCCACCGAGGCGGGCTGCTCCACCACGGTCGTCTACACCATGTTCGGCAGCAGGGAGGGGCTGGCCGAGGCGCTCTACCTGGAGGGGTTCGAGCGGTTCCGCCGCTTCCTCGAAGCGGTGCCCGCCAGGAAGGACCCCTTCGAGTACCTCAGCGCCCTCGGCCCCGCCTACCGCGAGGCGTGCATGGCCGAGCCGGGCTTCTACCCGCTGATGTTCGAGAAGGCCATCCCGGGCTTCGAGCCCAGCGAGCGCGCCAGGACCCTGGCCCGCGCCGCGCTCAACATCCTCGACAGGGTGATCTCCGACTGCATCTCGGCCGGCTACCTCGTCCCCACCCAGCCGCGCAAGATCGCCGACGCGCTCTGGGCGGCCGCGCAGGGCGCCATCAGCCTCGAGCGCGCCGGCCACCTGCGCGACGGCCGCACCTACGAGGCCGTCACGACCGCGACGATCTCCGGCTACCTGGCCCCGAAGAGTTGAGCGCGACCCACAGCTCCGCGCGCACCCCTGGATCGTCGAGGTCGCGGCCGAGCAGCTCGGACACGCGCTTCATCCGGTAGCGCAGCGTGTGCCGGTGCACGCCGAGCCGTTGCGCCGCCGCGTCCCAGTGGCCGTTGGCCGTCAGGTAGGCCCGCAGCGACTCGATGAGGTCGGCCCGCGAGCCGTACTCGTTGAGCGGCGCGAGCAGGGCCGCGGCGAACGCGCCGGCGGCCGCGGGATCGAGCAGCGCCAGCAGGCCCTGCCCCGCGAGGTCGGCGAACCGCACCGTGCCGCCCGCCTTGCGCGCCGCCTCCAGCGCGCGGCCCGCCTGGTCGATGCCGCTGTCCAGGTCGGCGTACGGCACCGGCGCGCTGACCCCTGCGGGCGCCTCGCCCAGCGGGGGAACCTGCTCGACCAGCGCTATGCCACCGCTGGTGAACGTGTGCGGCTCCAGCGGCTCCAGGGTCTCCGCGTCGGCCGCCAGCACGGTGAAGGGCTCCTCGGGCAGCACCGCGCCGAGCGGGGCCAGCGCCGCGCGCGCCTGGTCGACCTCGCCGGCCAGCAGCAGCGTCAGGACGGCCGCGCGCACCCCGCGCTCGGCCGCCACCAGCGTCCGGCCCTGCTCCAGGGCGAGCGTGAGCAGCGAGCCCGCGGCGTTGACGACGGTGTGCGCGACGGGGGAGAAGGGGTGCGGCGCGCCCACGGCGAAGAAGCCCCGGATGCGCCTGGAGGCGCCCCCGATCGGCTGCACGATCACGTGCTCGCCCGGCGACGACAGCGCCACGCTGGCCAGCGGCCGCTCGGCCGGGCCCGCACCGGTCGCACCGTCCTTCGAGGCGCGGCGCAACCGGTGAAGGACCGGCAGGACGGCGCCGAGACGGGCGTCCGGCGTGGCGTGCTCGACGTCGCCCGACTCGCCGAGCAGCACGGCCCAGCCGTCGACCTCCCTGGCCAGCCTGTCGATCACCGCGTGGGTGCCCTCGGGCCGCAGCGCGGCCCGTGTCAGCCTGCCCTGGGCGGCGAACGCCCTGCTGATCTCCTCGTACTGCTCGGCCGCCAGCAGGTCGCTGACCGTCTTGCCGATGGCGATGAACGGCGTCTCGCGCGGCACCTCTAGGAGCGGCAGCCCCGCCGCGGCGGCCGCCTCGACCAGCTCGGCGGGCACGTGCTCGTGGGTCAGCCCGACGGCGAAGCCGAGGCCCGCCACCCCGCGCTCCACCAGCCTGCCGACGTACGGCGCGAAGCCGGTCGTCAGGCGCATCCCCGTGGTGAGCACGAGCTCGCCGCCCTCCAGGAAGGGCGTCGGATCCTCGAGCTCGCTGACCGCGACCCAGCGCACGGGGCGGTCGAGCGAACCGGCCAGCGGGATCAGGCGCATGCGGCGCACCACTGTCTGCAGAGAAGGCGCCATCGAGTGTTTGTCCATTCCGGCAAAGCGAGCTAGGCCCATTGTGCCATCGCGACACATCGGCACACGGCGCCGCCCGCCGTAGCGTCACAAGCATGAGTAACCAGCAGGGAGGTCCGGCGCTTCCGCAGGAGCGCCGCCTCGTCACCGAGATCCCAGGCCCGAAGTCGCGGGAGCTGCTCGCGCGCAAGCAGGCGGCCGTCCCGCCCGGCATCGGCACGACGCTGCCGGTCTTCGTGACGCAGGCCGGTGGCGGCGTGGTCGTCGACATCGACGGCAACTCCCTGATCGACTTCGGCTCGGGCATCGCCGTCACCAGCGTGGGCAACTCCGCGCCGCGCGTGGTCGAGCGGGTCGGCAAGCAGGTCGCCGACTTCACCCACACCTGCTTCATGGTCACGCCCTACGAGTCGTACGTCGAGGTGTGCGAGAAGCTCAACAGCCTCACGCCCGGCGACCACGAGAAGCGCTCGTTCCTGGTCAACAGCGGCGCCGAGGCCGTCGAGAACGCGGTCAAGGTCGCGCGTCTGGCCACCGGCAGGCAGGCCGTCGTCGTCTTCGACCACGGCTACCACGGGCGCACGCTGCTGACGATGACGCTCACCGCCAAGAACCTGCCCTACAAGCAGGGCTTCGGGCCGTTCGCGCCCGAGGTCTACCGGGTGCCGCTGGCCTACCCGTACCGCTGGCCGACCGGGCCCGAGAACTGCGCCGAGGAAGCCGCCGCCCAGGCCATCGACGCGATCACCAAGCAGATCGGCGCCACCAACGTGGCCGCCGTCGTCATCGAGCCGATCGCCGGCGAGGGCGGCTTCATCGAGCCGGCCAAGGGCTTCCTGCCCCGCATCGCCGAGTTCTGCCGCGAGAACGGGATCGTCTTCATCGCCGACGAGGTGCAGACCGGCTTCGCCCGTACGGGCCACCTGTTCGCCTGCGAGGACGAGGGCGTCGTGCCCGACATCATCGCCACCGCCAAGGGCATCGCCGGCGGCCTGCCGCTGGCCGCGGTGACCGGCCGCGCCGAGCTGCTGGACAAGGTACACGTGGGCGGCCTCGGCGGCACCTACGGCGGCAACCCGCTGGCCTGCGAGGCCGCGCTCGGCGTCCTGGAGACCATCGAGGCCGAGGACCTGGTCGGCAAGGCCCGCCGTATCGGCGAGATCATGCTGCCCAGGCTGCGCGCCATGCAGGAGCGCCACGACATCATCGGCGACGTCCGCGGCCGCGGCGCGATGATCGCGATCGAGCTGGTCAAGCCCGGCACCAAGGAGCCGAACCCCGAGGCGGTGGCCGAGGTCGTCCGCAGGTGCCACGCCGAGGGCCTGCTCGTGCTGACCGCGGGCACCTACGGCAACGTGCTGCGCTTCCTGCCGCCGCTCGTCATCCCCGAGCACCTGCTGGAAGAGGGCCTCGGCATCCTCGAAAAGGCGCTGTCCGCATAACGACGCGAAAAACGGGCATCCGGCTTGCGCTGGATGCCCGTTTTTGCGTATGGCCATCGCCGAGTTTTCACTCTCGCTTGGCAACGCGCTAAACGATCACCGAGCTATAACGGTTCCGGTGCACCCCCCAGCGGCGAGGCGCGAGGAGCGTGATGGACTGGCCCGGCTTGGTGACCTTCGACGCCGACGGCATGAGTGAGGCGCAACGCGACGGTGAAGCGTGCGTCGTCTGCCACAAGCGCTGGCCGCGCCCCAGGGTGCATGTCGGCCGGCTCCCCGACGACTCCCGCGTGATGGCGTGCGCCGACTGCGCGGAGGCGTTGTTCCCGATCGTTCCGGCCGAGGTGGTGGCCTTCCCGGGCGCCAGGTACAGCTAGGCGGCCCGGTCCTCCGACTGGTCCCTCATGCCCCACGGCGAGCCGTACTCGCTGAGCAGGTCGAGGAACGGCACGGCGTCGAACGCCTCGGGACCGAGCACCCCCTCGCCCTTCCACACGCCCCGCGCGACGAGCTCCAGGGCGACCACGGGGTGGATGGCGGTCTGCCACACCACGGCCTGCGCGCCGTACTCCCGCATCGACCAGGCGTTGTCGACCACGTGGTACAGGTAGACCTCGCGCGGGCGGCCGTCCTTGCCGACGCCCTTGACCCAGGTGCCCGCGCAGGTCTTGCCGCGCATCCTGTCGCCGAGCGTCGCGGGGTCGGGCAGCCTGGCGGCGACCACGTCGCGCGGCGCCACCTCCTTGTCGCCGACCCTGACCTTGTCGGTGCCGTCGAGGCCGAGCTTGTGGAGCGTCTTCAGCACCCCGATGAACTCCTCGCCCAGGCCGTACTTGAACGTCACCCTCCTGGCGTCGATCCACCTCGGGACCAGCAGGACCTCCTCGTGCTCGACGTTCACGCACTCCACCGGGCCGATGCCCTCGGGGAAGTCGAACACCTCCGGCTCGCTGAACGGCTCGGTCGTGCGCCAGTCGCCGTCCTCCCACACCACCGGCGGGTTGAGGCACTCCTCGATCGTCGTCCAGATGGAGAAGGTCGGCGCGAAGTCGTAGCCCTCGACGACGAGGTTGGAGCCGTCCCTGATGCCCACCTCGTCGATGCTGGAGAACAGGTGGTCGGCGGCGTACCTGGCGAACACGTCCGCCAGGCCGGGCTCCACGCCCATCCCGACCAGCGCGAGCCTGCCGTTCGCGCGCCACTCGGCGTCGCGCGCGAACTGCTCGTCGCCGAGCTTCACGCCCGTCAGCTCGTACGGCCTGCGGGGGTGCGGCCTGGACAGGGACATGGCCATGTCGAGGTAGTGGGCGCCGGCCTCGAGCGCGGCCTCGAACAGGGGCATGGTGAAGCGCGGGTCCACGGCGTTGAACAGCACGTCGCAGCGGTGCTCGCGCAGGGCCGCGGCGACCTGGGCACGGTCGGCGGCGTCGAGCTGGATGGCGCTGAACCGGGGGTCGTCCACCTGGGCGACGGCCTCGGCCGCCCGGTTCTGTTTGGAGTCGGCCACCACGATGTGTTCGAAGAATTGTCGGCGGGCGGCGATGGGCACCACGGCGGAGCCGACGCCGCCGGCTCCCACAAGCAGGATTCTCATGCCGCGAACCCTATCCACTGACTGGTCATTCAGCCAAATATCGAACGAAACCCCTGATGAACAGAGGTGTGGGGTTGTGGGGTCAGACGCTCTTCTCGAAGCAGACGCTCTCGGCGCACTCGGCGTAGGGGCCGAAGCGGGGGATGGGGCGGTAGCCGCAGGAGGTGTAGAGCCCGATCGCCTCGTCGAACAGGCGGCCGGTCTCCAAGCGGAGCGTGCGCATGCCGTACTCGACCGCGAGCTTCTCGATCTCGGTCAGCAGCAGGCGCGCGTGACCGCGCCCGCGGTGGTCCGGGCGGACGTACATGCGCTTCAGCTCGCCCACCCCCGGCTCCAGCGGCTGGAGCCCCGCGCAGCCCGCCACCTCCTCTCCCTCGTGCAGCAGCAGGAAGGAGATGCGGGGGCCGAGGTGCTTGGGCGTGTCGTCGACGACCTCACGCTGCCGCCAGGCCAGCTCGGCCTGCTGCTCGGCGCACAACTCGACGATCCGCGGCGACTCCGCGGGAACTCTGGTGACCTGCATGGACAGGAGGCTAACGGGAGCGGTGTTTCACCCGTGTGTCATCGCTCTCACCGCCCCGCCGCCCTCCTCCGGGCAGGAAGCCGGACGCCGCGCCGGTCAGGCCCGCTCCGCGCTCGCGTACAGGGCCTTGGCGGAGTCGCCGAAGTAGGGGCCGTACATGGTGCCGCGGTCGTCGCTGTACTTGAAGCTGCTCACCGAGGTCACCATGCCGCGCCCGGTGACCGCGTCGAACGAGGTCAGCCACGGGCCGCCACTGGAACCCGCGGTCATGTCGCAACGCAGGCCCTGGTCGCGGGTCTGCCCGTGGGGGTCCTCGCCGACCCGGCCGGCGCAGTAGATGAGCCGCTCGCCGTCGAAGGGCGGGTCGGCGGGGAAGCCGAAGCCGTAGGTCTGCCCGCCTCGGGTGGGATTGAACGCGATCTCCTGCATGCCGACCGCGTCGGTGACGTGCCGCCCGCCCGCGGTGTTGAGCGCGACCATGCCGAGGTCGTAGCTGTCGTCGCCGGACCGCGACCACGGGCCGGCCACGAACATGCGGCGCGCGGTGAAGGTCCCGTACGGCCGGCCGCCACCGGCCTCGTAGCCCGGCACGAACGTCCAGTTGGCCGCCCAACTGCCGGTGCCGTCCTTGACGCAGTGGCCGGCGGTGACGACGACGTCCTTGTTGGCGCTCCTGATCGTGCTGGCCGAGCAGACGAAGTCGACGCCGTCCATCGTCAGGAACACCCGCCCCGTCGTGCGGGTGACCGCGCCTCCCGTCATCCACCGGGAGCCGCTGGTGGTCGCGGACGGGCGGCTGTTCTGCCGGCGCGGCGCGCCCACCGAGCCCGTGGCGCCGGACAGGTCGGGGGCGGTGGCCAGGCCCGCCCTGTTGCTGAGCCCGCTGAGCAGCCCGCCGTCCTTGGGCAGCACTCCCTTGGGCAGCACTCCCTGGGGCAGCACTCCCTGGGGCAGCACGTCCTTGGGTAGTACGTCCTTGGGCAGCGCACCCTCCGCCGCCGCGCCCCTGGTGAGCGAGCCCCTGGTGAGCGAGCCCTTGGCCAGCGCGTCCTTGTCGAGCGCGCCCTTGGCCACGCTGTCGAGCAGGCCGATGGGCAGCGCCCGCGACATCCGTTGCGGTGTCCAGTAGTCGAGCACGCGGCGCTGCTCGACGGTGCTGCGCGCGGCCACGTGCTCGACGACGTCGGCCGGCCGTCGCGCGCCGGCGGCGTCCTGCTTCGACGGGTGGTGGACGGGCGCGGCGCCGATCAGTGCCGCGCCCATCATGCCCGCGACGAGCGGCGCGGACGCAAGCAGGGGGAGGCTCGAAGTCATGAGCCCCGAGTCTGCACTACAAGATGTGTCCTTGTGGTTACTTTCGGTAAATCGGCTCAGAGGGCGTTGGTGTTCTGGGCGGCGTTGTAGACGGCCTGCGCCTCGGCGCCGAAATACGGGCCGAACATCCAGTTGGGCGCGAAATTGTACTTGAAGCTGTTGACCGAATTCTGGGTGCCGAGCCCGGTCTTCTCGTCGAAGCCGACGAACCACGGACCGCCGCTCGAGCCGCCGGTCATGTTGCAGGTCAGCCCGTGGTCCTTGGACATCAGGAAGTCGTCGAAGGTCCTGCCGCTGCAGTAGATCAGCCTCGACCCGTCGTACGGCGCGGCGGCCGGGTAGCCGAAGGAGTGCATCTGCTGGCGCCGCCCCTGGTTGAAGGCCACGCCCTGCCCGCCCACGACGTCCGTCAGCGCCCTGCCCTGCAGCGGCGCGACCACGACGGCGGCGACGTCGTGGTTGATGTCCTCGCGGGCGTCCCACTGCGGGGTGGTCAGCAGCTTGGTGGCCACCCACGTGCCGTACGGCCTGGCGCCCTTGTCGTAGCCAGGCACGAACACCCAGTTGGTGTGGAAGGCGCCGCCCATCTTCACGCAGTGCCCGGCGGTCAGCACCACGCTCTTGTTGGCGCTGGTCACCGCGTTGCCCGAGCAGGAGGCGTTGCGGCCCTGGTAGGTGAAGAACACCCGTCCGGCGGTCTTGGTGATCGCGCCGCCGCCGGTCCACGCGCTGCCCGAGCTCGCCTGCGCCGCCTGCGGGTCGGTGGGCGCCGCGCTCGTCGGCGGGGCCTCCCACGGGATGCCGGTGGTGGGCTCGCCGGGCACGCCGAACGCGGCGCGCGAGCGGGGGGCGGGCGGGTTGAGCGGCTGGGCGTCCTCCATCTTCTGCGGGGTCCAGTACCGCGCGACCGCCTTCTGCTCGGTCTTGGTCTCGGCGGCCTCCTCGGTAACCGGCTTCGGTCCCGCTCCCGCCTGTGCCGACGCCGCCGGCAGGGCGGTGGCGCCGGCGGCGAGGGTGAGGATGGAAAGCAGAGCGAGTCTGCGGTGCATGCGTACCTCCATTGACCGGAACTGAGGTTGGAAGTTAGCGGCACCAATATCCAGATTTCTCAAGATTTGCTCAGACGGATATAGCGTTATTCGGACATTTATTTACATGAATTCACCTGGTTAACGGGAGTTGCGGGCATGCGGAACAATGGGGCCGTGGACTCAGACCTCTCCCGCTCCGTGACCGTGCTCGGATCGACCGGATCCATCGGCACCCAGGCCCTCGACGTCATCGACCGCAACCCCGGGCGGTTCGGCGTCACCGCGCTGGCCGCGGGGGGAGGGCGGGTCGACCTGCTGATCGAGCAGGCCGTCCGGACCGGGGCCAAGACGGTCGCGGTGGCCGACGCGGCCGCCGTACCCGCTCTCAAGGAGGCGCTGCCGGGGGTCACGGTGCTCGGCGGGCCCGAAGGGGTCGCCGAGGTGGCGGCCGTGGAGTCCGACGTCGTGCTGAACGGGATCACCGGCGCGCTCGGGCTGACCTCCACGCTGGCCGCGCTGGAGGCCGGCCGCACGCTCGCCCTGGCCAACAAGGAGTCACTGATCATCGGAGGGCCGCTGGTCAAGCGGCTGGCCAAGCCGGGGCAGCTCCTGCCGGTCGACTCCGAGCACTCGGCGCTGCAGCAGAGCCTGTGGGCGGCGGCTCCGCCGGGAAGCGGCTACGACCCCGAGGTGGTCAGGCGGCTCGTCGTCACCGCCAGCGGCGGGCCGTTCCGCGGGCGCACGCGGTCGGAGCTGGCCGATGTGACGCCCGAGATGGCGATGGCGCACCCCACCTGGTCCATGGGGCCGGTGATCACGATCAACTCGGCCACCCTGGTCAACAAGGGCCTGGAGGTGATCGAGGCGCACCTGCTGTTCGACATCGGCTTCGACAGGATCGAGGTCGTCGTCCACCCGCAGTCGATCATCCACTCCATGGTGGAGTTCGTCGACGGCTCCACGATCGCCCAGGCCAGCCCGCCCGACATGCGGCTGCCCATCGCGCTGGCGCTCGGCCACCCCGGCCGTGTCGCGGGCGCCGCCCCGGCCGTCGACTGGACCAGGGCGCACACCTGGACCTTCGAGCCGCTCGACGACGAGGCCTTCCCCGCGGTCGCCCTCGCCAGGCACGTCGGCGCCGAGGGCGGCACCGCCCCGGCCGTCTACAACGCCGCCAACGAGGTGTGCGTCGAGGCTTTCCAGCAGGGCAGGCTCTCCTTTCTCGGGATCGTCGACACCGTCGCGAAGGTGGTCGAACGGCATGTCACGACGCCGGCCACATCCGTGGACGAAGTCCTCGCCGCCGACGCATGGGCGCGGAGTACCGCTAAAGGGATGTTCTGAACCACGGCACCGGCCGGTCCGTATCGCTGCCTAGACTGGGGGACGTGACTTCCGTAGCACTGGGCATTCCGTCGGTCCGTCCCAAGCCGCTGGCCGAGCGGCGCCACTCCCGCCAGATCATGGTCGGCAACGTGCCGGTGGGCGGCGACGCGCCGGTCTCGGTCCAGTCGATGACCACGACGGTGACGGCCGACATCAACGCCACCCTGCAGCAGATCGCCGAGCTGACCGCCTCCGGCTGCCAGATCGTGCGGGTCGCCGTGCCGTCCCAGGACGACGCCGACGCGCTGCCGATCATCGCGAAGAAGTCGCAGATCCCCGTCATCGCCGACATCCACTTCCAGCCGAAGTACGTCTTCGCCGCCATCGAGGCCGGCTGCGCGGCCGTCCGCGTCAACCCGGGCAACATCAAGAAGTTCGACGACAAGGTCGGCGAGATCGCCAGGGCGGCCAAGGACCACGGCGTGCCGATCCGCATCGGCGTCAACGCCGGCTCCCTCGACCCCCGCCTGCTGCAGAAGTACGGCAAGGCCACCCCCGAGGCGCTGGTGGAGTCCGCGCTGTGGGAGTGCTCCCTGTTCGAGGAGCACGACTTCCGCGACATCAAGATCTCGGTCAAGCACAACGACCCGGTCGTGATGATCAACGCCTACCGGCAGCTCGCCCGGCAGTGCGACTACCCGCTCCACCTCGGCGTCACCGAGGCGGGCCCCGCCTTCCAGGGCACCATCAAGTCCGCCGTGGCCTTCGGCGCGCTGCTGGCCGAGGGCATCGGCGACACCATCCGCGTCTCCCTGTCGGCCCCTCCCGTCGAGGAGGTCAAGGTCGGCACCCAGATCCTGGAGTCGCTCGGCCTGCGCGAGCGCGGCCTGGAGATCGTCTCCTGCCCGTCGTGCGGTCGCGCCCAGGTCGACGTCTACACCCTGGCCGAGCAGGTTCAGGCCGGGCTCGAGGGTCTGAAGGTGCCGCTGCGCGTCGCGGTCATGGGCTGCGTCGTCAACGGGCCCGGCGAGGCGCGCGAGGCCGACCTCGGCGTGGCCTCCGGCAACGGCAAGGGGCAGATCTTCGTGAAGGGAGAGGTCATCAAGACCGTTCCCGAGTCGCAGATCGTCGAGACGCTGATCGAAGAGGCGCTGCGCATCGCCGAGGACATGGGCGTGGAGGTCGACCTCGACGACGACGAAGACGCGGGCGTGCGGGTCACCGTCGGCTGACCTCCGGCGTTCCGCCTGCCGTACCGGTCGTACCCGTCGTCCCCGCCGTACCCGTCGTCCCGAGCTTGGCGCGCGGCGGGGCTGCGGTGCTTGAATCGCGGCGGGTGCGCATGCCGCGACCGCGGGGCTTGGCGCTTGGCCAGGTACGGACGCCGCGACCGCAGAGCGGATGGAGACGCCGCCCGGTGGGGGGAGGCGCCGCTCGGTGTCACGAAGGCCGGTGGCCGCCGCTCGGTGGCCACTACCGCGCGCCGGGTGCCGCCCGTGAGACCGGGTGTGGTGGGCCGGGTGCTGCCCGTAAGGCTGGACGTCGCCTGCGAGGCGAGCACGGCAGCAAGGCAGGCACTGCAGCCAGGCAGGGCGAGGCGAGGCGGCAGGGCGGGGCGGGTCGCTGGGGCGCCGGGGTGTCGGGGGTGGCTTCGGTCCGCCGAAAAGTTTTTGACGCGCGACGCGATCATCGATAGAGATGGACCGTGCCCATCTCGGACAGAGCCCGCCGCCTCTAGCGGCGGCGTCAACCCGTTTCTGAGCCGCCGCATCAGCCCGTCAGTTCGCCGGTGCGGCCATCAATGCTGCCCCGGCTCCTTTCTTGATCTGCGGAGCGCGCGGTGCGCAAAACCCTTCTCATCGTTCTTGTCTCTTTCCTCACCATCCCCCTGACGATCACCGGGGCCTCGGTCGCGTTGCCCGGCATCAGGGCCGAGCTGGGCGCGGGCCTGGCCGCGACCCAGTGGGTGGTCAACGGCTACAACGCCTGCTTCGCCGCTTTCCTGGTGTTCGCGGGCTCGCTGACGGACGTGCTCGGCAGGCGGCGCGTCTTCGCCTGCGGCGTGGCGCTGTTCGGCGTCAGCAGCCTGGCCGGGGCTCTGGCGGGCGACATCGTCGTCCTCAACCTGGTACGCGCCCTGGGCGGCATCGGCGCCGCGGCGGCCACGACCGGCGGCTCGTCGATCCTGGCCGCGGCCTTCGACGGCCGGGCGCGGGCGCGGGCCTTCGGCCTGCTGGGCACGGTGCTCGGCGCCGGGCTGGCCTTCGGGCCCACGGTCGGCGGGCTGCTGGTGGAGTGGCTGGGCTGGCGGGCGGTTTTCGCCGTGCCCGCGGCGATCTCCGCCGTCGTCCTGTCGCTGGTGCGCGTGCTGCCCAGGTTCGGCGGCGGCGAGGGCCGTACCGTCGACTGGCCGGGCGCGGCGCTGTTCACCACCTCGCTCCTGTTGCTGATCTTCGCTCTCGACGAGGGGCCCGCGCTGGGGTTCGGCAGCCCGCTCGTCGTCGGCGCGCTGGCGGCCGCGGTGCTGCTCGCCTCGCTGTTCGTGGTCGTGGAACGGCGTTCGGCCGACCCCATGGTCCAGCTCGACCTGCTGGCGGACCGCCGCTTCCTGGCGTTCGCGCTGGCGGCGGGGGCGCTCATGGGGATCCTGGTGCCGCTCGTGGTCTACCTGCCCTCCTACCTGATCTCCGTCGTCGGCGTAGAGCCGGGGCAGGCCGGGCTGTGGCTGCTGATGCTCACCGTCCCCGCCGTGGTGCTGCCGCCCGCCGGCGCGGCGCTGGCGCGGGCGTGGCCCGTGACGACCGTGGCGGCCTCCGTGGCGACCAGCGGCCTCGGCGCGCTGTTGATGGTCACCGTGGGACCTGACAGCGCGCCGGTGGGGATGCTGGCGCCGTTCGCGCTCGTCGGGGTCGGGGTCGGGCTGTCGAACGGCGTGCTGGACGGCCTGGCGATCGCGGAGCTGCCGCGCGAGCGGGTCGGCGCGGCTGCCGGGCTGTTCAACACCGCGCGGCTGGCGATCGAGACCGTGATGCTGGCGGGCGCCGGGGCGATGCTGGCCGCGCTCAGCGGCGGGCGGCTGGAGGGGGAGGCCTTCACCGGCGCGCTCCACACGGTGTGCCTGGCGCTGGCCTGTCTCGCCGCCGTCGCGACCGTCTGCGTGATCGTCCTGGCCCGACCCGCGCCCTCCCCGGAGGCCGCGAGTCCCATGCGTACGGAGAGCAAGAAGAACGTTACAGATTGGTAATCAATCCTGGATACGTTGCGTGTTCGTCTGGTCGCTCACGGCATCATCGCTTCGTCCCATTGAGCAGAGGGAGTGCAGCCGGGTGAAGCGGGTTGTCGGGATCGGTGCGGTATTGGCGCTGCTGACCACAGGAGTCAACGGTGCCGCGGACGCCCAGACGAGGGCGATCGCCGGCCAGGTGGTCTGGGGGCCGTGCGGGAAGCAGACCTCGGTCACCGACCGGGTGCTCGGCGGGGTGGGGATCACCCCGCCGGCGGCGGTCGAGCCGGAGCAGCCGGGTGTGGAGTGCGGGCAGGTCAGGGTGCCCCTCGACTACCGCGACCCGTACGGCCAGCACATCACGCTGGCGCTCAACCGGATCAAGGGCTCGGTCTCCCGCGACGCCAACCACCTCGGCGTCCTGCTGGTCAACCCCGGCGGGCCCGGCGCGTCGGGCCAGGACATGGCCAAGCACGTCGCCGCGAGCCTGCCGCCGCAGCTGGCCGGCCGCTTCGACGTCATCGGCTTCGACCCGCGCGGGGTGGGCAAGAGCGAGCCCGCGCTGCGCTGTGTGGACCCGGAGCGCTACTTCGCCGCGCCGCGCCCCGACCAGGTGCCGAGCGGGCCGGCTGCCGAGCAGGCGCTGCTCGGCAGGGCCAAGGACTACGCCGCCCGCTGCGGCAACCTGTGGGCCTGGATGCTGCCGTACCTGACCACCGAGAACTCCGCGCGCGACCTCGACCGCATCAGGGCCGCGCTGGGCGAGGACCGCATCAGCTACCTCGGCTACTCCTACGGCACCTACCTCGGCGCGGTCTACGCCACCCTGTTCCCCGGCAGGGTCAAGCGCCTGGTCCTCGACAGTTCGGTCGACCCCAGCGGCAACTGGTACCAGACCAACCTCGCCCAGAACACGGCGTTCGAGCGGCGCCACCGCGACTTCCTGGACTGGACGGCCAGGCACAACAACGTCTACGGCCTGGGCCGCACGACGAGGCAGACCTCCTTCGCCTACTACTCCATGCGCCGGCGGCTGGCCGCCAGGCCCGCGGGCGGCGTGGTCGGCCCGAGCGAGCTCGACGACCTGTTCACCGTGGGCGGCTACGCCAACGCGGTCTGGCCGCAGCTGGCCGGGGCGTGGTCGCGTTACGTCCGGCAGGGCGACGTGCAGGACCTGGTCGCCGCCTGGCGCCAGCACGCCGTCCAGGACGCCGAGGACGAGAACTCCTACGCGGTCTACCTGGGCGTGCAGTGCCGCGACGCGGCGTGGCCACGCGACTGGTCCAGGTGGCACGCCGACATGACCAGGATGCACCGCGTCGCGCCCTTCATGACCTGGCCGAACGCCTGGTACAACGCGCCGTGCGCGTTCTGGGCCGAGCCGGGGGGCACGCCCGTCACCGTCAAGGCGGACCCCGCGCTGCCGCCGATCCTGATGCTCCAGTCGCGCCGCGACGCGGCCACGCCGTACGAGGGGGCCATGCACCTGCGGCGGCGCTTCCCCAGCGCCCGCATGGTCGTCGAGCCGGGCGGCAACCACGGCGTCTCGCTGGCCGGCAACAGCTGTGTCGACGCGCATCTGGTCCGCTACCTGCAGGACGGCACCCTCCCGGCGGCCGACACCTCCTGCCGGGGCCGCCCCGCGCCGGTCGTCACCAACCGCATGGCGGCGGAGGAGACCGCGCCGGCGCCGCTGCCGGGGCTGCTCGGCGTCCGATAGGTGCGCTGGTTCCTGTCAAAAGGGGGCAGGTCGCGTAGGCTGGCCGGTGTGATGCTGCGGACATCGGCGTCGCGCGTGCTCGATGACAGCGACAGGGACGAAGTGCTCGCACTTCTCGACACCGATCCTGTCGCGAACGTCTTCGTCGCCTCCAGGGTGCGGAGCGTCGGGTTGCACCCGACGCGCCTGGGCGGGCAGATGTGGGGGTTCGGGCCGCGTGGCGCGCTCACCTCGCTCTGCTACGCCGGAGCCAACCTCGTGCCGGTCAACGCCGGCCCCGAGGCCGTGCACGCCTTCGCCGAGCGGGCCCGCAAGCAGGGGCGCAGGTGCTCGTCGATCGTGGGCCCGGCCACCGCGGTCGAGATGTTGTGGGAGCGGCTGGAGCCGTACTGGGGGCAGGCCAGGGCGATCCGCTGGTCGCAGCCGGTGATGGCGACCTCCCAGAAGCCGCCGGTGCCCGCCGACCCGCTGGTACGGCGGGTGCGGCCCGAGGAGTTCGACATCCTGCTGCCGGCCTGCGTGGCGATGTTCACCGAGGAGGTGGGTGTCTCGCCCAACGGCGGCGACGGCGGCGCGCTCTACCGCACGCGGGTGGCCGAGCTGATCCGCATCGGCCGCTCCTACGCCCGCATCGACGACGGCGCGGTGGTCTTCAAGGCCGAGATCGGGGCGGTCACCCCGCAGGCGTGCCAGATCCAGGGCGTGTGGGTCAACCCCGCGCTGCGCGGTCACGGCCACGCCGTGGCGGGGATGGCGGCGGTGGTGGAGGCGGCGCTGTCCTGCTTCGCGCCGGTGGTGTCGCTCTACGTCAACGACTACAACCACGCGGCCCGGGCCGTCTACCGCAAGGTCGGCTTCCACGAGGTCGACACCTTCATGTCCGTCCTGTTCTAGACGGCTCGCCCGCGGCCGGCGGCGTCGTGCGCCGGTGGCGTGGCGGCGCGCTCGGCGGTGACGACGGCGTCGAGCAGGCCGGGGAAGGCCGCGCCGAACTCTTCGCGCCTCAGCGCGTTCATCCGCGAGGTGCCGACGTAGTACTGCCGGATGAGGCCGGCCTCGCGCAGGACCCGGAAGTGGTGCGTGGCCGTGGAATTGCTCACGCGCAGGTCGAACCCCCCGCACCGGACGTCGGTGGTGGCGTCGTGGAGCTGCGTGACGATGCTCCGCCGTACCGGGTCGACGAGGGCCTCGAGGACCTGCTGAAGCGTGATCGTCCGGACGTCGGGGTGCGGTGGGATGCGATCGTCTTCCATGCCCGCCATTGTACGACAGCCATCGAAGTTTGACAGCCGTCGTACTTCCAGGGTTGAGTGGACCATCGTTCCCACGGCGAAAGGATGGCGTGATGGCCAGGACGGTGCTGTTCCACGAGCTCGGCGGCCCCGAGGTGATGCGGCTGGAGGACGTGGAGGCCGGTGAGCCGGGTCCGGGCGAGGTGCGCATCCGGGTGGACGCGATCGGGCTGAACAGGGCCGAGGTGCTGTTCCGCACCGGCCACTACATCGAGCCGGTGCGGCGCTTCCCCGCCAGGCTGGGTTCCGAGGCCGCCGGCGTGATCGAGGCGGTCGGGGAGGGCGTCACCGGGTTCACGCCGGGGCAGCCCGTCAGCACCGTGCCCGCCTTCTCGCAGAACGACAACGGCGTCTACGCCGAGCGGGCGATCGTGCCCGCGTCGGCGGTCGTGTCCCGTCCCGAGGGGCTGGGGGCGGTCGAGGGCGCGGCCGTGTGGATGCCGTACGTGACGGCCTACGGCGCGCTGGTGGAGGTCGGCGGGATGCGGCCCGGCGACACGGTCGTGCTGAACGCCGCGTCCAGCAGCGTGGGGCTGGCCGCCATCCACGTCGCCGAGCGTGTCGGCGCGACGCCGATCGCCCTCACCCGTACCGCCGCCAAGAAGGAGGCCCTGCTGAAGGAGGGCGCGGCGGAGGTGATCGTCACCGGGTCGGAGGACGCGGTCGAGCGGGTGCTGGCGGCCACCGGCGGCCGGGGCGCCGAGTTCGTCTTCGACGCCGTCGCCGGTCCCGGCGTGCGTGACCTGGCCAGGGTGGTCGCCGCCGACGGCACGCTCCTCGTGTACGGGGCGCTGAGCGGCGAGCCGACCCCCTATCCGGCGATCGAGCTCGGCATGCCTGCCGTGAACATGCGTACGTACACCATGCTCGAGACGGCCCGGCAGCCTGAGCGGATGCGCCGGGCGGCGGCCTTCGTGGCCTCCGGGCTGCGTTCGGGCGCCTTCCGGCCCGTCGTGGACCGTACCTTCGAGCTGGGCCAGATCGTCGAGGCCCACCGGTACCTGGAGTCGAACGCGCAGATCGGCAAGATCGTGGTGACCGTCGAGCACTGACCCGCGGCCGGAGCGGGGTTCCCGAGGGCGCCGACGGGCACGAGGGCCAGGTGCACCCCCTCACCGGTCCCGCGCCGCTGTCCGCCGGCCGGCGGCGGCACCCGTATCGCGCCGGGCGCCGTCGGCGGGCGGTGAGCCGGCGCCCGCTACGGGGTGACGACCTCGACGTCGCCCGAGTCACTGCGCATGTCGATCACCCGGGTGGCCGACGCGTCGGTCTCCGTGTTCACCTTCTTGTCCCCCGAGCCGGTCTTCGCCATGACCTTGTACGGCCCCTGCGGCACGCGCACCTCGGTCGTCCCTGAGTCCGTCGTCGTCTTGACCCGGTCGGGCTGCGCGGTGAACGCGAGGTTCAGGTCGCCCGAGTCGCTCTCGGCCGTCACGCGCTTGGCCGTCAGGTCGCTGGCCTCGATGGTGCCGGAGTCGCTGGTCGCCTCGACCTCGCCGGACAGCGCGCGCAGCGTCACGTCGCCGGAGTCGACCTTGGCCTTGATCTTGAGGCCGCGTGGCACCTCGACCTCGTAGTCGACGTCGCAGCTGATGATCCCGACCGCGGGCGGGCAGGAGAACGTCAGCACCAGCGTGTCGTCCCGCACCGTGTGCGTGGCCGTCGGCTTGGTGTTACGCCACATGAGGGTCTCCGACACGTGGATGCCCTCGCGGTCGGACTCGGTCACCACCACGTTGCCCGCGTCGCCCTCGATCCTGACGCCCGACACCTTGTCGGTGACGTCGTAGGAGGAGTTCTCGCGTTGCTCGGCGCCCACGACGCCGCAGCCTGTCGTCAGCACGCCGAGGCCCAGCAGCCCCGCCATCACGATCATCTTTTTCGTCTTCACGGATCTTACGTTCCTACACCCGCGGGGACTCGCCTTCAGGGACGACCCTGAAACCACCCTGAGAGCCGGTGGGCCTCCCCCGAGGGGGGCGGCGCCCGGCCCGCGGCCGCCGGGCGTGAGCCGGGTCACCCGGTCCCGGCCGCGCCCCGGCCCTCAGGCGAGACCGGTGGCCTCCAGGTGCCGGCGCAGGTGCCGGGCGGTGTGGGTCGAGGAGGTGGCGACCATGTCCCGCGGCGTGCCCTCGAAGACGATCCGGCCGCCGTCGTGCCCGGCCTCAGGCCCGAGGTCGATGATCCAGTCGGCGGCGCGGATCACGTCGAGGTTGTGCTCGATCACGACGACGGTCGAGCCGGAGTCCACCATCCGGTCGAGGAGGCCGACGAGCCGTTCGACGTCGGCGATGTGCAGCCCCGTCGTCGGCTCGTCGAGGATGATGGTCCGGCCGGGGGCGGCCAGCTCGGTGGCGAGCTTGAGCCGCTGGCGTTCCCCGCCGGACAGGGAGGTGAGCGGCTGGCCGAGGGTGAGGTAGCCGAGACCGACGGCGTCGAGGCGGTCGAGGACCTCCCTGACGGGATTCTGGGTGAAGAAGGCCTGGGCGTCGTTGACGCTCATCTCGAAGACGTCGGCGATCGTGCGCCCGTTGACCGCGTGCCGCTGCGCCTCGGCCGTGAAGCGCCTGCCCCGGCAGGACTCGCAGCGGGTGGTGACGCCCTCCATGAACGCCAGGTCGGTGTAGATCAGGCCGGTCCCCTCGCAGGCCGGGCACCCGCCGGTCGAGTTGGGGGTGAACAGGCCGACCGGCCGGCGGGTGGCCCTGGCGAAGATCTGGCGGACGGAGTCCAGCAGCCCGGTGAAGGTCGCCGGGCTGGAGCGGCGGGAGCCGCGGATGGGCCGCTGGTCGATCACGACCGCGTCCGGCTCGGCGGCGGGCAGGTGGCCGAGGACGAGGCTGCTCTTGCCGGACCCGGCGACCCCCGTGACCACCGTCATGACGTCGCGCGGGACGCGCACGGTGACGTCGCGCAGGTTGTTCGAGCGGGCGTGCTCGATCACCGTCCAGCCGGTGGCCTGCCGCGGGTCGCCGCGCTTGGCCCGGTCGGCTCGCAGCCCCACGCCGGTGGGGGTGTCGGCCCGGCGGAGCTCGGCGTAGGTGCCCTCGAAGACGACGCGGCCGCCCGCGGCCCCCGCTCCCGGCCCCATGTCGACGCAGTGGTCGGCGATCGCCATGACCTCGGGGGCGTGCTCGACGACGATCACCGTGTTGCCGCGGTCGCGCAGGGCGAGGAGCATCTCGCCGAGCGTGTCCACGTCGCGCGGGTGCAGGCCGACGGTGGGTTCGTCGAAGACGTACAGCATGTCGGTGAGGGCGCTGCCGAGATGGCGCACCATCTTCACGCGCTGCGACTCGCCGCCCGAGAGGGTCGAGGTGGCGCGGTCGAGACTGAGGTATCCCAGCCCCAGGGTGACCATGCGGCGCAGGTGCTCGCGCAGCACCGACAGCAGCGGCGCGACCTCGGGGCGGTCGACGGCGCCGATCGTCTCCAGCAGGTCGTCGACCTGCATCGCGTTGCAGTCGGCGATGGAGTGGCCGCCGATGAGGCTGGCCCGGGCGGGCGCGGCCAGGCGGGAGCCGTCGCACTCGGGGCAGCGGCGCCTGGCCACGATCCGCTCGAACGCCTCTCGCTGCGCCCCCTTGAACGACTCGGGCTCCCGTTGCAGGTAGATGCGCGAGAACCGGGACAGCACCCCTTCGTAGGCGGTGCCGACGGCGTCCATGCCCGCGGGCGGTTTCAGCGTGTCGGGGGGAGCGTGCAGGAGGATGTCGCGTTCCTCGGCGGTGTAGTCGCGGATCTTCTTGTCGACGTCGAAGAAGCCCGACCGGGCGTACGCCTTCCACATCCACTGGCCGGGCGCGAACGCAGGGAACGTGATCGCGCCCTCGGCCAGCGACCGGTCGTCGTCGACGAGCTCGGACTCGACGACCGTGGCGGCCACGCCCAGACCCTGGCAGTTCGGGCACATGCCCGCCGGGTCGTTGAAACTGTAGGCGTTGGAGTAGCCGGCCGGGGGCTCGCCGAGCCTGGAGAACAGCAGCCGCAGGCGGGCGCCGATGTCGGTCGCGGTGCCCACGGTGGAGCGGGGGCCGCCCGACAGGCGCTTCTGGTCCACGATGATCACCGCGGACAGGTTCTCCAGGTGGTCGACGTCGGGCTGGCCGTAGCTGGGCAGCCGCCCCTGCGCGAAGGCCGTGAAGGTCTCGTTGAGCTGCCGTCCGGACTCGGCCGCGAGCGTGTCGAAGACCAGCGACGACTTGCCCGATCCCGAGACGCCGGTGACGACGGTGAGCCGGCGCTTGGGGATGTCGACATCGACGTTCTTGAGGCTGTTCTCCCGCGCGCCGCGGACGCGGATCACCTCGTCGTAGGGGCTCATCGGCCCAGCCCCTTGAACGCGCGCACCGCCAGGGGCCCGAAGACCGCGGTGAGCAGGAGTGGCGCGGCCAGCGCGATGACGAGCGGGTGCGCGGCCGCCCACGTCAGCCCCGGCTGGTGGACACCGGCGAACAGCTCGCGGACGGCGGTCGCCGTGGCCGACAGCGGGTTCGCCTCGGCGATCGCGCCGAGCCAGACCGGCATCGTGACCGGCTGGACGAACACGGTCGACAGGAAGCCGATCGGCCAGGCCAGCAGCTGCGCGGCGCTCACCGCCTCCGGCGAGCCCACCGTCAGCCCGGCCCACACCCCCACCCACAGCAGGCCGAAGCGCAACCAGAGCAGCAGCCCGTAGGCGGCCAGGGCGGGCAGGACGCCGTTCTCCCACCGCCATCCGAGGGCCAGGCCGGCCAGCGTGATCACGACGACCTCCACGACCGAGGTCAGCATGTCGGCGAGCACGCGACCGAGCAGGACCGAGCCCCGCGAGATGGGCATGGAGCGGAACCGGTCGGTCACCGTCTTGGCCGCGTCGGTCGTCACCGCGATCATCGTCGTCTCGACGCCGAACAGCATCGTGAACGCCAGGACACCGGGGATGACGAACAGGATGTAGTTGCCCGCGCTTCCCGCGATCGCGCCGCCGAGCAGGCCGCCCATCATGAGGATGACGAGCACGGGGAACAGCAGCTGGACCGCGAAGGCGGCCGGCCTGGCCCGCCAGTGCCTGATGGTACGGCCCGCCAGGATGGCCGCCTCGCGCCACAGGCGCGTCCGCACCGGCGCCGCCGTGGAGCCTGCCAGAGGGATGGTCGTCATGAGGGCGCTCCGGCGGGTGAGGTGGCGTACAGGTGGAGGTAGACGTCTTCGAGGGTCGGCGCGCGCAGCTCCATGCGGGGCTCGCCGACGAGCTTCTTGAGGTCTTCGGGCGTGCCCTGGGCGATGACCCTTCCCTCGCGCAGGATCACCACGTCGTCGGCCAGCGCGTCGGCCTCCTCGAGGTACTGGGTGGTCAGCAGGACGGTCGTGCCCGCCTGGGCGAGGGCGCGCACCGAGCTCCACAGGTCGCGCCGCGCCTGCGGGTCGAGGCCCGTGGTGGGCTCGTCGACGAAGAGCACGCTCGGCGTGGTGATGAGGGAGGTCACCAGGTCGAGGCGCCTGCGCATCCCGCCGGAGAAGGCGCCCACCGCTCGCCCGCCCGCCTCGGTCAGCCCCGCCGTGTCGAGCAGCTCGCCGGCCCGTGCGCGGGCGCGGCGCCGGTCCAGGCCCGCCAGCCTGCCGAACAGTTCGAGGTTCTCCCGGGCGCTCAGCAGCTCGTCCAGCGCCGCGTACTGGCCGACGAGCCCGATCGCGGCCCGCACCCGTGTCGCCGCCTTGTCCACGTCCCAGCCGGCGACGTGGACGGTGCCCGCGTCCGCCCTGGTCAGGGTGGCCAGGATCCTGACCATCGTGGTCTTGCCCGCGCCGTTGCCGCCGAGCAACGCGCAGATCCGGCCCGCCGCCACCGTGAGGTCGACGCCGTCGAGCGCGGGACGTTCGGTGCCGGGGAACCGCTTGCGCACCCCCCTCGCCTGGATCGGGGTAGGAACGGTCATTTCGCTGTTCACGTGCCCTCCCATCGTTTCGGACAATGTATAGTACAGCGTAAACCGAAGGGAGTTGACGGTGGCGAAGAGAGCCGAGCGGCCGGGAGACCCGATCAAGCTGATCGGGCTGCTGTGGCGGCCCGCCGAGGCGGTGAGCCGATCAGGGCTCACCCCCAAACGCATCACGGACGCCGCGATCGCCGTGGCCGACCAGGAGGGGCTCGACGCGCTCACCATCCGCAGGGTGGCCGGCGACCTCGGCGTCAGCCCGATGGCCCTCTACCCCTACATCGCGGGCCGCTCGGAACTCATCGAGCTCATGCTCGACGCCGTCGCCGCGGAGGTCTACGCCGAGGGAGCGCCACCCGCGCAGGCCGGACCGTGGCGAGCCAGGGCCGAGCGCATCGCGCAGGCCAACTGGGACCACCACATGGCCCATCCGTGGACGGTGGAGGCCGCGCCCGGCCGTCCGGTGCCAGGCCCCGGGGTGTCCGGCAAGTACGAGGCCGAGCTTTCGGCCCTCGACGGGCTGGGGCTGAGCGACATCGAGATGGACCGGGCGCTCACGGCGATCCTCGGGCTGGTCTCCAGCGCGGCGCGCTGGGTGATCTCGCTGCGGCGCATCAGGGAGGAGAGCGCGCTCACCGACGTGCAGTGGTGGGAAGGCGTCGCCCCCGCCCTGGCCGCGGCGACGGCGGGCACAGCCTATCCGGTCGCGCGGCGGGTCTCGACGAGCCTCGGCGAGGCCACCGGCATGGCCAGCGACCCCGAGGGCGCCTTCCGCTTCGGGCTGGACATGCTGCTGGACGGCCTGGCCCGGCAGATCGACGCCCGCCCCTAGCCGCGAGGCGCGCGGCGGCCCTACTGGTGCGCGCGGTCGAGCTCCTCGTCCAGGGCCATGGCCGCGGCGACGAGCGCCAGATGGGTGAAGGCCTGCGGGAAGTTGCCGAGCTGCTCGCCCGACGGGCCGATCTCCTCGGCGAACAGGCCGACGTGGTTGGCGTAGGTGAGCATCTTGTCGAAGGCGTAGCGGGCCTGCCGCAGCCGCCCTGAGCGGGCCAGGGCCTCCACGTAGAGGAAGCTGCACAGGTTGAAGGTGCCCTCCGAGCCGCGCAGCCCGTCAGGGGAGGCGGCCGGGTCGTAGCGGTAGACGAGGCTGTCGCTGACCAGCTCCCTGTCCATGGCGTCGAGAGTGCTCAGCCAGTCGGGGTCACGGGGATCGAAGAACCCGACGCGCGGCATGAGCAGGAGCGAGGCGTCCAGGACGTCGGTGGCGTAGTGCTGGACGAACGCCCGCCGGTCCGTGTTCCAGCCGCGCGTGACGATCTGGTCGAAGACGGCGTCGCGGGCGTTCAGCCAGCGGGCCAGGCCGGCGGGACGGGAGTGCGTGGTGGCCATGCGGATGCCGCGGTCGAAGGCGACCCAGGTCATCAGGCGGCTGAAGGTGAACTCCTGCTGCCCGCCGCGGGTCTCCCAGATCCCCTCGTCGGGGCGGTCCCAGTTGTCGGCCAGCCAGTCGAGCAGCCCCGCGAGGGCCTGCCAGCCGCGGATGCTCCCCACGTTGCGGGTCTGCGCCAGGGCGTCGGCGGCCTCGCCGTAGATGTCGAGCTGGATCTGGCCGGCGGCGGCGTTGCCGGCCCGGACCGGCGCCGACTTCCGGTAGCCCTCCAGATGGGGCAGGATCTCCTCGGTCAGGTGCGGGTCGCCGTCGATCCGGTACATGATCTGCAGCGGCTCGCCCGAGGTGGTGCCGCCGTCGAGCAGACGGTCACGCAGCCACCGGCGGAAGGCGTGGGCCTCCTCGACGAAGCCGAGGTCGATCAGCGCCCTGACCGACAGAGAGGCGTCACGGACCCAGGTGTAGCGGTAGTCCCAGTTGCGCTCGCCGCCGATCTGCTCGGGCAGCCCCATGGTGGCCGCGGCGATCGGCGCGCCGGTGGGCGCGTAGGTGAGCAGCTTGAGAGTGATCGCCGCCCGGTTCACCATGTCCTGCCAGCGGCCGCGGTAGCGCGACGCGCGCAGCCAGCCGAGCCAGAAGCCCGTGCAGGCCTCGAAACTGCGAAGGACGTCGTCGCCGGTCAGCGGGGTCGTGGGCCGGCCGCTGCGGTCGCTCGTCAGGGTGATGGCGACCACGTCGCCGGCCTGGAGGGTGAAGCGGGCGGTGACGTCGTTGCCGTCCGGATGCAGAGTGAGAGGGAAGCTGGCCTGCAGGTGGAGGTCCGTGCCGGGGCCGTGGAAGAGAGCCGACCCGTCGTCGAGGAAGGCGAGGGTGTGCTGCGCCCGGCCGTAGTCGAAGCGGGGACGGCAGACCAGCTCGAAGGGCAGGCTGCCGCGGACCATCCGGATCGCCCGCACCAGGCGGTGCCGGTCCGACGGGGTGGTGGAGGTGTCCGGCTCCATGAAGTCGGCGACCTCCCCGACCCCGCCGGGCGCCATGAAGCGGGTGACCAGGACCGCGGTGTCCGGCAGGTAGAGCTGCCGGACCGTCGCCTCGGGGACGTCGTCCAGGTCGGCGGCGAGCCGGCAGTGCCCCCCGCGATCGCTGTCGAGGATGGAGGCGAACAGGCTCGGGGAGTCGAAGCGGGGCGTGCACCACCAGTCGATGGTGCCCGTACCGGAGACGAGGGCGGCGGTCTGCAGATCCCCGACTATGCCGTGGTCCGCGATCGGCGGGTAGTCGTTCATGGGCACCTCCGGCGCTGTCGAGCGCACCGATCGGCCACCGCTGGGGGACGGAGCAGTTTTTCTTCAACGGTAACGCTCCGGCGACCGGGCGGACCAGCCCCCGCCCGCTCGGCTAGCGGTGGCCCAGGACGTTGATCACGCGGCCGCCGGGGTCGGCGGCGCAGGTGAAGTTGGGCACGACACGGCGAACGGTCATCGAGGGCTCCTCATGGTCGGTGTCGTGAGCCTGGCGTCCGGCCCGCCGCCCTCACAGACGGACGAGACGGTCGAACAGGCGGGTGAGCTCGGCCTCCGGGTCCGTGGTCAGCCCCGCGTGGACCGGGGAGGTCTGGACGACCGTGCTGCGTGGCGCGGTCAGCCAGCGGAACCTGCTGCCCAGCGACTCGCGCTCCAACGGCCCCGCCGCCTCACCGCAGGCCAGCTCGTAGCCCGCCAGCGCGAGCCGTACCTCGCCGGGGTCGGCGGCGGGGTCGAGGGCGCGCAGGCGGTCCTCGTCGAGCTCCACACGGGCGCACAGGTAGTCGCGCGGCTGGCAGTACAGCAGGATCCCGACGTTGATCTGCTCGCCGCGCTCCATCTGCGGGATGACACGGATGACGGCGTACTCGTAGACGTCGCGTCCCATCACTTGTCTCCCTGCTTCCAGAAAGCGCCGACCGAGCCCGGCCCGCTCTTCGGCGCGGCCTTCGCCGCGGCCGTCAGCCACTCGCGCGGGCCGTGGGCGCGGGCCAGCAGGTGGTCGGCATACGCCTCGCGTACGGCCTGCGCCGACTCGAAGCCCTGCTCGCCCTCCAGCCACTCGTCGGGCACGAGCGCGGTCACCTCGGCCAGCAGCTCACTGGTGATCTTCGCGGCGAGCCGGTCGCCCGCCAGGGACACGTCGGCCGCGAACGGCGCCAGGACATGGTCCGCGGCGTCGAAGGGCCGCTGCGGGTCGGCGCTCTTCCAGCTGTAGTGGAACCACAACGCCGCGCCGTGGTCGATGAGCCAGGTGTCGTGGTGCCAGACCAGCAGGTTGGGGTTGCGCCACGTCCTGTCGACGTTGTGGATCAGGCCGTCGAACCACAGCACCTCGGCGGCGAAGCCCGCGTCGGGCCGCCAGGACAGGGGGTCGAAGCCGAGGGCGCCGGGCAGGAAGTCGACCGCGACGTTACGCCCGGCGCTGGCCTGCAGCAGCGCCTGGATCTCGAAGTCAGGCTCGCGCAGGCCGATCTGCGGGTCGAGGTCGACGAGCTTGAGCTCGGGGGTGCGCAGGCCGAGCCGCCTGGCCAGCTCGGCGCAGATGATCTCGGCGACGAGCACCTTGGGGCCCTGCCCGGCACCACGGAACTTCACGACGTAGGTGCCGAGGTCGTCGGCCTCGACCACCCCCGGCAGCGACCCACCCTCCCGCAACGGGGTCACATAGCGGGTCGCCATGATCTCTTCCAGCATGCGTCGAGGCTATCGGCCCCGCGCCGCCCGCCCGACCACGCCCCCGGGGCCGCCCGCCGCCGACCGGGCCCCCGGCACGTCTCACATCCTGGCGATGACCTCCTCGGCGAAGCGCTCCATCGTGTCGACCTTGGGCTCTTCGGGCGACAGCCACCACGGCGCGGCCATCGTGCCGGTGATGCCCTTGTCGGCGAAGCGCCGGTAGGTGGCCGCCTCCGGGAGCACCGCCAGCGGGGCGATGATCTCGAGCGCGTCCTCCTGCCTGCCGTACTCCTTCAGGTAGCGGCGCAGGTCGGCGAGGACGGCGTCGATCTGCTCCTCGGTGTAGATCCGGTTGCCGATCCAGCCGTCACCGACCCTGGCCGCCCTGCGCAGCGCCGCCTCGCTGTCGCCGCCGACGTAGATCGGGACGGGCGCGGCGGGCACGGGCGACATCGACAGCGGCGGCAGCCCCGGCAGGTCCACCTGCTCGCCCGACCACAGCTCCCGCAGACGGGGGATCATCTCGTCCAGCCTGCGCCCGCGCGTGTGGAAGTCCTGCCCGGTGGCGACGAACTCCTCCTTGCACCAGCCGACGCCCACCCCGAAGCTCACCCGGTCGCCGGACAGGACGGCGGCCGTCGACACCTGCTTGGCCACGGTGATCAGGTCGCGCGCCGGCGCGATGTAGACGTTGGGCGAGAAGCGCAGCCGCGTGGTCACCGCCGCCATCGCGCCGATCGTCACCCACACGTCCGGCCAGTGCGTCTCGGCCGTCCAGCGCATCCTGCCGTAGGGGTACGGCGTGCTGAAGTCGGCGAAGAACAGGTGGTCCGACAGCGTGAAGGTGTCGAAACCGCAGCGTTCGGCGGCCACCGCCAGGTCGAGGAACTCGGAGGTGTCGCAGAAGGAGGCGCCGAGCCAGAACTTCACAGAAACTCCGGGATGACCTTGGTGGCGAACAGTTCGAGGTTGCGCTTGACCGTGTCGAGCGGGAGCACGCCCTGCTGGCCCTGCATGTACAGGCCGAACCACTCCAGGTCGGGCATGCGGTCGAGCATGCGCTGGATGCCGCGCTTGACGTCGTCGGGTGAGCCGAACAGCGCCATCTCGACGTCGTTCATCCGCCGCACGTCGCCCTTCTCCGGCGAGATCGGCCGGTGCTTGTCGTCCTCCTTCTTGCGCAGCACCTCGAGGTAGCCGAACGGTCCGAAGAAGGCGGCGAAGTCCTTGGGGATGTTCCTGCCGTAGGTGTTGATCGCCTCCTCGGTGGTGTCCGCGATCCCGACGATCTTGAGGATGCCGGTGTGCTCGCCCAGCTTGTAGCGACGGCCTTGCTTGGCCGACTCCTCCTGGTAGAGCTTGGCCTTCGCGGCGTGGTCGTCGGGGTTGGGGGTGAACATCCACGGCAGGATGTCCTCCTGCGCCGCCCTGATGACCGAGCGGTCGGAGATCGTGAACGGCTGCCACAGCTCGGGGTGCGGGTTCTGGTACGGCCGGGGGCAGACGCTGACCGCCTGGACCCGGTCCTCGTCGTCGAGCTCGCCGGGCGCGCCGAAGGTCCGCGTCCACTCGGTGGCGGGCCACCCCTCGATCCCCTCGAAGGGATACGGCACCTGGTAGTCGAGGACGTCGGACTTGTAGCGGAGGGTCTCCTGCGTCCAGGCCATCTTCATGATCTTGAGGATCTCGCCGAAGACGTCGAAGTTGCGGTTGTCGCTCGACGAGCCGTCCGACCTGGCCGCCGCCGCGTGCCAGCGCTGGCCAAGGACGTTCATCCACCGGTTCTGGTAGCCGCGCGCCACGCCCAGCCGCAGCCGTCCCTTGGAGAACTGGTCGAGCAGCGCCACGTCCTCCGCCGCCCTGATCGGATCCCAGGCGGGCAGCACGAGTCCGAGCGGCGCCAGCAGGATGCGCTCGGTTCGCGCGGCCAGGTCGGTCAGGAACATCAGCGGGTTGACCGAGAACTCCATCCCTTCCGAGTGGAAGTGGTGCTCGGTCATCATGAGCGCGTCGAAGCCGATCCGGTCGGCGTGCACCGCGATCTCCCGCACCTCGTGCAGCAGCCTCTGGTACGACTCGGTGTCCCGTCCGATCGGCCGCTTGGCCCGCGCGTTCTCCTCGGCCGCGTACCCCGAGCCGGGGATCTGGGGGTTCAGAAAGATGGCGAACTTCACCGGGAGATCTCCTTCAGCCATTGGTTGACCACGAGCAAGAACTCGGCGGGCCGCTCCTCGTGCAGCCGGTGTCCGCTGCCCTGCCAGCAGACCGTGCGCGAGGCGGGGTGGGTGAACAGGCCCGTCTCCCACGCCGCCTGCGCGGGGTCGGTCCAGAACGTGAGCACGGGGCAGGTCCGGCGAGACAGGTACGGCTCGGCCGCGCCGCGCGAGCCGATCGCCTCCTCTCCCGACCACAGCCCGTCGTACGCCTCGGCCAGCACGTGCGGCGGTGTCGCCAGCAGCCGCCGCCGGTGCCACTCGCGCAGCCAGCCGGGGGAGGCGGGGGTGTAGCACCACTGGTCGATCTGGACGGCGGGGGCCTCCCGCATCGCGACCGCCATGGCCACGACCTCGTCGGGACGTCCGTAGCCGGGGTCCACGCCGATGACGGCGGTGACGAGCGCGGGGTGCTCGACGGCCAGGCGGGAGGCGATCACCGCGCCCATGGAGTGGCCGACGACCAAGCACCGCTCGACGTCGAGCAGGTCGAGCAGGTCGACGAGGTCCTCGCTCATGCGGACGGGGTTGTTGCCCTTGTCCTCCGCCGAGGAGTAGCCGTGTCCGCGCAGGTCCACCGCGATGACACGGTGCCTGCCGGCGAGGGTGGGGATGTGTCGCGCCCACTGATGGGAGTCGGCGCCCCAGCCGTGGACGAGCAGCAGCGTCGTGTCGCCTGAGCCGTCGTCGGTGTAGAACAGCCGCACGCCCGCGACCGCAGCGAATCCCATGAGCGGCAAGCTACTCTAAGAACCGGTCCCGAGCAATCGCTTGGTTAAGGAGCGGTCATGCGGCTTGGCGTCACGATGTTCAGCACCGACCTGGCGATGCCCGTCGCCGACCTGGCCAGGGCGGCCGAGGAACGCGGCTTCTCCTCCCTCTACCTGCCCGAGCACACCCACATCCCGGTGTCCCGCCGCACCCCGCCGCCCACCGGTACGCCGCAGCTCGCCGAGGAGTACCGGCGCACGCTCGACCCCCTGGTCGCCCTGGCCTCGGCGGCGGCCGTGACCTCGACGATCACGCTCGGCACCGGCATCCTGCTGGCCGCCCAGCGCGAGCCCATCGTCACCGCCAAGGCGATCGCGACGCTGGACCACCTGTCGGGCGGGCGCGTGGTGATCGGCGTCGGCTTCGGCTGGAACGTGGAGGAGATCGAGAACCACGGCGTGCCGTACCGGGAGCGGCGGCAGGTGGCCAGGCGCCACGTGCTGGCGATGAAGGCCCTGTGGAGCCGGGAGGTGGCGGCCTTCGACGGCGTCGAGCCGTCGTGGTCGTGGCCCAAGCCGGTCTCGGGGCCGCCGGTCTACGTGGGCGGAGCCGCGGGACCCACCCTGTTCGCGCACGTCGCCGAGTACGCCGACGGCTGGATGCCGATCGGCGGCAAGGGCATCAAGGCGGCGCTGCCCGCGTTGCGGGAGGCGTCGGCGACGGCGAAGGTGATCCCGTTCGGCACCCTGCCCACCCGCGGCAAGCTCGACTACTACGCCGCGCTCGGCATCGAGGAGACCGTGCTGTCGCTGCCCAGCGGGACGGCCGACGAGGTGCTGCCGGTTCTCGACCGGTACGCCGCCTTCCTATAGTTGTCGGCATGCCGTCGAGCCCCCTCCAACCGGGCGATCCGCAGGACCTTCAGGGATACCGCGTCCTCGCCCGGCTCGGCCAGGGCGGCCAGGGCGTGGTCTACGAGGCGCTGTCGCCCGGCGGGAAGCGCGTGGCGGTCAAGTGGCTGCACGCCCGCTCCGACGACGCGCAGGGCCTGCGCACCGAGCGGCGGCTGCGGGCGGAGCTCGAGAGCATCCGCAGGGTGGCCCCGTTCTGCACGGCGCAGGTGCTCGACGCGGGGGTGACGGACGGCAGGCCGTACGTCGTCAGCGAGCTGGTCGAAGGCGAGTCGCTGCACGTGCTCGTCACACGGGAGGGGCCGCGCACGGGCGGCGCCCTCGACCGGCTCGCGGTGGGCACGATGACCGCGCTGGCGGCGATCCACCGTGCGGGCGTGGTCCACCGCGACTTCAAGCCGCAGAACGTGCTGCTCGGCCCGGAGGGGCCACGGGTGATCGACTTCGGGATCGCGCGGCTGATCGACTCCACCAGCACCGTCGGCGCCCAACCGGTCGGCACGCCCGCCTACCTGGCCCCCGAGCAGATCAGCGGGGAGCCCGCGGGCACGCCGGTGGACCTGTTCGCGTGGGGGCTGACCATGTCGTTCGCCTCCAGCGGGCGGGCCGCGTTCGCCGCCGACTCCTATCCCGCGGTGCTCGGCAGGATCCTGTACGGCACGCCGGACCTCGGGCAGTTGTCGGGAACGCTGCGGGAGCTGGTGGTGGCGTGCCTGGCCAGGGCGCCGCAGGAGCGGCCTACGGCGGAGGAGGCGCTGGCTGTCCTGCTCGGCGGGCCCGCCGCCCCGCCCGCCGTCACCCCGCCCGCCGGCGCCTCGTCCACCGCCACTCTGCCCGGCGCCGTTCCGCCCGTGGCCTGCCCGCCCGCGCCCCGCTCGGTCCAGGGGACGGCGGCGCCGGGGCGCCCACCGGTCTCGGCGGCCGAGCGCGCAGCCGCGAGCCGCACCGACGAGGGCACGCTCGTGGCCGCGGAGCACCCGGCACGGCCGAGCCGTGCCGGGCGGTGGCCGCGGCGGTGGTGGCGGTGGTGGATCGCGGCGGCGGTGGCCGGCGCGCTGGCGCTGGCGGCGGGCGCGCTCGCGCTGGCGAGCCCGTGGCGCGGCGATCCGCCGCCGCTCGCCGGCGAGTGGTCCGGCGCGGCCCATCACCCTAGCTCGAAGGTCACCTTCCCGATACAGCTGAGCCTGCGGGGCGACGCGGCCGGGGGCACCATGCGGTGGGGCCAGAGCCTCCACTGTGACGGCGTCCTGACCAGAGTCGACCCGGCCACCTACGACCTGTCGCAGGTCAGGGGTGAGGGATGCCATCCCGGCCGGGTGGTGTTCGCCGCGGAGGACGCGCGCGGGTACACGTTTCAGGTGATCAGAGCGGGCGAGGACACCCCTCGCTACACGGGAAGTATCCAGAAATAGGACATCACAACGGCGTCACGGTCCGTTGACGCGCCGCGATCCCTCGACTTCAGTAGAGAGGTAACCGGTGGGCGGCGAGGGGAGGCGCCCGTGCCGAAACCGCTCCGGGCGGGGGACCCTCAGCGACTGGGCGACTACGAACTGTCCGGGCGGCTGGGGGAGGGCGGTCAGGGGATCGTCTACCTCGGCGAGTTAGGCGAGCACTCTTTCGCGATCAAGTTGCTGCACGGACCCGTGGGCGAGGAGCCTGCGGCTTTCCTGCGCGAGGTCGAGCTGGCCAAGCAGGTCGCGCGGTTCTGCACGGCGCAGGTGGTGGACGCCGGGCTGGACGACGGCAGGCCGTACATCGTCAGCGAGTACGTCGAAGGACCCTCGCTGGCCAGGGACGTGGCACTCGAGGGCCCGCGCGGCGGCGGCGCCCTCGAACGGCTCGCGGTCGGCACCGCCACCGCGCTGGCCGCCATCCACCGCGCCGGCATCGTGCACCGTGACTTAAAACCGCAGAACGTGCTGCTCGGTTCCGACGGCCCCCGCGTGATCGACTTCGGCCTGGCCAAGGTGCTGGACGCGGCGGCGACCGTGAGTGGCAGGGGCGTGGGCACGCCCGCCTACATGGCGCCCGAGCAGATCACCGCCTCGGCGATCACCGGAGCGGTGGACGTGTTCGCATGGGGCGCGACGATGTGCTTCGCGGCCAACGCCGCCGCGCCGTTCGGGCAGGACTCGGTGGCGCCGGTGCTGCACCGCATCCTGACCGCGCAGCCCGAGCTGGGGCGGCTCGACGGGCGGCTGCGCGGCCTGGTCGCCTGCTGCCTGGACAAGGACCCGCGCAACCGGCCGGCCAGCGGGGAACTGCTGCTGGCGCTGCTGGGCGCGGGTGAGGGCGTGCCGGCGGAGGTGCTGCGCTCGCCCGCGCCGCACATCCTGCGCGTGGATCCGGACCCGCTGGCCGAGCCGGAGGCGACCGGGGCCTCGGGCGGCTACCTGCTGCCGGAGATCCCGGCGCAGCGCGGCGCCGAGCCGGTCGCGGGCGCCAGGCTGAGGGAAGCGGTCCGGGCCTCCGGCTCGGGCGCGGCGCCCGCCAGGCGTCCGGCGGGCCCCCGGCCGACGGCGGATCCCTCGAACCCCTGGCCGGCGGGGGATCCCGCGGGCGCCCGGCCGGCGGGAGATCTGGCGGATCCGGCGGGCCACTGGACGTCGGGGGATCCGGCGGGCCCCCGGCCGGTGCATTCGGTGGGTGACGTGGGCGAAGGCCATCCCTCGTGGCCGGGACCCGCGGGCTGGACACCGGAGGCCACCCATCCGGGCCGCTGGGCGGGGCCCGCCGCCAACCGCGTCTCGCTGGCGGTCTCCTCCGCGCTGCTGATCAGCGCCGCGGTGCTGGTCGCCGTCCTGGTGCCGGCCCTGCCGAGCGCCAGGACACCGGCCGCCGCCGCGCCCAGGTCCGCGGTCGTGACCGGGACGCCCACCCCGGCGACGGTCCAGCAGGGCTCGGGCAGGATCAGCGACAGCCCCGCGACGGTCAAGCGCCCGCCGCTCACGGTGCCCGCTCAGCCGGTCCTGTACGCGGTGCCGGGCGTCGTGGGACTGGACCGTGCCGCGGCGATCAGGGCGATCGAGGGCGCGGGGCTCGTCGTGGGGTCGGTGCGATCGAGCCAATCCTCACGGCCGTCGGGCGAGGTGCTGGGGAGCACGCCTGGACCGGGAGCGAGGGTGTCCAGGGGCACCAGGGTCGACCTGAAGGTGTCGGCGGGCGGTGTGGAGGTGCCCGCGCTGACGGGGATGTCGCGCGAGGCCGCCGAGGCGGCGCTGAAGACGGCGGGACTGAAGGTGGGCAGGATCGGCATGAGCTGCTCCGACCTGCCCGACGACCAGGTGATCAGCAGCAGGCCGGCGGCGGGCGCGCGCGTGACGGCGGGCCGCGCGGTCGCGCTGACGGTGGCCCGGCACGGCGTGCGGGTGCCGCAGGTGGTGGGGCTGTCCAGGCGTGAGGCTCGGGCCGTGCTGGGAGACGCGGGCCTCGCGGTACGGCAGCGGCCCCAGATCGTCGGCGAGATCGGCCAGGTGGACTCGGTGCTCGGGCAGAGCGTGTCGCCCGGCACGTGCGCCGCGCCTGGACAGCCGATCGTGATCACGGTCGGCGTGGCGGGTCAGTCGTTCCCCGACCCTGGCGAGCCGAGCACGCCACCCGACGTCGATCCGCCCGCGGGCACCGACCCCGAGCCGACTCCCGCGCCGACCTCCGGCGCTGGATCGCCCGCGGACTGACGACCGTCCGGCCGCCCCCTCCTCAGATGGCGAGGGCGGCCGCGGTGAGCACGGGCAGCACGCTCTCCTCGGGCAGGTCCATCGTCTGCACGACGCCCCACTGGAGCGCGCCGAGCACCGCCCACCCGCGTACCCGCGTCTCCCGCGTCGGTTCGGGGCCGACGAGCTTGGTGAAGATCTCGTCGCGGAAGGTCCTGATGGCCTCGCCCGGTGATCCGGCGGGCGCGTCGTCGGCGCCGCCCAGGTCCTCCATGACCAGCCTGATCACCGCGCGGTGCCGTACGGTGAAGGCCGCCAGCGCCGTCACGAGCGCGCGCCGGTCGGCGAAGTCGGTGCCCAGCAGGTCGAGCATGTCGTCGGCGCAGGGCGCGATCAGCTCGGCGGCCAGCGTGTCCTTGGGGTGGAAGTGGTAGGCGACGGCCGTCTTGGTCAGCCCGACCGCGGCGGCGATGTCGGCCAGCGACGTGGCGGCGTAGCCGCGCTCGGCGAACAGCGTGCGGGCGGCGGCCAGGATCCTGGTGCGGGTGTCGCGTCCCTGCTCGAGTGTGGTCATCGTCCCGCTTCCGCCCGGGGCCGTCGCCAATGATCACACCATCGTAGGGCCGGGCGGCGCCGTGGCGGACGGCGGGCTAGAAGACGATCACGGAGCGGGCGACGGTGCCCTGGCGGACGTGCGCGACGGCCTGGTCGATGTCGGCCAGGGGGAGGCGTTCGGTGATCAGGCCGTCGAGATCGAGACGGCCGCGCTGGTACTGCGCGGCCAGCATGGGCAGGTCGCGGTGGGGGGCCGCGTCGCCGCCCTGGGTGCCCATGAGGCGGCGGGAGGCGAACAGCAGGCCGGGCTCGATGGTCAGGGGGGTGGCGGCGGCGGGGCTGCCGACCATGACCGTGGTGCCGCCCGGCTGGGTGGCGGCGAAGGCCTGGCCGAGGACGCCGGCGACGCCCGTGGCGTCGAAGGCGTGGTCGACGCCGCCGCGCACGATCTCGCCGACCTGCCGGGGGAGGTCGCCGGCGAGCAGGGTGTGGGTGGCGCCGAAGCGGGCGGCGAGCTTGAGCTTCTGCTCGACGACGTCGGCGGCGATGATCGTGGTGGCGCCCGCCAGCACCGCCCCCTGGACGACGTTCAGCCCGACGCCGCCGCAGCCGACGACCAGCACGCTGGAGCCCTGGCCGGCCCGGGCGACGTTCAGGACGGCGCCGACCCCGGTGATGACGCCGCACGCCAGCAGGCACATGGCGTCGAACGGCGCGTCGGGGGCGATCTTCACGCACATCGCCTCCCTGACGACGGCGTACTCGGCGAAGGCGCCGATGCCGATGAACCGGCGCGTCTCCTGCCCGTCCATGGTGACCCTGGGCTCGCCGCCCATGATCGCGGTCATCCTGGCGGGGCCCGAGCACAGGTGGAAGCGGCCGGCCCCGCACTGCCGGCACTTCCCGCACGGGCCGCTCATGGAGATGATCACGTGGTCGCCCGGCGCGACCGCGGTCACGCCCTCGCCGACGCTCTCCACGATGCCCGCGCTCTCGTGGCCGAGGATGAACGGCGGCTGCCGGACCACGGGACTCTTGCCGTCGATGGCCTTGAGGTCGGACCCGCACACGCCGGAGGCCTTGATCTGGACGCGCACCTCGCCCGGGCCGGGATCGGCGATCTCCACCTCGCGGATCTCCATCGGCCGGTGGAATCCGGTCAGGACGGCGGCGCGCATCAGCATGTCCGAACCGTAGCAAGCACATGCTTGGTTGAGAAGCGTTGACACCTATTCGGCCCGAACCTACTCTGACGCAAAACCAAGCGAGCGCTAGGCCAAAAAGGCGGAGGCTGGGTTGCGGCGAGAACTCGTGGTGCTGGCAACGGTGATGGCGATCGCGGGATGCGCGGCGCAACAGAAGGCGGCGGCTCCGGGCGGGCAGACCCCGGGGGTGACCGACACGACGGTGCGGGTCGGCGGTGTACTCACCAAGACCAGCGCCAGCGGCTACTCCACCAAGGACGCCGAGATCGGCGCCAGGGCCAGATTCGAGCGGGCGAACGCGGCCGGCGGCGTCCACGGCCGGAAGATCGAGTTCGTCGGCGCCGAGGACGACACCCAGGACGCCGCCAAGGGCGACGCGGCGGCCAAGAAGCTCGTCCAGAAGGACAAGGTGTTCGCCCTCGTCCCCGTCCACGCCCCCAACTTCGGCGGCGCGGTCTTCCTCGAGCAGCAGGGCGTGCCGTGGTTCGGCTGGGCGACCGGCCCGCAGTGGTGCGGCACCAGAACCGGCTTCGGATACAACGGCTGCCTGGCGCCCAAGCCGGGCGCGGGCTCCCAGACCTGGTGGGGCAACCAGATGGCCGACCTGCTCGGCGGCGCCGCGGGCAAGACCGTCTACGTGCAGACCTCCGACTCCAGCGGCAGCAAGTACGGCGGCAAGACCATCTCCCAGTCCTTCCAGGCCGCGGGCTTCGAGCTCGTCGGGCTCAACTCGGCGCTGCCGGCCGCCGCGCCGCCCGCCGACTGGCTGCCCTACGTCGACAAGATCATGACCTCGGACGGCGGCGGGCCACCCGACATCGTGGTGTCGATCATCGCCGGCACCAAGTTCAACGTCGGCCTCTACTCCGCGCTGAAGAAGGCCGGCTACAAGGGCGTGCTCAGCGACGCCACCAGCTACGACGCGGCCATCCTCAAGGACGCCGCCACAGCCCAGGCCCTCGAGGGCGTGATCGCCGCCCCCATGTTCGAGCCCTTCGAGTCGAGCGCCCCCGAGATCGCCCAGCTCAGGCAGGACGTGGAGAAGATCGCCCCCGGCACCGCGCTCACCCAGCACCTGGCCATCGGGTACTGGTCGGCCGACATCTTCCTGAAGATGCTCGAACAGACCGGCAAGGACCTCACCCGCGAGAAGTTCCTGGCCACGGGCAACGGCTCGTTCAGCTACGAGAACGCCGGATTCGGCAGGATCCGCTACCCCAAGGACCACGACGAGCCCAACGGCTGCGGCGCCCTGGTCAGGCTCCAGGCCGGGGCCTACCAGGTGGCCAAGAACATGAAGTGCTTCGACAACGTCCCGCTCAAGTAGATGCTCGCCTACGTCCTGAGCGGGCTGGTCACCGGCGCCGTCTTCGCCGTGATGGCGTCGGGCCTGACCCTGTCGTACGCCGCCACCGGCGTGTTCAACTTCGCCCACGGAGCGGTCGGCTTCCTGACCGCGCTGGTCTTCTTCGAGCTCAACGTCGGTCTGGGCTGGCCTGGATGGGCCGCGGCCCTGCTCGCCGTCGCCGGGTTCGCCCCGCTGCTCGGCTACGGCCTGCACAAGGCGATGTTCAGGGGTCTGGCCCACGCGGGAGAGACCGCGCAGATCGTGGCGACGATCGGGCTGACCATCGCGCTGCCCGCGCTCGGGCTGCTCGTCGCCGACCTGCTGGACGAGCCGCTCGGCCTGCCGCCCGCCGACGCCACCGCCCTGCCGCACGGCGTCGGCCCCTATCCGGCGGCGCAGGTCTCGCTCGGCGGGATGAGCTTCGACTCCGACCAGGTCATCACCTTCTGCGTGGCGGCGCTGGTGGCGGCGGGGCTGTGGCTGTTCATGCGGCACACGCCGTACGGGCTGCGGATGCGGGCCGCGGTCGACCGGCGCGGCCTGGCCACGCTGCGCGGGATCGACGCCGACGCGACCTCCGCGCTGGCGTGGACGCTCAGCTCCGGGCTGGCGGGCCTGGCAGGCGTGCTGGCCCTGCCGGTGGTGGGGCTGGACTCGGGGGCGTTCACCGTGCTGCTGTTCGCCTCGGCGACGGCGTCGGTGTTCGGCCGGTTGCGCTCGATCCCGTGGACGTTCGCCGCGGGCCTCGGGCTGGGCGTGGTGCAGAACCTGGTCGCCGGCTACGCGGACTTCGCGGCCGAGATCACCGGGCTGCGCACGGCCGTCCCGGTGATCCTGCTGTTCGTGGGGCTCGTGCTGCTGAACAGGTCGCGGGAGCGGGTGGCCGGCAGCGCCGCCCAGGACGCGCCGCCGCCCGACCACCTGGCCGACCTGCCCGTCTGGCGGCGCCGGCTGCCGTGGCTGGCCGGCCTGGCGGCGCTGCTGGTGTGGACGTTCACCAGGCCCGCGGACGACTTCTACGTCGGCGTGGTGGCGCAGGGGCTGGTGCTGGCGCTGATCTTCTGCTCGTTCGTGGTCGTGACGGGTATCGGCGGCATGGTGAACCTCGCGCAGGCGGCCTTCGCCGCGATGGCCGCGCTCACCTGCGGGTGGGCCTTCGCCTCCGGCTGGCCGTTGCCCGTGGCCATCCTGGTCGGGGTGCTGGCGGCCACGGCCGTCGGGGTGCTGGTGGCCCTGCCCGCACTCCGGCTCGGCGGCAGGATCCTCACACTCGCCACGCTCGCCCTGGCGCTGCTCGCCGACCAGGTGCTCTTCCAGGTCGACGCCTTCAGCAACGGGACCATCGGCTGGCCGCTGCCCGCCCTGTCCTTCGGCGTGGCCGACACCACCGATCCGCGCGTGCGGGTCGTGCTGCTGCTGGCGCTCATCGGGCTGGCCGGGCTGGTGGTCCGCAACCTGGAACGGTCGGTGTCCGGCCGGGCGATCCTGGCCGTCAGGTCGGCGCCCGCCGCGGCGGCGACGGTCGGGGTGTCGGGGCCGCGGACGAAGGTCATGCTGTTCGCGCTGGCGTCGGCGATCGCCGGCCTCGGCGGGGTGCTGTACGCGACGTCGAAGGGGTCGATCACGGCGACGGACCTGCCGGCGTTCGCCGGGTTCGTGTGGCTGGCCGTCGTGGTGCTGCAGGGCGTGCGCAGGATCGGCGGCGCGGTGCTCGGCGGGCTGATCGCGGCGATCTTCCCCGAGCTGCTCGCCGGCTGGGAGATCTCCGCGCACGTCGGGGCGATCCTGTTCGGGACGGGCGGGATGATCCTCGCCCGGCATCCCGACGGTGTCCTCGCCCAACTCGCCGAGGCCCGCCACCGCCGCCGCACCGCCCGCTCCGCCGGCACTAGCACCGCCGGCACGGTCAGCACTGCCGGCACCGCCGGCACCGCCGGCACCGTGAGCACCGCCGCGTTGGCGGCACCGCCCGGCGGGCCGCCCGAGGATCCCTCCGCGCCATCGCCCAACGGGTCGTCCGGGGGTGCCTCCGCGGCGCGGTCCTGGCTCGCCTCCGGGGCGGCGCGGCCGGCTCCCTCCGCGCGTCCCGGCGAGGAGGTCAGGCGGGAAGGGGCGCCCGATCCCGTCCCGGTGCTCGCGCTCGACGGCGTCGTCGCGGGCTACGGCGACGTGACCGTCCTGCGGGGCGTCGACCTGGAGATCAGGCCGGGCGAGGTCGTCGCCCTGCTCGGCGCGAACGGCGCGGGCAAGTCCACCACCTGCGCCGTCGCCGCCGGGGACGTGCCGGTCACCACGGGACGGGTGCTGCTCGACGGTCACGACGTCACCGGCCGGCCCGCGCACCGGCGTGCCCGCGCGGGGGTGTTCCTGGCGCCCGAGGGACGCGGCGTCTTCCCCGGGCTGACCGTCGAGGAGAACCTGCGGACCTGGCTGGAGGCGCCCGACCAGGTCTACGAGCGGATGCCGCAGCTGGCCGCCCGCCGTACCGTGCCGGCCGGAGCGCTGTCGGGCGGCGAGCAGCAGCTGCTCGCGCTCGCGCCCGCCCTGGTCAGGCCGCCCCGCGTGCTGATCGCCGACGAGCCCTCGCTCGGCCTGGCCCCGCTGGTCGTCGAGCAGGTCTTCGCCGTGTTCGCCGAGCTGCGCGAGCGCGGCGTGGCGCTGCTGCTGGTGGAGGAGAAGGCCACCGAGGCGCTGGCGCTCGCCGACCGGGTCGCCTTCATGCGCCTGGGCCACGTCACCTGGACGGGCCCTCGCGCCGACGTGGACGCCGACCGCCTGACCGCCGCCTACCTGGGGGTGTCACCATGACCGAGCCCGCGCTGGCCGTCGAGGGCGTCTGCGTGGCCTTCGGCGGGGTCCGCGCCCTGTCCGAGGTCTCCTTCACCGTGCCCGAGGGGCAGGTCTGCGGCGTGATCGGCCCGAACGGCGCGGGCAAGACCACCCTGTTCGACGTCGTCTCCGGCCTGCGCCGTCCCCAGTCGGGGCGGGTGCTGGTCGCGGGCGCCGACATGACCGGCGTCCCGGCGGTACGGCGGGCACGGGCGGGGCTGCGCCGTACCTTCCAGCGCACGCAGGTCTTCGGCCGGCTCACCGTGGCCGACAACGTCCTGGCCGCCATGGAGTGGCGCGGCGGAGGGGGCGGCGTGCTCGCCGACCTGGCGGGCCTGCCCGGCAGGCGCGCCCTGGAGGCGGCCCGGCGCGAGCGGGCCGCCGAGGTGCTGGAGCTGTGCGGCCTGCTGCCGCTGCGTGACGCCTACGCCGCCGCGCTCCCCGTGGGACAGCGGCGGCTGGTCGAGCTGGCCCGCGCGCTGGCCGACCGGCCCTCGGTGCTCCTGCTGGACGAGCCGACCTCGGGCCTGGACGCCGACCAGACCGCCCGGCTGCGCGCGGTCATCGCCGCGCTCGACACCACCGTGCTGCTGGTCGAGCACGACATGGGGTTCGTCATGGACACCTGTGACCGTCTGGTCGTCCTCGACCTCGGCAAGGTCATCGCGACGGGTCCGCCGTCGTCGGTCCGGGCCGATCCCGTGGTCCGCGCCGCCTACCTCGGCTGAGCGCCGTCCGGCGCGCGGGGTCACGCTCGCCGGCCTCATGAGGGCTTCACGTTCAGGGCCGGGCGGGGGTGCGGACGGCGGCGAGCTGGGTGGCCTGGGCGACGAGGCGGCCCTTGGCGTCCCAGGCGTGCGCGGTCTCGTCCATCCGCTCGCCGGTCACGTCGGAGGCGGTCAGCCGTACCCTCAGCGGGCCGGGGGCGGGCAGCCGCCTGATGTAGGCCGACAGCTGGATGGTGGGCACCCACCCGGTCGCGCCGAGGTCGAAGGAGACCGGCGGCACCGGGTCCATGGCGACCAGCAGCGACAGCGGGTCCCAGTCGGAGCCGTCGGCCAGACGCTGCCAGCCCGCGATCACTCCCCTGCGGGACGGCTCGCCGAAGGCGAAGGCGAGGTGGGCGGGGTTGAGCCGCTGCTCGATGACCTCCATCAGCGGCACCCGCATCCCCGCTCCGGGCGGCTCGGTCGGCGACAGCCAGCACTCCTGCTCGTCGGGCAGGTCCACCGGCTCCAGGTCCGACCACCACGGGTCCTCCTCCGTGAGGCGGCCGAGCGTGATCAGCGCCTCGACCAGCGGGGCGCCGTCCTGTGACAGGCGGGCACGCACCTGGGTGACGGCCTTGCCCTGCCGCAGCGTCTCCACCTCGACCCGCGCGGGTCCGAAGGCAGGGGGCGAGACGAACGCGCCGCTCACCGCGGTCACGTGCGGATGGTCATGGCCCGCGCTCTCCACGGCGGCCCTGCCCATGACGGCCAGCAGGTAGCCGCCGTGCGCCTTGCCGCCGACGCTCCACGTCTCGTCCAGCGTGGCGTCGAAACCACCGTCCGCGCGCGGCACCACAGCGGTCGCTTCCCCAAATGTCGTCATATGGTCACATTGACGGCGTCAACCTGACGATGTCAACCTGATGGGATGAAACGGGTGCGGGCCAATCCGGGTCACGGCGAACGGCTGCGCGAGGAGATCCTCGCGGCGGCCGAGGCGCTCCTGGTCGAGACGGGCAGCGAGGCGGCGCTGACGCTGCGCGCGGTCGCGGGCCGTACCGGGGTGTCCACCCCGTCGGTCTACCTGCACTTCGCCGACAAGGACTCGCTCATCGAGGCGGTCTGCCTGCGCGCCTGGAACGAGCTCGAACGGCGGATGCGCGAGGCCACGCGCGACGTCGGCCATCCCTTCATGGCGCTCGGCAGGTGCGGGCGGGTCTACGTGCGCTTCGCGCTCGACCACCCCGTGCAGTACCGGGTGCTGATGATGCGGCAGGGCTCGGGCTCGGCCGCCGAGGCGTGCTTCGGCTACATAGTGGCGGCGGTCTCGGCGTGCGTGGCGGCCGGGGTGCTCCACGGCGACCCGCAGGCGCTCGCCCTGGGGGTGTGGTCGGCCGCGCACGGGTGCGCGTCGCTGCTGATCAGCCAGCCGTCCTTCCCGTGGCCCGAGGACCTCGACGGGTTCATCGACGACACCGTCAGGATGGTCGGCTTCGGTACGGCGCTCGCCTCCCGGCTGCCCCGCCGCGCCGTCTCCACCGAGGTGGTCGCCGAGCTCGACGCCCTCGCCGCCCGCTTCGCCGGCTAGGACTCCTCCAGCAGCCTGCCGCGGAACTCCCCGAGCAGGTGCCGGTACACCCGTGCCACCGCGGGCCTGGCCAGCCCGCCCGCGCGCACCGCGAGGTAGCCGGTGTTGAGCGGCGGGATCTCCGGCGCGGCGAGAGCGACCAGGCGTCCTGCCGCCAGGTCGGTGGCGCACAGGTAGGCGGGCAGCACCGAGACGCCGGCTCCGGCGCGCACCGCGGCCAGCACGCCGCGCAGGTCGGGGATGATGGCCCCCGCCGTCATGCCGGCCCGCCGGCCGAAGACCGTCCGCCAGTAGCGCCTGATGATCGGCAGGTCCTCCGCGTAGGCGATGATCGGCGCGTCCCTCGTCACGCCCGGCGCCGCCACCAGCACGAACTCCTCGTCGTAGAGCGCCTCGGCCTGCACGCCCCGCACGCGCGGCCGTACCGTGGAGACCACCAGATCGAGCCGGCCCGCCGCCAGCTCGGCCAGCAGGTCGTCGGTCAGCCCGAACGTGGTGCGCAGCACCAGCCCCTCGGCGACCAGCGGCGCGAGCACGGGCACGACCTCCACGCAGACGAACTCGGCCGGCCCGCCGAGGTGCACGCTCTGCTGCGTGGGCAGCTCCGCCCCCACGACCGCGGCGAGCTCGTCGAGGGCGCCCGCCACCCGCCTGGCCAGCTCGTCGGCGGCGGCGGTAGGGGCGACGCCCCGCGGCAGCCTGTCGAACAGCGGCCGGTCCAGCGCCGCCTCCAGCGCCCGCACCTGCGCGGTGACCGCGGGCTGCGACAGCCCGAGCGTCTGCGCGGCGGCCGTGATGGAGCCCGTCCGGTGCACAGCGAGAAAGGCCCTGAGGAGGTCCAGCGAGAGCGACATATCAGCATTCTGATGTCTGATAGCAGGTTCGGCGATTTGTGGCCGATGGCGGGCGCCGCGCATCATCGAGGCATGAGCAAGCGCATTCTGATCGCCCTGACCAGTCATGACGACCTGGGCGGGGTGCGAAAGACCGGATACTACGTCTCCGAGGCCGCCCATCCGTGGCACGTCTTCCGCGAGGCCGGGTTCGAGGTGCGGGTGGCCAGCGTCCTCGGCGGGCAGCCGCCGCAGGACGGCTACGACCCCGAGGACGCCGCGCAGTCCGCCTTCCTCGCCTCAGGCGAGCTGCGCGACGCGGGCAGGCTGGCCGACCTCGACGGCCGCGACTTCGACGCGGTCCTGTTCGCCGGCGGCCACGGCACCATGTGGGACTTCCCGAACGACCCCGACGTCGCCCGCGTCGGCCGCGAGGTCTACGAGAACGGCGGTGTGGTGGCCGCGGTCTGCCACGGTCCCGCCGCCCTGGTGAACCTGACGCTGTCCGACGGCACCCCCCTGGTGTCGGGCAAGCGGGTGGCGGGGTTCACCAACTCCGAGGAGAAGGCCGCGGGGGTGGACCACGTCGTGCCGTTCCTGCTGGCCGACGCCCTGGTCGCCCAGGGTGCGACGCACGTGCCCGCGCCCGACTGGCAGCCCCAGGTCGTGGTCGACGGCCGCCTGGCCACGGGGCAGAACCCGGCCAGCGCCACCCCGCTCGCCGAACGCGTGGCCGACCTTCTCAAGTAACCAAGCGTGCGCTAGGTTGGGTGGGTGGATCTCGACTTCACCCCCGCCGAGGAGGACTTCCGCGCCGAGGTACGCGACTGGCTGGCCGCTCACGTGCCCGCGCGGTTGCCCTCCATGGACACGCGCGAAGGGTTCGAGGCGCACCGCGCGTGGGAGGCGACCCTGGCCGGCGCGCGCCTGTCAGTGGTCTCCTGGCCCGAGGAGTACGGCGGGCGGGCCGCCTCCCCGATCGAGTGGCTGATCTTCGAAGAGGAGTACTGGGCCTGCGGCGCCCCCGGCAGGGTCAGCCAGAACGGCATCTTCCTGCTCGCGCCCACCCTGTTCGCCTTCGGCACGCCCGAGCAGCGGGCCACGCTGCTGCCCAGGATGGCGCGGGCCGAGGACGTCTGGGCCCAGGCCTGGTCCGAGCCCGGAGCCGGCAGCGACCTGGCCGCGCTCGCCTCGCGAGCGGTCCAGGTCGACGGCGGCTGGCTCCTGTACGGGCACAAGACGTGGAGCTCCCGCGCCGCGTTCGCCTCCCACGGCTTCGGCCTGTTCAGGACCTCCGGATCGCGCCACCAGGGACTGACCTACTTCCTCTTCCCGCTGGACGACGTGCTCGTCCGGCCCATCGCCCAGCTCGACGGCACGCACGGCTTCGCCGAACTCTTCTTCGACGGCGTCTTCGTGCCCGACGACATGGTGCTGGGCGAGGTCGGACAGGGCTGGAAGATCGCGATGGCCACCACCTCGTCCGAGCGCGGTCTCACCCTGCGCAGCCCCGGACGCTTCCTCGCCACCGCGAACCGGCTCGTCTCCCTCGCCAGGGACGCCGGACCCGTGCCGCGCGAGCGGGCGGCCCGATGCCTGATCGACGCCGAGGCCTACCGGCTGCACACCTTCGCGGCCGTCATGGGCGAGCTCGGCGCGACCACCAGCCTCGGCAAGGTCTTCTGGTCCGAGCTGGACGTGCGCATGCACACCCTCGCCATGGAACTCCTCGGGCCGCGCGCGGCATCCACGCCGTGGTTCGACGCGTACCTGTTCTCCCTCGCGGGCCCGATCTACGCGGGCACCAACGAGATCCAGCGCAACATCATCGCCGAACGCGTCCTGGGGCTGCCCCGATGAACTTCACCTTCACCGACGAGCAGCTCTCCCTCGGCGCCGCCGTACGGCAGGCGCTGCGCGACCACTGCCACCCCTCCGACCGCGGATCGGGCTGGAAACAGCTGGCCGAGCTGGGCTTCTTCACCGCGCTGGTGGGCGAGGAGGCGGGCGGGCTCGGCCTCGCGCTCATCGACGTCATCCCCGCCGTGGAGGAGACCGGGCGGGCGGCCATGCCGGGGCCGGTCGTCGAGACGCTGGCCGCCGCGCCGTACGCGCCGGGGGCGGGGCGGATCGCCCTCCTGGTGGACGGGGTGGCGTTGGACGCCGACCTGGCCGACGTGGTGCTGGACGCCACGGGCGGCGCGCCGGCGGACTGCGTCCTGGAGCCGCTGGCCGCCGTGGACCCGGGGCGGATGCCGTTCGCCGTCGACCGGGAGCGCACGGTGGCCCCCGTCCAGGAACGGCCGGCCGCTGCCGGCCCGGGGCAGGCGCCGTTCACGTTGGACCCCGTCGGGGAACGGCCGGCTGCTGTCGGCCCGGGGCAGGCGTCGCCCACCGCGGACCCCGCCCGGGAACGGCCGGCCGCCGCTGCCCCGGGGCAGGCGACACTCACCGCGGACCCCGTCCGGGAAGCCCCGCTCGCCGTGGCCGCCGGGCCCGGCGCGACGGGGCCGCTCCTGCGGCGGGTCACGGTCGGCGTGTCCGCGCAGCTCGTCGGGGTGGCCAGGGAACTGCTGGCCAGGTCGGTCGAGTACGCGAAGACCCGCACCCAGTTCGGACAGCCGATCGGGGCGTTCCAGGCGGTCAAGCACCAGCTCGCGGACGTGGCGATCGCGGTGGAGTTCGCCGCGCCCCTGGTCCACCGGGCCGCCCTGTCGGTGGACCGGGCCGGTTCCCGGCAGAACGTCGATCGGGACGTGAGCGCCGCCAAGGTCGCCGCCGGAGAGGCCGCCGCGCTCGCCGCCCGCGCCGCGCTCCAGGTGCACGGCGCCATCGGCTACACCGACGAGCTCGACCTGCGCTTCTGGCTGTCCAGGACCTGGTCGCTCACCGCCGCCTACGGCACCACCGCCGCCCACCGGGCCAGGGTCACCGAGGCGGTGTTCGGCGCGTGAGGTTCGGCGTTCCGCTCGGGCTCCTCCACCCCGCCGCGTGGAAGGACGTCGCCGTCGCCGCCGACGAGCTCGGCTTCGAGTCGCTGTGGATACCCGAACACCTGGTGTTCGCCACCGACCTGTCACTGGCCCGCTACCCGGGCACGTCCTCGCCCGGCATCACCCCGCACACGCCGCTGTTCGACGCGCCCGCCTACCTGTGCTGGCTGGCGGGCCTCACCTCCAGGATCAGGCTCGGTACGGCGGTGCACCTCTTCGCGCTGCGCCACCCCTTCGTCTCCGCCCGCGCCTTCGCCACCCTCGACGTCGTCTCCGGCGGGCGGGCCGTCTGCGGGGTCGGCGCGGGCTGGTACCAGGGCGAGTGGGTGGCCGCCGGAATCGACTTCGCCACCCGCGGCCCGCGTCTCGACGAAGCCATCACCGTCACCCGCCGCCTGTGGTCGGAGCGGTCGGTGGCCCACCACGGCCGGTTCTTCACCTTCCCCGAGGTGGCCTTCGAGCCGAAACCCGTCCAGCGCCCGCTGCCCATCCTCGCCGGCGGCGAGTCGGCGGCGGCGCTGCGCAGGGCCGCCACGCTGTGCGACGGCTGGATCAGCATGCCCCACACGCTGGAGTCGGCGGCGCCCCAGCTGGAACGGCTGGCCCGGTTGCGCGACGGGCGGCCCTTCTCGGTCACCGTCCACGCCTCCTCGCTGGAGTCGCCCCGGGAGGTGGACGCGTGGGCGGCGATGGGCGTGGACCGCCTGATCGTCCGCCCGTGGACCCGGACACGGGACGCCGTCGCCCGCCTGACCGCCTTCGCCGCGGACCACGGCATCTGATCGCCCACGCCGGTTGGCCTGGTGCGACCCCAGCGCGGTCAGCCGCGCCGACCTCCGCCGCCCTGGCGTGGTGGCGGGACCAGGCGCAGCGGCCCTTGCGGCCTTGGGTGCGAGAGGCGCGGGCGGGAGGCACGGGCCGGGTCGTGAAGTGCCCGGGCGGGAGGCCCGGGCGGGGTGGTGGGAAGCGCGGGCCGGGCTGTGGGAGGGCGCGGCGCGGCGGCGGGGTCAGGCGCGGTGGCGGCCCCTGCGGTTCCGGGCGGAGGTACGGCCTGCGGTGTCGGAACCGGTGTCGGAACCGGTGTCGGAACCGGTGTCGGAACCGGTGTCGGCGGAGGTGTCGCGGGAGGGGGCTGCGCCGGTGAGCACGGGTTCCTTCGCGACGGCCTCCCACAGGGTGTCCCATGGCTCGGGGGTCGGGACGACCGGGCTCTGGAAGAGGGGGCGGCGCGCCGGGAGCGGCTCGATGAGCGTGCGGAACGAACCCGGAAGGGCCGGACCGGCGTGCTCCTGACCCGGGTTTGAGCTGGCCGGGCTCAGGTCGGCGGTGGCGGTGTGCGTGGGGCCGGCGTGCGCTGTGCTCGGGTGGGTGGCGCCCGTGTGGGTGAGGCCGGCGTGCGCCGTGCTCGGGTAAGTGGCGCCCGTGTGGGTGAGGGCCGCATGCGCCGTGCTCGGGTTGACGGCGGCGGTGTGGGTGGGGCGGTTTGAAGAGGCCGGGCTCGGGTGGGCCGGTACGGGCGTGAGGCGGTGACGGCGGCCCCGGAGCGGGGCGTCGGGGGAGAACGCGGTGGCGGGGGCGCCCGTGGAGGTGGCGCGGTGGGGGCGGACGTTCTCGGTGGTGCGGTGCCGGCGGCCACGGGCCGGGAGGTCGGGACGGAACGTGGTGCTCTCCTCCACCGGGTGTTCCCGGCGGCGGCGCCTGCCCCGGTAGCCGCCCAGCGACCTGGACTCCTGGGCGGCGGCGAAGGCGGAGCCCTCCCAGGAGGCGGGCGCCGCGTCCCCGTGCGAGGCGCCGAAGAGGTCGTGCCTCAGCGGGCTCGGGCCGCCGAACAGGTCGAGGTCGGTGCTGAGGGTGGCGTCTTCCTCCCTGAAGGGGCTGGGGCCGCCGAACAGGTCGAGGTCGGTGCTGAGGGTGGCGTCTTCCTCCCTGAAGGGGCTGGGGCCGCCGAACAGGTCGAGGTCCGTGCCCAGGATGGCGTCGTCGTCCCTGAACGGGTTGCCGCCGGCGCCGAAGAGGTTGAGGTCGGTGCTCAGGACGTCGCCCTGGCGGGCCGCGCTGAAGGCGTCGAACGTCGCCGTGGTCGAGGACTCCAGCTCGGCCAGGACCGCGTTCGACGCCTCGAGGCCCGCGGCGAGTGCGGCGGCCGCGTCGAGGCCGGACCGCCGGGCATGCGAGAGCGCGTCGATCGCGGCCGAGCCGGTGGCGGCGACCGTCGACGACGCCGCCGCACCGGCCGAGGCGCTGAGGGCGAGGGACGCGTCCGCGACCGAGGGCAGGCCGGTGAGCAGGGGCGCGGCCGAGGGAAGGCCGGTGACGGAGAACGGGGTCGCCGTGGGGGGCGCCAGTTCGGGGGTGGTCGTCGTGGCGGCGAGCAGAGGCTCGGGACGCGCCTGCCCTGGAGCGCGGCGGCGCGTTCCGGCGGAACGGCGCCCTGGCCGGCGCGTCGTGCGGGACGGGGCAGGGGCGGCGGGCCGTACCCGCAGTTGGCGGGTGCGGGCCACGGCCAGCAACCCGAGGGCGGCCAGCAGCACGGGCCCGATGATCGCGGGAGAGCCGAGGCCGGGCGCCGGCGTCGTGGACGAGGCGTCCTTGAAGGCCGTGACGGGTTCGCGGGTGGTGGCCTCGGTGTCGGCGGTGGCGGGCTTGGCGTGCTTGCCCTTCTTGGCGCTCGGCTGCTGTGCGTTGGTGTCGGGCTGCCGCGCGGCGGTCGCCACAGGCGCCTCGGCGGGCCGCGAGGTGCCGGTCGAGGTGCCGGGCGACGGGCTGGGGGAAGGGGAAGCGGAGACCGCAGAGGTGTTGAGCGGGGAGGTGGAGAGCGGAGCGGCGGGCGAGACGGCGTGCTCGCGGCCGGCCACGGACACCGAGGGGGCCGTCGAGGGGGCCTCGTGCCTGGGGATGAGCGCAGTGACGCTCGTCGTCTCGTTCTGCGCCGGCAGCTGGAGCCGGTCGACCTGGCTGGGCTCGGTGTCGGGCGCCAGTGACCCGTCGACCTCTGCCTCCTTCAGCTTGGCCGCGTCGAGCCGCTTCTTGATCTTCTCCGGATAGCCGTAGCCCGCGACCTTGCTCTGGTCGCGCTCCTTGCGCTTGGCGATGCCGCCGTCGATGTTGCCTTCGATCGTGAAGATCGTGTCCCCTTCGACCCTGGTGACGATGCCCACGTGGTCGATGTTGTCGATCTTGTTGGAGCCGCTCCAGTCGTAGAAGACCAGGGCGCCAGGCTTCGGCTGGTGACCCCAGGCGTCGTTCTCCTTGAACCACGTGGCGTGCGCGACGGTGTAGGCGAACTGCCCGACCCACTCCTCGTAGCCGAGCTTGTGGGCCGCCCAGGACAGGAACATGTCACACCAGGGAGCGCCGCTGTAGTCGGCGTCGAACTCCACCGTCTTGCCGTACCAGTCGCCGAACTTGGTGTAGGCGCCTTTGCCCTCGGAGTAGCCGAGTTCGCTCTCGAGGAGCTTGATGAGCTTGTCTGTCTCTGGGGTCATGGAAGTATGGGGAAACCTTCCGTGCACGATGGGGCTCGTGAGGTTGGAGGCTACCTTGGGAAAGAGCAGGTCAAGCACGTCCCAACCGCTGACCGGGCGATCCCTGACGGTGAAACCCCAGGTCAAGAGCGATTCAGGATTTTCTCCAGAAAACCGACATATCCCAAAAAGATCTACCGAATGGGGTTCGGTAAGGTGTGCCGCATGTCGGTCGAACTAGGAACCGAGGAAACCCGCCTCGCCGCCCTCTGTGCCCTTACCCAGCAGACCCGTGAGCTGATGGACGCGGTCGCGCTGACCGACGTCGCCGAGGCCGATCTGGTCGCCGCCACCGCCGCCCTGGCCGCGGTCACCGAGCGCCTGCGCGCCACCGTCCGCCAGACGCCCCAGCCGTTCGAGATCGCCCCCGACGGCACGCTGCGGCACCTCGGCAACGCCGTCACCGGCGCCGCGAACCCGCACGCGCTGCCCCTGGTCATCGAGGTCTTCGACGGCGGCGTGCGGGCTGACGTGATCTTCAAGCCGATGCACGAGGGCCCGCCGAACGGCGTCCACGGCGGCATCAGCGCCATGATCCTCGACCACATGCTCGGCCAGGCCGTCGCCACCGCGGGCTCGGCGGGGATGACGGGCACGCTGACCGTCCGCTACCGCAGCCCGGTGCCGTACGGCACGGCGCTGGTCGCCACCGCCGAGTACACCCGCACCGAGGGTCGCAAGACATGGGCGGAGGGCCGCATCGCGCTGCCGGGCGGCGAGACGCTGGTGGAGGCCACGGGCCTGTTCATCACCCCCGCGGCGTGGCTGGGTCTCTGACCCCGAAGCGGTCCGCGACGTCCCTGACCTGGCCGGAAGATCGTCACGCACAGTGAGCGTTATCGATTCGTTGTCAACCGGGGGTGAGTCTTCCGGGTCCAACCCGATGTGAAGATCTTGTACGGCACGTTCGCGTTCGTCCTGCTGGCACAGGTGCTCAGCGGCGGTTTCGCGTCGGGCCCGACACCTCTTCGAGCCGCGTGGCTGCAGGCGAGGCCGACCTACGACGGCGAGGTGCCGACCGGCACGTGGCAGCTCGAGTTCGCCGACGGCAAGCGGAAGAACCTCTCGGTGGCGCGGGCCGCGACCACCCCGGGGGACGCCGCCCCGGTCGCCATCAGCGGCGACGGCCTGCACCTGGCCTACGTCCGCACGAGCGACCGGCGCGTGGTCGTCGCCTCGATGGCGGGCGGCGAGAGCTTCGTCGGGCCGTCCGGTGCGCACGTCAGGGCCATGTGGCTGAGCGAGGACGGCAGCCGCCTGCTCATCGACCACGACGACGAGCGGCTCGGCGACGGACGGCGCGCCACGGACACCGCCGACCTGCTCGTCGAGGTCGGCTCGGGCCGTACCGTGTCGCTGCCCGTGGGCGGCCGGCCCGCGGGTTTCAGCGCGGACGGGGACGAGGCGCTGTCCAGGCGGCAGCTGAAGGACGACACCGTCCAGGTGTCGGCGCACCGGGCGGACGGCACGTCGGCCGCCTGGATCCCGCCGCGGGACGTCGTGCCGGCCGACCTCGCGCTGTCGGCCGACGGCGGCACGCTGGTCACGCTGGAGCAGGGCAGGCTGCGCCGCTACGACCTCGCGGCCGGGCAGTGGTTGGCCGGGGAGGTGTCGCTGGGCCCCTCGGCGTACGGCCTGGCGTGGCGGGCGGGTGAGCTGACGGTGAAGGTCGGCGCGCACGGCGCGGAGAACCGGTGGAACGTCCAGGTGCTGGCCGTCGACCCGGCGACGGGTGTGACACGCACGGTGGACAGCTACCGACTGCCAGGGTGGACCGACGACGGCGCGCTGTTCGTGGCGGTGCAGCGATGACCGGCCGGATGCTCGCGGCGGGTGTCGCGCTCGCCGCCCTGATCGCGCCGGGCGCCCTCACCTCGCCCGCCACGGGCGGGGGTCCCGGTCAGTAGCCGGCGCCCGTCAGCAGGCCGCCGTCCACGGTGAACTCGCTGCCGGTGCAGTAGCTGGACCGGTCCGAGGCCAGGAACGCCACCACGTGCGAGACCTCGACCGGTTTGGCGAAGCGCTTGATGACCATCGACTTCACGAACGCCTCGCCGTCGACCTCGGCCATCAGGTCCGGATCGGTGGCCATCGGGGTGTTGATCGCGCCGGGGTGGACGGAGTTGACCCGGATCTTGAACGGGGCGAGCTCGCGCGCCGCCGCCTTGGTCACGCCGCGCACGCCGAACTTGGAGGCGGCATAGGCCGACAGCCCCGCCGCGCCGATGAACCCCTCGATGGAGGAGATGTTCACGATCGAGCCGCGTCCGGCCGCCTTCATGGCGTCGATGACCGACTTGATCCCCAGCCAGGTCCCCGTGAGGTTGACGCCGACGACCCGCTGGAAATCCTCCAGCGACATATCACTGATACGGCCATATTTCAGGATCCCGGCGTTGTTGACGAGGATGTCGAGCCTGCCATGGGTGTCGACCGCGGTGCCGACGGCGCGCTCCCACTCGGCGGGGTTCGTCACGTCGTGATGGACGAACGTGGCGCCGGTCGCCTCGGCCAGCTGCTTCCCCTCGTCGTCGAGCACGTCACCGAAGACGACCCGGGCGCCCTCCTCCACGAACAGGCGCACGTGCGCCTCGCCCATGCCGCGCGCGCCGCCGGTGATCAGCGCGATCTTGCCGTCAAGCAGTCCCATCGGTGCCTCCACAGAAACGTTGACCGGCGGCGACGGCGATCGCGGCCGCCTCCATGGACCGGTAGACGGGTATACCCGCCTCGGCGGCGATCGCCCTGATCTCGTCCTCGACACCCGGCGGGGCGAACTCGCCGTTCCTGGTGACGAGCGTGACCCTGACGCCTTCGACCTCGCCCAGGTGGCGGGCGTAGGCGCGCAGGGGGTCGGCGCTGGTGCCGTAGGTGAAGAAGCTCTGCACGTTCACGTGGGCGACGACGTCCTGGTACGGCAGGCGGCGGACGATCGTGGTGATCACCTGCTTGACCAGGTCGGGCCTGCCGCGGGGGCCGACCGGGACCTCGAGAGGGTTGGCCAGCGAGCTTCCCACGCCCAGGCCGAGCGCCCTGAGGTCGTCGAGCACGTCGGCGGGGAGAGGGTCGAGGGTGAGGCCCGCGCCGTCGAAGGCGTCGGCGGCGAGCACACCGGCGCCGCCGCTGGGGCCCACCACCAGCACCCCGGGGAGGGACCCTGAGCCGGTCGCGGGGCCTGGGCCGGCGGGGGTGCGGCGGGAGGGGAGGCGGGGGGCGTGGGACTGGAAGTAGGCCAGGGCGCCGATCAGGGCGTCCTGGGTGGTGACGAGCGTGGCGCCGGTCTGGTCGGCCAGGGCCTGCCAGATCCGGGAGTCGGTCACCATCCCCCCGGTGTGCGAGGCGGCCGCCCTGCGCCCCTGGCCGCTGCGCCCGCCCACCAGCATCACGACCGGCAGCGGACAGCCCGCCAGCGCCGAGAACAGCGCGCGCCCGTCGCGCGGATCCTCCAGGTAGAGCCCGACGACGGCGGTCGACGGGTCGTCGGACAGCCAGCGCAGCAGCTCGGCGGGCGTCACGTCGGCCGCGTTCCCGACCGTGGCGACCCGGCTGAAGGCCAGCCCCCGCCGCTCGCCCACCTTGATCACCTCACCGGCCAGCCCGCCGCTCTGCGAGATCAGCGCGACCGTGCCCGCCGGTCCGAGCCCGCCGCCGACGAACGTCTGCCGCCCCCGCGGGCAGTAGACGCCCATGCAGTTGGGCCCGAGCAGCCGCGTCCCCGCCTCGCGGGCCGCCGCGACCAGCGCCGCCTCCAGGTCCGCGCGGCCCGCCTCGCCGAACCCGCCGCTCATGACCTGCGTGTACGGCACGCCGCGCGCCTGCCGTACCACCTCGGCGCAGCGCGGCGCGGGCACCGCCACCAGCGCGTAGTCGGCGCCGGCCGCCGCCAGCGAGGGCACCGCGGGCACCCCGCCGACCGCGGCGGCCGTGGGGTGGACGGCCACCACGTCCGCGCCCGCCGCCAGGTAGAACTCCAGGAACATGTTGCCGAAGGTGGGCTTGCTCGACGACGCCCCCACCACGGCGACCCGTCGCGGCTCGAACAGGGCGGTGAAGTCCCGCGCGACGGGCGGGACGAAGGGCGGAGCGGCGGAGGGCAGGTAGCGGGCGTCCACGGCGATCACGCCCGAGGGGCCGGCGATCACCGGGTTGAGCTCGAACTCGCCCAGCTCCAGCCGTTCCCAGAGCCCTCCGTGCCCGCCGATCGCCAGCAGGAGCTTCACGACCGCGTCCACGTCGGCGGGCGGCGCGCCGCGGTAGCCGTCCAGGAGGGCGGAGCCGCGCAGCGACGCCAGCATGCGCCGCGCGTCGGCCTCGGAGACGGGGCACAGGCGCAGCGCGGTGTCGTGCAGCGCCTCGGTCCACACCCCGCCGAGCCCCGCCAGCAGGACGGGGCCGAACCCGGGGTCGCGCACCAGCCCGACGATCAGCTCGACCCCCGCCGGGGCCTGCTCCTCGATCAGGAAGCCGGCGCCGAGCCGCTCGCGCATCTCGGTGACGGCGGGGCCGAGCGTGTCGTGGGTCAGGCCGAGCCGTACCCCTCCCGCGTCGGACTTGTGCAGCAGGCCCGCGGCCTTGAGGACCAGCGGCGGGGTCAGCGTCCCGGCGAGCGCGGGGTCGGTGACCCCGCGCGGCACCGGGATGCCGGCCTGCCTGAGCAGCTCCTTGACCTGGTGTTCAGTCCACAAGGTGCCGGTACGTCTCTCGGATCTCGCGCCGCAGCAGCTTGCCGGGGCCGCCCGAGGCGTCCGCGGCGTGCGGGAGCGACTCGGTGACCACGATCGCGTCGGGCCGCTGGTGCGGCGGCAGGATGTCCGCCAGCGCGAGCGCGATCTTGGACGAGTCGAGCGTCTCCCCGGTGACCGGCACCACCGCGAGCAGGATCCGGCCGTCGCCGACCCCGACCGCGCCCGCCTCGGCCACCGCGTCGAGCGCCGTGGCAGCCTCCTCGACGGTGGAGGGCTGGGTCCAGACGCCGCCCTTGAGGATCGCGTCCTCGCGCCGCCCGAGCACCTGCAGCACGCCGTCGGCCGACAGGGTGCCGAGGTCGCCGCCGACGTACCACTCGCCGCGCAGCACCTCGGCGGTCGTGTCGGGCAGCCGGTCGTAGCCCGCCATCCGGTGCGGCCCGGCCAGGTTGATCTCGCCGACGGTGTCGACGACGCGCGCGCCCGACGGGTCGGTGATCGCGACGGCGCAGCCGGTGCGGGCCCTGCCCGAGGTGCCGAGCGGGGTCGAGCCGTCGTCGACCCGGCCCACGCAGGTGTAGGGGGCCTCGGTCTGGCCGTAGTAGGAGTAGACGCCCGCGCCGGGTAACCGCTGCTTGATCCTCGACAGCAGCGAGGCGGTCAGCGGCTCGCCGCCGAGCATGATGACGCTGATCGACGACAGGTCCACCTGCTCGTGCTCGGGCGAGCCGAGCAGCGCCGCGTAGAAGGAGGGGATCTGCGAGACGTGGGTGACCTTCTCCCTCGGGACGACCTTCAGGAAGTTGGCCGGCCCCCAGTCCTGCTCGAGGACCAGGCGCATCCCTGCGTGGAGGGCGGGCCCGACGATCGCGGGGAAGCCGATGCCCCAGATGATCGCGCCGGTGCCGAAGACCGAGTCGGGCGCGCGCGGGACGTCGAGCCAGATCTGGGCGGTGGCCAGGCTGGAGGCGTGCGTGTGGACGACCGGTTTGGGCAGGCCGGTCGTGCCGGAGGTGTAGTACAGCGCCAGCGGGTCGTCGAAGCCGGCGCCGAGCGGCGGCTCGCCCTCCTCCGGCGAGGTCAGCCCGGCCGCGTCGATCCACGTGGTGATCTGCGGCAGCGCGGGCCTGATCTCCTCGACGATCCGCGCGACGGTGGCGTCGTGGACGAACGCCGTGCACCCCGAGGCGGCGACCACCTCCCGCAGCGTCTCCACCGGCCAGTAGGGGTTGAGCGCCGCCGTGACGGCTCCCACCTTGGCCTGCGCGAGGTAGACCTCCGCCACCGTCAGCGTCTCGTTGAGCAGCGCCGCGACCCGCTGTCCCGGCAGTACGCCCGCCGCGATCAGCGCGTGCGCGCGCCGGTTGACCGCCCTGTTCAGCTCGTCGTAGGTGAGGCTCCGCTCGCCGCAGTAGGTGAGCGCGACCCGGTCGGGGGTACGCAGCGCGTTGGCCGTCAGGATCGCGTAGGCGTAGTTGCCGTAGGGCGTCATCGAGAACCTCCGGGGGAGTAGAGCACGAAGAGGTTTCCTGAGGGGTCGCGCATGACCGCGCGCGTCTCGTGCGGCCCGGCCTCGGGCTCCCTCGCCACCGCGCCGCCCCTGTCGAGGAAGTCCCGTACGGCCTGCTCCAGGTCGTCCACCTTGAGGCAGAACGCCGTCGCGCCGGTGAGCTGCTCGGCCGGGCCGGCGAGCCCGATCCCGCCTTCCAGCAGCGCGAACCTGTCGCCGTCCTGGAACCTCACCGCAAGCCCGTAGAAGGCGATCGCCTTGCCGACGTCCTCCACGGGGATGAAAACGTTCACCTGGGCCTCCATTGCGGCAGTTCGTCGCTGAACGTCACCCGCACCGGCATCCCGATGCGCACCTGGTCGGGTGGGCACTCCACCACTCGGCCGAATGCGCGCGCCCCCTCCGGCAGGTCCACCCAGGCCAGCACGTACGGCTCCCGCCCGCGGAACTCGGGGACGAACGAGCGGTGCACCACGGTGAAGGTGTGCACCACGCCGTCGCCGGAGACCGGCTCGAAGGCGAGCTCGCCTCCGCCGCACCACGGGCACGCGGGGGCGGGCAGGTGGACCCGCCGCTCGCAGTCCGCGCATCGCTGAATGACCAACTCGCCGCGCGCGCAGGCGGCCCAGTAGGTGTCCATCGACTGCCAAGCTAGCGCACGCTTGGTTGACTCACAAGGGCGTCGCCGGCCGGCGGACCAGGCGCTCGCTCACGACTCCTCCGACGGCGCCAGGGCGGCCTCGCCGTCCGGCCACGGGCCGTCGTCGCCGGGTTCGGCCTCCTGTGACGGCGGCTCCGCGGTGCCCCGCGGCTCCGGCGCGTCCGGGTCAGGAGCACCGGCGGGCACGCTGGTGGAGGAGGAGGTCGCCCCCGCCGTCGTCGAGGAGGCGGTGGGCGAGGTGGCCGTGGAGGAGACGCCCGCGGACGGCGTGCCGGTCGGGGAGGCCCGCGTGGGCGACGACGCGCACGGCGGCCCGTCCACCGGGATCTCGCTGATCTGCGGGCCGTTCGCCGCCGCCCGCTCGGTCTGCACGATCACCCCCAGGTAGGCCCGCCGCCCGCAGGCCACCGCACCGAGGTCGCGCGCCACCGGCACGGTGTAGGCGGTGCTGCCCTTCAGCTCCCTCACGTCCTCGTGCACCGTGCGGGCCGGCCCGTCGCCCTCCCTGCGGGTGTAGCTGACGCGCAGCCGTACGGGGCCGGGGCCCTCGGTCGCGACCTTCACCGTCCCCGCCGACCCGCTCCAGGTGAGGATGCCGGCGGACTTGACGGCGGGCGGCGGCACGCCCGCCCTCGGCGGCACGCTGGTGGGCGGCGGAGGCGGCGACACCGCGGGCGAGCCGGACGGGCGGCCCTGCGGCCGTGTCGGCGGCTGTGTCGCCGGCGGCTTCGGGGGTGCCGGCGGTCTCGTCGTCGGCGGGGACGTCACCCCCGTGCCCGGCGGCCGGCTCGCCGGCGCGGTGCTCGTGGAGGCACCCGTCCTGGACGCCGCGGGCCGGTGCGTCGTCCTCCCGGCCGTCGGTTTCGAGTCGACCGGCGTGGCGCCCAGCTCGAAGGGCGACTTGGGCGGGGGCGCGAGGAAGGTACCGGGCCCCGGCGGCAGCCGTCCCCCGCTGACCAGCAGCGCGACCAGCGTCGCGACCAGCGCCCCGCCCGCGATCCACAGGTGCGGCGGCAGCCTCGGCGCTCGCCGCTCCCGCACCAGCGATCCCCTCGCCTGCGTCTCCTGCGGCGAGCCCGGATTGGCCAGCGGATAGCGCAGCGCGAGCAGCGTGGCCAGCTCGCCCAGATGCCTGCGGCCCCGCTTCTCCCACTCCCCGCCGAACCCGGCGACCGCCGCCACCTCCAGCTCGGCCGCGAACTCCCTGGCCGAGCGCGGCCGGCCCGCGGGATCTTTCGCCAGCCCGCGCCGTAACAGCTCGCGGACCGCGTCGGGCACCACCTCCACCGGCACCGGCTCCACCAGGTGCTTGTCGCGCAGCGCCGCCACGTCCGGCGCCCGGTAGGGCTGCCGCCCCGTGACGCACTCGAACAGCACGCAGGTCGCCGCGTACAGGTCGGTCAGCACGCCGGCCGTGCCCGCGGTCCACAGCTCGGGCGCCATGTACGGCGGGCTGCCCGCCGGCACCCCCGGCTCCTCCACGTGGACGGCCAGGCCGAAGTCGGCCAGCTTGCTCGTCCCGTCCGCCTGGACCAGCACGTTGTCCGGCTTCACGTCGCGATGCGCGATGCCCCGCTCGTGCGCCGCCGCCAGCCCGAGCAGCGTCCCCTTCAGCACGGCCAGCGCCGCCTCCGGGCTGGTCCTGCGGTGCTCGGCCAGGATGGCCCGCAACGACACCCCGTCGACCAGCTCCATCACCACGGCGGTCCTGGTGGGCGTCTCGACGTACTCGTAGAAGCGCACGACGTTCGGGTCGTCGATCTCCACCAGGCCCGGCGTCTCCGCCCTGAACCGCTCCATGAACTCGGCGTCCCTGCGCAGGGTGGCGTTCAGATACTTGATCGCCACGTAGGCGCCGGTGGACTGGTAGGTGGCGAGGAAGACCCGGCCCGTACGGCCGGCGCCCAGCTGACGTACTTCGCGGTAACCCGGAACCAAACCAGCCCCCATGCGCAGCGCGTGTCACTGTTTCGACGGTCTCACCCGGGGTTCCGGTTGTCACGACTCACACTGTTTCACCCACTGTCACCGACAACTACGAGTCGTAGTCGTCCGGTGGTGTCCGTGTCGTACCAGGTCAGAGCGGGGACGTCCGCGCATAGCGGCAGGTCACGCAGGTGTGGAGCGGGGCGGCAGGGGGCAGCGGAGCCGTATGACGATGACTGAGGTGACGTCGTGGCGGCAGCTGGACGACGCCATCCGGGAGGTGGGGCAGCGGTGCGGGCAGGAGCACGCGCACTCGACGCTGGTCTACCGCGGCCTGGCGCGCAGCGCCTACTCGCACGTGTCGGGACTGGCCCGGCTGGAGGGCGACTACGCCGCTCTCGAACCGCACCTGATCCGCAACTTCCGCAAGTACGCCCACACCAGGGCACCCGGCCCGACGCTGTGGGACTGGATGGCCCTCGGCCAGCACCACGGCCTGCCCACGCGCCTGCTGGACTGGACGTTCTCGCCGCTGGTGGCGCTGCACTTCGCCACCGCCTCATGGCCGGAGGACGACGCCGTGCTGATGGCGGTGGACTGCTCGGGCGTCCACCGGCTGCTGCCCGAGCCGCTGCGCGCGGTGCTCGACCGGGAGGGGGCCCTGGTCTTCTCCACCGAGATGCTCGCCGAACGGGCCCGCGACCTGGCGTGCTTCGACGCGCTCGGCCGGGAGCGGCCGTTCCTGGCCTACTTCGAGCCGCCCTCGATGGACGATCGGGTGGTCAACCAGTCGTCGGTGCTGTCGGCGCTGTCCAGCCCCGTGGTGCAGCTGGAGCGCTGGCTGGGTGAGCATCCGGACCTGTGGTGGGGCTGGCTGATCCCCCGCCGGGTCAAGGCGGACATCAGGGCCTGGCTCGACCAGGCGAACGTCACCGAACGGATCCTGCTGCCCGGGTTGGACGGCCTCGCCGCCTGGCTGCGGCGCTACTACAGCCCCAACGCCCGCTACGAAGCGGCGAACGGCGGGGGCGCGTGGATGGCCGGCGCGGAGGACGGCCGCCAGCGGGAGGGACGGATGGACACGTGACCACCCCGCGCCACGCGAGGCGGTCACGCTTGCCGCGCTACCGCGAGGCGGTCACACGGTCGCGCGTCAGCAGGAAGCCCAGGGCGACCATGCCGAGCCCCAGGAAGAGGTGCAGCCAGTTGTCCGCCATGTTGACGGGCACGAAGTTGGCCGGGCTGTGATGACCGATGAGCAGCCCGTACACCCACAGCAGCAGGTAGATCACGCCGCCGACGATCAGGTAGCCGCGCGCGCCCGCCCAGGTCCGGGCCAGCAGGATGCCCGCGACGCCGAACAGCAGGTGGACGACGTTGTGCAGGATCGACACCTGGAAGACGCCGAGCAGCAGCGCGCCCGACCCGGGTCCGGCGACGGCCAGCGCGTGATAGTGCGTGGTGATGCCGGGGATGAAGCCGAGTACGCCGACGAGCAGGAACACCGCGCCGACAACGAGCGCGGCCAGCTGCACCGGAGATCGGGTGACGGGTTTGCGCCGCGTGTCCATGAGACCCTCCTCGGGGACGAGGTCCTGCGGTGCAGCTACCCTCGACCGGCCGCTTCACGCCGGTCAGGCCACCGATGCCGCTCCCGTCCCGGTCAGGAGAGCGCGCTGTCGACCGCGGCGACGTACCGGTAGAAGGCCTTGGTGCGGTGGGCGGGGTCCTCGATCCAGGCGCGGCTCAGGTTGCCCCCGGCGAAGAACTGCTTGCGCTGCCCGCGGCTCAGCTCCAGCTGCACCCCCATGCCTCTGCGGTTCCGGTTCGCGATGTTGGCGGGGCTGTCGCCGTTGATCTCTTCCGGCGTCGACGCCGCGACGGTGAACCCCGCGGCGTGCAGCGCGGTGACGATCTTCTTGGCCAGCTTCCTGTCGCGACCGCCGACGTAGGTGGTCGCCTCGGCGCCGGCGGCGGCGTGCCAGGAGACGGTGTAGTCGACCGCGGCGACCAGCGCGCGCCCTCGCGGCTCGTCGAAACGGGTGGAGGTGATGTGCAGGTCGCCGTTGTCCGAGGGCTTGATGCCCTCGAAGGAGTAGAAGGCGTGCCTGCCGCCCGCCGCGTGGTCGGCCAGCTGGGTCGTCGGCGCCTCGATCGCGCCGCCGTGGATGGCGATGTGCGCCACCGTGGCCTTCCTGGGCAGGCGCTGCACGCGCCGGTAGTCCTTGCCCTCGGTCTCGTGCGCGGCCAGCTCGGCATAGCTGCTGTAGACGTCGGCCGGCTTGGCGGCATGGGCGGTGGGGGTGGCGCCCAGAGCGAGGAGGCCGGTGACGACGGCCGGGATGACGCTTCTCATATGGCGGTCAGCTTAGTGCCCGCGAACGAACAAAATGATCGCGGCGTGAGGAGATCCAGCGAAACGCCCTCTGCGCGGAGTGCCTTCCGGTGGCAACGGCGTTGTTCGTGCCCTGCCGTACCGGAAGGTCTCACGCCGTTGTACGCCTCCGCTGCCACCCCTCCGGCGAAAACCGGCTGCTCCTGCGTGGCCTGCCGCTATGGCCATGGAGCCGTCCGACGCCCCGGCCAGGCCTGGCGGGTCAGTCGGGCAGTCGGTCGGTCCACTCGGTGGCGATCGTGACGGGGCCGCTGGAGTGCGCGGTGCCTCCGGTGAGCGGCGCCCAGACAGAGGTCTCCCGGAGCTGTCCCGTCTCCGGGTCAATGGTGAGCGTTTCCTGACCGTCGAGCACCGGCACCTGGAGCCGCCGTCCACCGTCGGCATCGCCGAGGTCCTGGACACCGGGCCGGGCGGCGAGTGCCCGGTAGGCGGCGGCGCTCTTGCGGGCGCGGCTGAGCCGGGAACCGACAGTGCCGTAGGAGATGCCGAGCGCTTCGGCGACTTCGTGGTGCGTCAGGTCGGCCAGGCTGACCAGCAGCACGACGTCACGCTCGCCCCGGTTGAGCGCGGCCAAGGCTCTCGCCAGACCGGGTCTCATGTGTTGGGCGGCCACCGAGTCGACCACGCGAGCCTCGTGGCTGCCGGCAGGTGGCTCAAGGCCCGCCTTGGCCAGCGCCCGGTAGTGACGTGCCTCTTTGCGCCGGTGGCGGGCGATCAGGTTGGTGGCGATGCCGAACAGCCACGGCCGCAGCCCTCCGCGGGCGGTATCGAAGCGCTCGCGATCGCGGAAGGCCGGGCAGAAGGTCTCCGCCGCGATGTCCTCCCCGGCCTGGGTGTCCAGCCGGCCGGCCGCATACAGGTACACGTCGTGGAAGTAACGGTCGTAGACGGCCGTGAACTCCTCCGCGTCCAGCCGAAAGCGGGCGACGAGCTCATCGTCGCCCGCTTGCCCGCGTGTCTCGGTCGTCACGTTCGGTCATCCTCCTGCGATCGGCTCTCACCCTCCCTTCGCCGCACCCGCGTCGGCCTTTCCCGCTTTCCGGGGACGGCCTGCCGGCGGACTTCCCGGTGCCGGGGGAGACGAGGGCTGCGGCGGGCAGGTAGGGGATGCCGTGCCAGAGGGCCGGGGGGGACGAGGGTTGCGGCGGGCAGTAGGGGATGCCGTGCCAGAGGGCCGGGTCGGAGCCGGTGTCAGCGACGCGGCGAGGCTCACCAGGGCGATCAGCGCCGGCAAGGCGGTTGCCAGACGCCTTGCGCCGCCGGCCGCGATCGCTACTCGGCGGCGGCACGCTCCAGGTTGCCGGCCATGCGCTGGAGGACGTCTACGGTTCGGCGGTACTCCTCTTCGGTGAGGCCGGTGAGGAAGGTGGAGCGGATGCCGTTCACCTTCTCGTGCACCGCGGCGTACCCGGCCTGGCCCGCCGCTGTGAGTGTGTAGCGGCCCGCGTCGTCCTGGGCGAGCCAGCCGCGACGCGTGAGCTCGCCGGTGACGTCTTCCAGGGGGACCGCGCCAGGTGCCCAGAAGGGCCGCAACGCCTCGGCAAGGTCGGCGGCGGTCCGCGGGGACTGATGCAGGACGTTCATGATCTGCCAGTGCCTCCGGGTGAGCTGCTGGTCGGCGAAGACACGCTCAGCCGTGGTTTCGATGAGACGGTCGAGGTGCTTGAGCCAGTAGCCGATGGGGCGTTCCATCATCATGTCCTTTTCCATATAGATGTCATATAACAAGTAAGTGCTCGGGAGCATATACTTGCGGATCATGGAACGCAACGGTGATGAGCACATCGAGACGATCGAGCGGGCCATGGTGGCCATCCGCCGCAGCCAGAGCCGGCGCACCCTGGCACGGCTTGCCGCAGGCCGCCAGGCGACCGGCTCGGGCGACGGCCACGAGACGGCAGGCGGCGGCCGTGAGGCGGCCGGTTCGGGCGGCGGCCGTGAGACGGCCGGTTCCGGCGGCGGTGAGACGGCGGCGAGCGCCGCGCCGGGAGCCGGCACCGAGGTGCTGGACGTCATCGAGGAAGCAGAGGAAGCAGGCGACGCCGCGACCGTCACCAGCGTGGCCACTGCCTTGAACATCGACCAGCCGCGCGCCAGCAAGCTGGTCGCCGCGGCCGTGGCGGCAGGCCTGGTGCGACGTGAGGCCGACCAGGCGGACGGCCGTCGCGCCCTGCTCGTACGAACGCCGGCCGGGCGCCGCCTGTCGGCCGAGATCCACGGTTTCCGGCAGCGGATCTACGCCGAGGCCATGAATGACTGGCCGGCCGTCGACCGCGCCGAGTTCGCCCGCCTTCTCGCCGGCTTCGTGGAATCGCTGCGGACGGTCACCCGCTGAACCCCCACCGGCTCGATCAGGCTGAAGGCCGCCTCCAACTCGCCGTCGTGGAGGAGCGCGACCGTCGGCATGTTCGGCCCGACCCTGGCCGGCGCGCGGTCGTAGGAGCCGCCGCCGCGGCCCCCGCCAGGGGTAGGTGAGGCCATGCCGGGGCCTTGACGTGGGGCTTGCCCCGTGATCACAAGCCCCACGAGCGTGGGTCAGCCGGTGCCCAGCGGCTCGCGCGCGAGTCGGTCGTGGGTGTCGACGCTGCCGAACACCCAGCCGGCGCCGTGGATGTAGAGGATCAGGGGCAGCGTGCCCCGGGCGCCGGCCGGCCTGGCGACGCGGGCCGGGCCGGTCCCCGTCGGCCCTCCCTCCACCTTGATCCACTCATCGGTGACGCCGGGCTCGGGCACGCTGGGGTCGGACTGCAGGTCTTCGAGGATCCCGCGGCCCCCTCGGGCGGGGGTTGGTAGATGAACGGTTCCGTGGCGTCGGCGTCAGCGAACTGCTGGGCCGCGGGTTCCAGGACCGCCACCTCGTTCCGGGCCGCGTTCTGGGCCATGGGCGAACAGCTCCGCATCGTGTGAGTGGGTCGATGTCCGCGGTGAGTCCTGCCCCCGCCCCCTTCCTCGAAGTCGTCATTTGGGATGGTTTGGGGGCTTTTTGGGCATGTGGTGTCCTGCCGTTCATGAGGAACGTCAGGGCCGGGGCGGGCAGACCGGCCGCCGTGGCCGGACGCATCGATCTCTCCCGGACGGGTATCCGGCAACCATGCCGTACACACCCGACCCTGACCACCGTCGCCCCGAAGGTGCCGGCGACGCGGTCGTCGAGGGCCTCGGCCGCCTGTCGGAGGCGCTGGAGACGACCGAGCGCGCCCGCGGGCACCTCTACTCCTTCCACCAGCTCACCGGCACCGCCGACCGGACCCTCGACGACGTGGTCGACCTGCTGGAGTCGGCGGGCTGCGACGAACTGGCCCGGCGCATCCGCACGGAACTGCTCGGCCGCGAGGTCCTGCCCGGCCGGTGGACCTTCCAGATCGTCGAGGAGTACGACGACGGCTACTACCAGACGTTCAAGGAGCTGGAACGGCAGGCCCGCACCGAACTGCTCGGCGGCAGGCGGCACGTCCACGAGGCCGAGATGCGGCAACGCCGCCAGACCTGAGCGCACCGGCCGGCCGTCCCCCTCCCGTTCCTGGGGCGCCGCGCCACCGGCGAGGACATCTTCGCCCGGCCATGAGTGACGTGACGGTCGCGCGGGCGACGGCGCCGCGCCGGGGGTCTGGCATGGGGTGACGGTGGCGGGGCCGCTCTGGCGGTCTGGCACGGTGTGGCGGGCGCCCGGATGGCGGCGCTGGGGGAACTCGGGCGTGGGCGGGTACGGCGACGCGGTGGTGAGCGGGGATCGTGTGCCCGGGCACAGCCGCGTCGTGAGCGGGCGATCCTGTGCTCCCGCACAGCCGGAAGGCGCGGGTCGGTTGCTCCGGCCCATCGACTTCGCGACCCCACTGGCCCACGATCTCCCCTAAGCCTCGGCCACCCCACCCCACGGAGGCACGATTGAAACGTTTCGCCATCGCCGTCGCGCTCGCTCTCGCGGCCGCCACGCTGGTCGCGACCCCCGCGCACGCGGCGGGTACGACCTTCACCGGCACCTACACCAACGCGGCGGGCATCAGGGGCTACCGCGGCTACGTGCCGTCCTCCTACCAGCCCGGCACGCCGATGCCGCTGCTGGTCGCCCTGCACGGCTGCAACATGAGCGCCAAGGACATGGAGGACCTCACCCGATACAACGAGCTGGCCGAGGCCCGCGGCTTCATCGTGGTCTACCCCGAGCAGTCGATCCTGGCCAACCTGCTGCGCTGCTGGAACTTCGCCCCCGCCGGCAACCACATACGTGACAAGGGCGAACCTTCGATCATCGCCGGCATCACCGCGAAGGTCCGCTCGCAGTACACGGTCGACACGCGCAGGACCTACGTCATCGGCGCCTCCTCCGGTGCGGCCATGTCCGTGATCATGGGCGCGACCTACCCCGACGTGTACGCCGCCATCGGCAGCGTGGCGGGTGGCCCGTTCCCGGGCGACCAGAACGCGACACCCGAGCAGAACGGCCTCTACGCCTACCAGGCGATGGGCGCCTACGCCCGCAAGGTGCCGGCCTTCGTGCTCCACGGCCTGGCCGACACCACCGTGGACGCGCAGCTCGGCCGCGACACCGTCACCCAGTGGGCGCAGACCGACGACCTCGCGCTCGACGGCGGCGTGGACGACGACGACGTCGACGCCGTCGCCGACACCACCAGGCAGGCCACGGAGAACGGGCGCGCCTTCACCCACTACACCTACAACCAGGCCGACACGGGCGAGTCGGTGATCGAGGCCTACTTCGTCGAAGGCATGGGCCACCGGTGGCCCAGCGGCTGCACGTGCAGCCGGTACGGTGACCCGCTCGGGCCCGACGCCTCACGCATCTCGTGGGACTTCTTCATGGCCCACCCCAAGCCATAACCCCAGGACGGTCCTGGCCGAAGCCCCGCGGCCCAGGACTGTCCGCAGGACGACCGTGGCCGTGCTCCGCCGGCCACGGTCGTCCCCCATCCGGGACGACCCTGGCCCGCGCCCCCGCGGCCAGGGTCGTCCTTTTTCTTTGGTGCGGCCCCGGTCACCCGTGGCGGGTGGGGCGTCAGGGCGCTCTGTGCTGCGGGCGCGCTGTGTGGTCTGCGGTCTGTGCTACCTGTGGCCTGTGGTTCTGTGCGGTTTGCAGCCCGTGCGTCCGTATGGTCCGCACTCCTGGTCACGGCGGTCCGGGCGCGCTGTGGCGGATGGGGCGGCCTGGGTGGGTTCGGGGGCTGCGGCGAGTGGGGCGGTCCCTCTGGGCCGGGCGAGTGGGTGGTGGCGGTCGCGGCGGTGCGTGGGTGGGTTGCGGCGAGTGGGGCGGTCCCTCTGGGCCGGGCGAGTGGGTGGTGGCGGTCGCGGCGGTGCGTGGGTGGGTTGCGGCGGGTGGGGCGGTCCCTCTGGGCCGGGCGAGCGAGTCGTGGCGGTGCGTGGGCTGCGGCGGGTGGGGTGGCCTGGGCGGGCTGGGAGGGATCAGGGTGGGTGGGGCGGCCTGGGTGGGTTCGGGAGAATCACGGTGGGTGGGGCGGCCTGGGCGGGGTTCGGGGGAGGCGTCTTGAAACCGGGTGGCGGGTCGTGGCGGAGGTGGTGGGGCCGGGGATCAGGGGTGGCGTCGGCGGGCGCGGTCAGGGGAGCGGGCGGCCAGCGCCCAGGAGAGCCCCGTCGCCGCCACCAGGCCCGCCAGGTACCACGGCAGGACCCGCTGCCTGTTCGCGTGGTCGCGGTAGTCCCAGTCGGTCATCACGGCGGTGGTACGCCCTTCGGGGTCGTAGTGGATCTTCAGCGTACTGTCAGCCGACGGGGGGCTGGTATTGCTGTGCTCGACCTGGCCGCCGGGGCAGGCCAGCACGTAGTCATGGACGGACGCCCCGGAGCTCGTGACCTCCTCGTCGACCTTCCTGACGGTCGCGCTCCTGACCTGGCAGACGGCGGTCGTGCCGTACCTGGTGAGGTCGCCGAAGTCGAGATCCTCCTTCAGGGTCAGGCAGTAGGCCGGCAGCACCGGCAGGCCCAGTGCCAGCAGGGCGACCGCGGCCTGGGCCTTCTGCGGCTGGGTCGGCGCGTGCCAGACCGGACCGGCGATGAGGCAGAAGCCGCCGAGCGTGGACATGATCACCGCGAGATCCCACAGGCCGGTGCGCACGCCCAGCCATACGCCCGCGGTGGGGAGCGCGAAGCCCACGACGGTCAGGGCCGCGCCGCGCAGCACACGCAGGGTCAGACGTCCGCGCTCGCCCATGGGCGCCCGCCTCCCAAGATCCGGTTGCGGGGACAGCATCTCGCATGGCGGCCCGGCATCCGCAGGCGCCCCCCGGCCGGCGCCCCCGGTCGGCGCCCACGGTCGGCGCCCGCGGCGGCCGCTCGCTCAGGCGGGCAGCCGGGCTCGGGCTCGATGTTCGCTCGGCCGTACGCCGAGGGTGCGCTTGAAGGCCACGCTGGGACGCGCCCGGCTGAGTTGAACCTGCCCCAGGGGAAGGTCAGACACTGGGCGCATGATGAACATCGGGGAATTCGCCGAGCTGACCGGTCTGAGCCTGAAGGCGCTGCGCCTCTACGGCGAGCAGGGCCTGCTGCCGCCCGCCTCCGTCGACGAGTGGTCGCGGCACCGCCGCTACAGCGCCGCGCAGTTCGACACGGCGCTCCGGCTCAGGGCGGCCCGCTCGGCCGGCCTGCCGCTGGCCGAGGCGCCGGCGCTGCTCGGCGACCCCGAGACGGCGGCGGCGACGCTGGCCGCCCACCGCGCCAGGCTGGCCGCCGAGCGCGACCGCCAGGACGCCGCCCTCGCCGCCCTCGACCGGCTGCTGGCGGGTCCGGTGCGATGGCGGACCGAGGTACGGCAGGCACGGCGGCAGCACTGGGCCGGCGTGACCCTTCCGGCCGACGTGGTCGACGACGAGCAGGCCGACGAGCTGTTCGCCGGGCTGTGGCGCCGGCTGTCGGCCGCGGGCAACCCGCCGACGGGGGCGTTCTGGACCACGATCAGGGCCGCGCGGGGGAGCGAGACCGAGACGGAGGTGGTGTGCTGCTGGCCGGTCGCCGAGCCGCCGCCCGCCGACTGGGCCGACGTGGAGCGCGGCACCATCGAGCCCGGCGAGGAGATGGTGGTCCGGTGGAGGTTCGAGCAGGACGTCCCGGTCGTGGACGGGGCGACGCATCCGGCCGTGCTCGCCCTGCTGGCGGCGGTGGAGAGCGAGGGGGTGGACGTGTCGCTGTCGCAGGTCCGCCAGATCGGGCTGCTGGAGGACGGGCAGCCGGTGGGCGTGGAGGTGGCGGTCCGCGTGAAGCCCTGACACGTTGACTCACCCGGGTTCCGAAACCCTGCTGCCCCCGTAATGTCAGGCCCGTATCATGCGTTTCCGGACCGCCCGGTGTGATCGCCCGCACGGCGCGGCCGAGGAGGCACTCGGTCGCACGAAGCACCGACGAGCTCGTTCGATCTCGTCGCGCGGGACACGACGGAGCGCCAGACTCGGGGTGAGCGCGAACGCCCGCCGAGGGGTTCGCGCAACGGGGGCTGCCCGGTCCACCGGGCAGCGGAACAGGGGGACGCATGGCGATGCAGCTGTACCTGGCCGAGCCGGACGCCCTCGGGCCGACGCTCGAGGCGTCGGCGCGGGACTGGTCGGCACGAACCGGCGTCGCGGTCGAGATCTGGGCGCTGCCCCGATCGCCGGTCACCGGCGAGGCCGCGGAGGCGGTGCGGAACACCATCACCACGGTGCTCCGCCAGCTCGAAGGACGCCGGGGGACACGGAGGGTCTCCATCGCCGTCACGTCGGGGGACTACGGGCTCAGGCTGACCATCAGCCATGACGGCGCGGGCTCGCCCGAACCGGCCGCCGACCGCTTCGCCGCGCCCATGGCACGGTTCGCGGCGCTGCGCGGCAAGCTGACCGTCAACGACGTCCACGGCGCCGGCACGACCATCACCGGGGCGATTCCGCTGTAGCGCGCAGGCAGGCGGTGACCCGGTGCGATCTGCGGAAACACCGCCTGACTACGCTTTATGAAGTGACACTGACGCGACGGTGCGCGGGCCTGGCGGCAGCGGGGGCGCTGGCCGTCACCGCGTGCGGCGCCGGTGACGCGGGCCGTCCGGCCCGCGTCACGCCGCCGGCCCCCGCGCCGACGCTGTCGGCGGCGCCGCCCGCCCAGCCGGCGCCCTCGCTCACCCGGGCGCAGGTCGATCTCGCCGTCTCCCGCCTCGACGGGGTCATCCGCGACATGATGGCCAGGACAGGCGTGCCGGGGCTGTCGGCCGCCGTCGTCCACCAGGACCGCACGGTGTTCCTGAAGGGGTACGGCGTCCGCCGGGTCGGCGACCCGCGACCCGTCGGCCCCGACACGGTCTTCCAGCTCGCCTCCCTCTCCAAGCCGCTGGCCTCGACCGTGGTGGCGGGGGTGGTGGGCGGCAGGACGGTCACCTGGGACGACCCCGTGGCCAAGCACCTGCCGGGCTTCGCGCTCAAGGACCCATGGGTGAGCCGGCACGTCACCCTGGCCGACCTGTTCGCCCACCGCAGCGGCCTGCCCGACCACGCGGGCGACCTCCTCGAGGACCTCGGCTACGGCCGGCCGTACATCCTCGGCCACCTGCGCTACGAGCCGCTGGCGCCGTTCCGGGCGAGCTACGCCTACACCAACTTCGGCTTCACCGCGGCGGCGGAGGCGGCGGCGAAGGCCCGCGGCGTCACCTGGGAGGAGCTGTCGTCCCAGGTGCTGTACCGGCCGCTGGGCATGACCTCCACCAGCTCGCTCTTCTCCGCCTACGCCACGGCGCCCGACCGGGTCGCCCTCCACGTCAGGGCGGACGGCCGCTGGACGGCCAGGTACACCCGCGACGCCCAGGCGCAGTCGCCCGCCGGCGGGGCGAGCTCCACCGCCCGCGACCTGGTCGCGTGGATGCGGCTGCAACTCGGCGACGGCAAGCTCGGCGGCAGGACGGTCGTCGACCCGGCCGCGCTCCAGCGGACGCACCTGCCGCAGATCGTCTCCCTCCCGCCCCGCGCTCCGTACGGCGAGCCCGGGTTCTACGGCCTCGGCTGGAACGTGACGTACGACGAGCTGGGACGGCTGCGGCTCAACCACTCGGGCGCCTTCGCCCTGGGGGCGGCGACCACGGCGACGCTGCTGCCGACCGAGAGCCTCGGGATCGTGGTGCTCACCAACGGTCAACCGGTGGGCCTGCCCGAGGCCCTCGCCGCGACCTTCTTCGACATCGCCCAGCACGGCAGGCCGACGGTCGACTGGCTCGCCTTCTTCGGCCGGCTCTTCACCGCCATGGAGCAGGAAGAGCGATCGCCGATCGACTACGCCAAGCCTCCCGCCGCCCCCAGGCCGGCACGTCCGGCCGGCGCCTACACGGGCACCTACGGCAACGCCTACTACGGGCCGATGCGGGTGGCCGCCGAGCACGGCGGGCTGGTGATGCGGCTCGGCCCCGAGGGGCCTCAAGGGATGGCCTTCCCGCTGCGCCACTACGACGGCGACACCTTCGCCTTCCTCACCCGGGGCGAGAACGCCGCCGGATGGTCCGGTGCCCGGTTCGCCGTGGGGGAGAGCGGCAGGGCCACCGCGGTGACCGTCCAGCATCTCGACCAGAACGGGCTGGGCACCTTCACCCGGCGCTGACGGTCCCGGCGGGCGGCGCCGCCGGCCCGGTCACGGGAGGCGGAGCTCGGCGAAGACCGCCCGATGGTCGGTGCGGGGCACGTCGCGCACCTCGACCCTGGCCACGCCCACCCGCCGGTCCGCCAGCACGTGGTCGATGGCGATCAGCGGCGGGAGCAGCCGCCCGTGCGGCCACGTCGGGGTCAGCCCCCTGCCCACCACCGTCGCGGCGTCGACGTACCCCTTCGCCAGCAGGTCCCGCAGCGCCCGGTGGTCGAGGCTGGCGTTGAAGTCGCCCGCGAGCACCCGCACCACGTCGGGCGACGGCGCGGGCATCGCCTTCAGGGAGGCGTTCCACTCGGTCACCATCGGCCCGAGCGGCGGGTTCGGGTGGATCGCCACCACCTGCGCCCTGGCCCCCGACGGCAGCGTCACGGTGGCGGCGGGCATGTTGTGGCCGATCGGCGTGAACAGCCCCTTCTCCTCGGTCAGCGGGTGCTTGGCGAACAGGCCGCTGCCGGTCGCGCCCCAGGCCGGCTGCAGCACCCGGTACGGCATGAGCCTGTCCAGCCCCGCCGCGTCCAGCCGCCTGACCGTCTCGGGACCCAGTTCGAGCGCGCTCAACACGTCAGGGTCGTACTCCCGCACCAGCGCGACCACGGCCTCCGCGTCGGCCCGGGAGAACAGGTTGATCGACAGCACCTTGAGCGCGGGCCCCCGCGCCGTGAGCGGCTCGGGAAAGGCGCGCGGCAGCACGGTGGCGGCCAGCGCCACGCACGCGGCCAGCGCCGGCACGGCCGCGGCCCTCCTGCGTACGGCCAGCGTCACCGCCGCGACCGTGCCGAGCGCCAGCCCGTACGGCGTGAACGTCATCAGCTGGGTCAGGAACGAGCCGGTCTCCAGCCCGAAGACCCGCACGACCGCCCACGCCACGAGCACGGTCGCCACCAGCCACGACAGCCACCGCCTGCGCGCGCGCCGCGGCACCGTCCCAGGCGCCTGAAGACCCTTCTCGGCGGTGATGCTCACCCGAACCCCTTGCCTCGGCCTTTCCCACGCCCTTGCGTCGGTCTGTCCGTGACAGTGTGGGGGGCGGAGATGAAAGGCGGATGAAGCGCGAGGAAGGCGGCGCCGTCAGGGCGCCGAGTACAGCAGGCGGCGCTGGAGCGCGTGGTCGATCAGGCCGATGAGCATGTCGCGGCTGGAACCGCGGTCACGGGCGTCGCACAGCAGGATCGGGATGGCCGCGTCGAGCTGGAGCGCGAGCCTGATCTCCTCGACCTCGAACTGCTCGGCGCCGTCGAAGCAGTTGACCGCGACGATGAAGGGCGTGCCGCGCCGTTCGAAGTAGTCGACGGCGGCGAAGCAGTCGCCCAGCCTGCGGGTGTCGGCCAGGACGACCGCGCCGAGCGCGCCCAGCGCCAGCTCGTCCCAGAGGAACCAGAAACGCTCCTGGCCAGGGGTGCCGAACAGGTAGAGCACGTAGTCGGTGTTCAGCGTGATGCGCCCGAAGTCCATCGCCACGGTGGTGGAGCGTTTGGCCGAGACGCCGTAGACGTCGTCCACGCCGACGCCGCGTTCGGTGAGCAGTTCCTCGGTACGCAGCGTCCGCGTCTCCGAGACGGCGCTGACCATGGTGGTCTTGCCCGCCCCGAAACCGCCCGCGATCAGGATCTTGACCGCGTTGGGCATGCGGCGCCGTTCAGAGAGAGCGAAGACCATCGAGTACCGCCTTGTAGACCCGTGGGTCGTGGATGTCGCTGTCGGGGTGGGGATGCTGCACGTCGATCAGATCGTGTTCCAGGAGGTCGCCGAGCAGGACGCAGATCGCCCCCGGCGGAAGGTCCAGGTGGGAGGCCAGTTCGGCCACCGCGATCGGCGCCCTGGACAGGCGCAGGATCGCCGCGTGCTCGGGGTCGAGCCCGGGAGCCGGCCGGTCGGCCACCTCGGCCACCGCGATCGCCTGGGTGATCAGGGCGAAGGCGCCGCGGGCCGGCTGGGTGCGTCCCCTGGTGATGACGAAGGGGCGCAGCAGGCTCGGATCGACCTCGTGCTCGGGCGTGCCTGGACGGGTCGTCAAGCGACCTCACCTGCCCTCAGCCCGGCGGCGTCGGCCGGCGTGAGGCGGGCGCTGGTCGACAGGTGCTGGCCGACCTTGGCGATGAGCATCTCCATCTCGTAGGCCAGCAGGCCGAGGTCGGCGTCATGGGTGGTGAGCGCGGCCAGCCGGGCGCCGTGGCCCGCGATCGTCACGCGCAGGATCAGCTGTTGCCACTCCACGAGTGTCTGCTTGATCTGGCCGCCGCCCGCGTAGTCGGCGGCGGCCGCGGCGAGGCTCTGCAGGCTGGCGGCGACGGCCGACAGCCTGTCGGCGTCGTCGGGTTCGAGCCCGTCCGAGGTGGCGAGCAGCAGCCCGTCGCTGCTGAGGACGATCGCGTGCCGGATGTCGGAGACCCGGGTGACCAGGTCGTTGAGCAGCCAGTTCAGTTGTGCCGTGGTCATGTCGACTCCTGATCGCCGTGGTGGTCGCGACCGCCGAGCAGGCGCTCGGCGGCGGCGCGACCGCGGACGGTGCCCCGTTGCAGGGCCGCCAAGCGGGTGCGCAGCTCGTGCTCGTCGTCCGCGATGTGCGGCACGTGCTCGTCGGGCGGCGGGCCGGCGGCGGAGGGGGCGGGGTGCTGGCGCAGTTCGGGAACGAGGCTGGTCTGGGGCACGCGCAGGGGGAGACCTCCGGGTGTGAAGTGCGGCTGGCCGGTGCTCCGGGCAGGCGTCGCCTGGCCGGGGCGTGAAGCGGGTACGGCTCCCGGCACCGGGGCCGGGGTCGGTGGACGGGCCGGGACGGACGCGACGGCGAACGCCGGTGCGGGCGCGGGCAGCGGCGCCGACGGCGTCACGGGAGCCGACGGCGTCACGGGAGCGGGCCGGGGGACGGGGGCAGCCGGTGTCCCGGGAGCGGGCCGTGCCCCGGGAACCGGCGGTGCCGGTCTGGAGGGCGCCGATGGGGGCGGTGCCGATGTGGGCGGTGCCGGCGTGGAGGGTGCCGCTGTGGGAGGTGCGGGGCGCTGCCGTTGCGGCAGGGCAGAGGCGGGGGCGGTCCGCTGCGGGTGCGCCGCGGCGGGCGTGAACAGATCGCCGTGCTCCGGCTCCTGCAGCAGCTCCCGCGGCACCAGCACCACGGCGGCCACCCCGCCGTACGGCGAGGACTTGAGCGTCACGGAGATGTCGTGCCTGGCCGCGAGCCTGCTGACGACGTAGAAGCCGAGCCGCGCCGCCGTACCGGTGATCTTGAATTCCGGCGGGTCGGCGATCCGCCGGTTGGCCTCCGCCAGCTCCTCGGCGGACATGCCGAGGCCGCGGTCCTCGATCTCCAGCGCGTACCCGTTGGCGACGTGCTGCCCGCTCACCGTGACGGTCGTGGAGGGCGGGGAGAACGACACGGCGTTGTCGATGAGCTCGGCCAGCAGGTGGGTCAGGTCACCGACGGCCCTGCCGAGCAGGTGGCTGTCGTCGAGCGGGGTGATGGAGACCCTGGCGTAGTCCTCGACCTCGGCCAGCGCGCCGCGCACCACGTCGAGCAGCGGGACCGAGCGCCGCCACGTACGGGCGGGGGTGGCGCCCGCCAGCACCAGCAGGTTCTCGGCCGCCCGCCGGGTCCTGACGGCCAGGTGGTCGAGCGTGTACAGGTCGGTCAGCTCCTGCGGGGTGGTGGCGCGGCGCTGCATGGCGTCGAGCGCGTCGAGCTGCCGCTTGACCAGCCCCTGCGTCCGGCGGGCCAGGCTGGTCAGCGTGTTGCGGGTGCTCAGCCGCAGCTCCGCCTGCTCGACCGAGACCCTGATCGCGGTCTCCTGCACGGTGTTGAAGGCGCGCGCCACCTCGCCGATCTCGTCGGGCCCGAACGCCAGCGGCGGCGCCTCCTCGGTCAGGTCGACGTCCTGGCCGTGGCTGACGCGTTCGACCACCCCGGGCAGCCGGTGCTCGGCCAGGTCCAGGGCGGCCGCCCGCAGCCGGTTCAGCTGCGCCAGCAGGGCCCTGGTGGTGGTGACCGCGAGCACGATCGAGGCGACGACCGCCACCAGGCCGAGCCCGCCGGCGATCAGGAGGCGGACCAGCACGCCGACGGCGACCGGGACCGCCTGCTGGACCACGCGGTCGCCGCCGTCCTGGATCACCGCGTTGAGGCCGGACAGCGCGCCGTCGGCGGCGCTGCGCCACTGCTGGGGGGTGACCGGCGCCGTGCTCCCGGTGGGATCGGCCTCGGCCAAGGCGTGCTCCAGCGCGCGCAGCCGGGTCACCGGCGCGCTCGCTCGCCACTCGCGGAAGGCCCGCTGGTCCTCGGCGGGCAGCGCGGAGGCGGCCTGCTCCAGGGTGTAGGTGGCGATGGTGCTCGCCCTGACGATCTCGGACTGGTCGTCGCGGGTGAGGCTGCCGCCGGCCAGGACGCCGCTGACCAGCGCGTCCTCGCGGGACAGCAGCTCGCGGGAGACGCTCATCGCGCTGAGCGACCTGGCGTGCTTGGCGATCTCGTCGTCGTCGACGGCCGCCGCCGCGTCGTACATGTCGTAGAAGCTGTCGATCAGCGCGTCGTAGGCCGCCTGCGCCTGCCGGCGGTCCTGCTGTCCCGCGTCGACGCCCGAGCGCAGCTCGGGCAGGGTGGCCAGCTGCCGGACCACCTCGTGAGCGCGGACGTTGAGCGAGTCGGAGGCGGCCCACCGCGTGAGGGTGGCGCGTGCGGACTCGTCGAACGCCACCCGCAGCCGGTCGTTGTCCGCGCGCTGCGCGCGCAGCTGCTGGCCGGCCACCGCTCCCGAGCCGAGCGAGCCGATGGTCAGGCGCCGTTCGCGTTGCAGGCCCCATAACAGGGGTTCGCTCGGCTGGACGAGGTTGCCGTCGACCGTGGTGACCCACAGCAGGTTGATGCTGTCGGAGACGGTGACCCACGCGCTGAATGCCCACAGGGCCACCAGGGAGACCAGCATCGCGACGATCTTGCTACGGACCCGGGTTGCCCGCCATCGCCGGTGTTTGCTGCGGGCCTCCGAGGCCTTGTCAAGGCCGCGAGATGACCGCGTTTGTCGCACACCAGGGGAATGTGGCACTCGGCACACCCTAGCGATCGGACAAATCTCGCTCAAGATCCTCTGCTGATTGTGTCAGATCTCCCCTCGGTGAGGATCGTCCGCAAATCCCGGGCCGGGTGCGGCTCCGCGACGCGCCCCCGGGGCTTCCCGCGCACCGCAGCGCGGCACTCGCCCGCCCGGCCGGCGACCAGGCGCCGGTGCGCCCGTAGCGGTGCCGCTGCGGAGCGTCAGGCCCGAAACGCCGTCCGTACGGCAGGCGGCCGCCCGCCGTACGGGCAGCGGGTCCTCCGTCGAGACCGGCGATCTCTTCCGGCGGAAGGCGAGCGTTCTCGTCGCCCCCGGCGTGTTCTTCGGACGCGAGGGGCGGTTCAGGATCACCATCGGAATGGACACCGGCCACCTGTCCCAGGCGTTCGAAGCCCTGTCGCCCATCGTGGCCGAACTACCCGACGCTGTTCAGAGGTGATGGACGTGGAGCTCCGCCTCCTTTCCCGCGCGTACTCCGTCTGCCGGCTGCCGGCGGCCACCGCCGTACCGGCCCCGCCGCCGTCGGCCGAGCTGTACGGTCTGACGGTGACGGCCGACGAGGTCTCCGTCGTCTGCGCCACGGGCGAGGAGCCGCCGGGCGCCCAGGTGGAGAGCGGCTGGAGCGCGCTGCGGGTGGCGGGCGAGTTGGACTTCTCGCTCATCGGCGTCCTGTCGTCGCTCACCGCGCCGCTGGCCGAGGCGGGCGTGTCGGTGTTCGCGCTGTCGACGTACGACACCGACTACCTTCTGGTGCGGACGGCCGACCTGCGGCGGGCGTGGAAGGCGCTGGAGGCGCGCGGATACGTGATCAGCGAGGGCTGAGCCTCCTCCATGCCGTAGGCGAGCCGGTCCCGGCGAACCCCGCCTCCGGCCTGGCGATCATGCACAGACTGGTCGTATCCCTGTATAGTCGCGCGCGTCGCACGATACGAGGAGGTGAGCCTGATGACGACGTTCTTCCGTCCTGCCCGGGCCCTCCTGGTCGCCGCGTTCGCCTGATCCGCGTCCAGGAGCGCGCCCGTCCGCGTCACTCCTGAACGAAGGAACCATGACACTCGAGTCTTTTCGCATCACCGTTTCCGATGACGTCCTGACCGACCTGCGCGAGCGCCTGACCCGCACCCGGTTCACGACCGCGTCCGACCCCGCCTTCTGGGCGGCCGGGGTCGACCCCGACTACCTGCGCGAGCTCGTCTCCTACTGGGCCGACGGGTTCGACTGGAGCGCGGTCGAGTCGGCGCTCAACGCCTTCCCCCACCACGTGGCCGAGGTCGACGGCCGGCGGGTCCACTTCGTGCTCATGCGCGGCACGCGGGTGGAGGGGGCACCGGAGCCGCTGCCGCTGGTCCTGACGCACGGCTGGCCGAGCAGCTTCGTGGAGATGCTGCGCGTCGCGCCCCTGCTGGCCGACCCCGCCGCCCACGGCGGCGACCCCGCGGACGCCTTCGACGTGGTCGTCCCCTCGCTGCCCGGCTTCCTGTTCTCCGAGCTGCCGCGCGAGCGGTTCACCCGCAAGGGCGTCGCGCGGACCTGGCACGCGCTCATGACGCGGACCCTCGGCTACCGCCGCTTCGGCGCCTTCGGCGGCGACATCGGCGGCGGGGTCACCCAGTGGCTCGGCGCGCTCTACCCGGACGAGGTCGCCGGCGTCCACATCACCTCGGCGGTCGTGACCTCGGACTTCTCCGACGTCCCGCCGACTCCCCAGGAACAGGCCTTCCTCGACGCCCTCGCCGCCTACGACGTCACCGACCAGGGCTACAGCGAGATCATGTGGAGCAGGCCCGACACGATCGCCGCCGCTCTCATGGACTCTCCCGCGGGACTGCTGGCCTGGATCGCCGACAAGTACCGCGACTGGAGCGACTGCGGCGGCGACCTGGAGAAGCGCTGGGACAAGGACACGCTCCTGACGGTGGCCACCCTCTACTGGGCGACCGGCACCATCGGCTCGTCCTTCCGGCAGTACTACGACTACGGGCTCAACGAGCCGGTCCCCACGATCGGCGTGCCGGCCGCCGTCACGCTGAGCAACGAGCCCGCCTTCGCGGGCTTTCCCAGGAGCATGGCCGAACGCCTCTACGCCGACCTGCGCCACTGGAGCACCCCCGACCGCGGAGGGCACTTCATGGCGCACGAGGAGCCCGAGCAGGTGGCCAGGGAGCTGCGGGACTTCTTCCGCCCCCTACGGTCCACCGGCTGAGCTGCGGCGCACCGGCTGGTCCGCGGGTCTTCCGCCGGCCGCGGCTGACCCGCTGATCCGTGGGGAAGGGCCGCTTCCCGGCGATCGGGGAGCGGCCCTGCCGTTCAGCGGGCCGGGCCGTTCAGCGGACCCCGCCGTTCAGGATCGGGATCAGCTGCTCCTCCTCGTAGTCGAGGTGCGCCTCGACCTCCTTGGTCAGCTCGTCGACCCCGGCCACGAGGGTGTCCCGGTCGAGCCCGTCGTCCGCGAGCAGCTCCTGCAGCCGGGCCAGCAGCCGCGCGACCACCTCGTGCTCCTCACGCAGGCGCTTCATGGCGGGGGCGAGCTCCGGATGCCTCGCCTCCAGGGAGGGGAACATCATCGTGTCCTCGCCCATGTGGTGGTGGTGCAGCCCCTGGCACAGCGACAGGCAGTTGACGCGCAGCTGCGCCCCGATGCCGGGACCCGACGCGGCGACCTCCTTGCGGATCAGGGCCAGCTCCCTGCGGAAGGAGCCGTGGATCTTCCTGAGCACCTCGCCCATCGGCCCCGCCGGCGGGCCGTCATGGATGGGGTGGAGCGCGACGACGGGAATGACCCTGCTCGTCCTGGCCTGGTACGCGCCCCAGCCGGGGTCGGCTTCCACCGCGCGGTCGAACAGCCGGTCCCGCTCCTCGCCCTCCAGCACCACGGCGTCGGCCTCGTAGGTGAAGACGCCGTCCTCGACGGTGACGCGCGGGTGGGCGAGGAGGTTGTGGTACCAGGCGGGATGGGTGGGCGCGCCCATGGCCGAGGCGATGACGAGCATCCGGTCACCGTCGGGCAGGTAACCGAGCGGCGTCGTACGGCGGGCGCCCGTCCTGGCCCCCGTGGTCGTGAGCAGGAGCAGCCGCGCTCCCTCGAAGGCGCCGACCTGGCCGGCGTTGGCGCGGAACTCGTCGATGATCTGCTGGTTGAAGTCGTTGGTCATGCGTGTGTTCGCTCCAGGCGTGGACGAAGATCGTTGGAAAGTCGGGGAACGGCCCGCACAGGGCAGAAGACGCCGACGGACGGCGTGAAAGGAATCCCAGGAGTACAGGAGTACCGGGAGTACGCGGCGCCAGGCGTGGGGAGGCGCGCGGGAGGGTCGTGGCGGTTAACCGCGCTCGACAGTGTGAGAAGTCACGACATCATCCCCCTGATACGGCGCCTCCATGCCTCCGCCGTCCTCCCGGGCGGCGGCACGCGACGCGAAGGTCATTACAGGCGCATCCCGCAGATCTTGTCAAGGCGCTCGCGCCGGCACCGGAGGTCAGTCTGGGGCCAGTGTCGTCGCGACCTGCGGGAGCGTGTGACGATCGAGGCATGACACGATCGTTCGACGACCTGGTGGCCGAGGCCGCCGCCGTACCGGTCGCCGGCTGGGACTTCTCCTGGCTCGAAGGGCGGGCGACCGAGGAGCGCCCGTCCTGGGGTTACCAGCGCATGATGAGCGACAGGCTCGCCACGGCCGGGGCCGCGCTCGACGTCGAGACGGGCGGGGGCGAAGTGCTGGCGGGAGCACGGAAGCTGCCGCGCACCATGGTGGCCACCGAGTCGTGGCCGCCGAACATCGTCAGAGCGACCAGGCTGCTGCATCCCCTGGGCGCGGTCGTCGTCGCCACCTCCGGCGAACCGCCGTTTCCGTTCGCCGACGAGGCCTTCGACCTGGTGACCAGCCGGCATCCGGTGACCGTGTGGTGGAGCGAGATCGCCAGGGTGCTCCGGCCGGGCGGCACCTACTTCGCCCAGCACGTCGGACCCGGCAGCGTGTTCGAGGTGACCGAGTACTTCCTCGGCCCGCAGTTCGAGGCGCGCAGCAAGCGCCATCCCGCCGTCGAGACCGCCGACGCCGTGGCGGCCGGCCTGCGGATCCTCGACGTGCGCATGGAACGGCTGCGGATGGAGTTCTTCGACATCGGCGCCGTCGTCTACTTCCTGCGCAAGGTGATCTGGATCGTCCCCGGTTTCACCGTGGAGGCCCACCGCGATCGGCTGCGCGACCTGCACGAGCGGATCGCCAAGGACGGCTCGTTCGTCGCCCACGCGTCGCGGGTGCTCATCGAGGCCCGCAAGCCGGCCTGAACCGCCGATCAAGGTAGGGAAACCTCTACCCGCGATCGGGCGCCAACCTTACTGCCCTTCACGCGAGCGATGACGATCATCGAAGGCATGAGAACAGTGACGATCAGGCCGCGGGTCCACGCGGTGGGAGCAGTGGTGGCGGCGATGGCGCTCGGCGTGGTCGTCGGCGGCGGCGGGCAGGCCGCCACCGCCGACGACGCGGGCGGCAGGGCCAGGTTCGAGGAGATCGACGTCCAGCGGATCAACATCGTCGAGCCGGACGGCAAGCCCCGCCTGGTCCTGACCAACAAGGTGAAGTCGCCGGGCGCCGTCGTCGACGGCGTCGACCTGGGCAACGGGGGGCTGCGGCCGGGCATGATGTTCTACAACTCCGCAGGCGACGAGAGCGGCGGCCTCGGGCTGCACAGCGGCCTGGTCGACGGCAAGCCGGAGGCGTTCGGGCAGCTGGCCTTCGACCAGTACAAGCAGGACCAGACGCTGGTCCTGCGGTACGCGGAGGGCCAGGGCGAGCGGAGCGTCGGCCTGGAGGTCAAGGACCGGCCCGACACCCCGCTGTCGGCCATGTACGAGGAGTACAAGAAGATCCAGGAGATGCCGCCGGGCCCCGAGCGCGACAAGGCGATGGCGGAGTTCAAGGAGAAGTATCCTGCTCCGCAGCGGGCCTTCTTCGGCAAGAACCGCGACAGGTCGGTGGGGCTGACACTCGCCGACGGGAAGGGGAAGCCGCGTATCGTGCTCCGGGTCGGCGAGGACGGCAGCCCGCGGATCCAGTTCCTGAACGCCAGGGGCGAGGTCACCAGGACGATCAAGGGCTGATGACCACAGTCGTGATGCCATGGCCGGCGATACCGGGCAACCCGCTGCGCTTCCTCGCGTCGGCGTGGCCATGGCGGGCGCTCGCCTACCTGGTGACCGGCCTGCCGGGCATCGCCGGTGTGGCCTTCCTGTGGTTCCTGGGCGAGCAGGCCGCACTGGTGGTCGGCGCGATCATCCTGATTGTCGCCGTGGGGGCGCTCAGCGGCCTGATCGCTGATCTGGAACGCAGACGGCTACGGCTGATCGACCCGGTCGAGGCGCGCGCGCCGCGGCCGGCGACCGCGAGCGTCCTCTGGCGGCAGATCGGCTACGCGCTCCTGATGGCGACGGTTCTGCCCACGGTCAACCTGGTCGTCCTGATCCTCGCCGGGCTGACCGTGACCTCGCTGGTCGGCTCGTTCCATTCCTGGCTGGTCGGCCGGCTGGACGCCGGGCCCGTGGCCGACGCGCTCGGCACGCTCGCCACGCTGGTCTGGCTGGCGGCCTGCGCCTACCTGGTCACGCTGATGGCCGTGGCGCAGGGGGCACTGGCGCGCAGCATGCTCACCGCGCCTGCCGAAGCCAGGATGATCGAGCTGACCAGGTCGCGGGCCAGGCTGGTCGACGCGTTCGAGGCCGAGCGGCGGCGTATCGAGCGGGACCTGCACGACGGCACCCAGCACCAGCTGACCGCCGTGCTCATGCAGCTCGGTCTCGCCCGGCTCGACGTCGGAACCGACGCCGACCGTGCGGCGCAGGCCATCGACCTGGCCTACGGCCACGCGCAAGCCGCGCTGGACGAGCTGCGCCGCGTCGTGCGGGGCATGCATCCGTCGGCGCTCGCCGACCGGGGACTCGCGGTGGCCGTCACCGAACTGGCCCGCCACTGCCCGGTGCCCGTGACGCTCGACCTGGACCTGCCCGTGCGCCCGCCGCCCGGGGTGGAGGCGGCGGCCTACTTCTGCGTCTCCGAGGCCCTCACCAACGTGATCAAACACAGCGGGGCCCGCCAGGCCGCCGTCAGCGCCACGCTGTCGGACGGCCGGCTCGTCGTCGAGGTGAGTGACGACGGCGCCGGCTCGGCCGATCCCGCGGCCGGCAGCGGGATCAGTGGGCTGGCCGACCGGGTCGGCGTGCTCGACGGGACCCTCTCGCTCAGCAGCCCCCCTGGAGGGCCGACGACGCTCAGGGTGTGCATCCCATGCGATTGATGATCGCCGAGGACTCGGTGCTGCTCAGGGAGGGACTGACCGGCATCTTCGCCAGGTTCGGGCACGAGGTCGCCGCCGCAGTCGGCAGCGCGGGCGAACTGCTGCACGCCGTCGTCCGCGAGGTGCCCGACCTCGTCGTGGTGGACGTCCGCATGCCGCCGACCTTCCGCGACGAGGGGCTGAGGGCGGCCATCGCGCTGCGCGGCGAGCATCCGGGGCTCGGCGTCCTGGTGCTGTCGCAGATCGTCGAGGAGGCGGCGGCGGGCGAGCTCATGGCGGCGGGCACGCGCGGCATCGGCTACCTGCTCAAGGACAGGATCGGGGCGATCACCCAGTTCGTGGCGGACGCCGAGGCGGTGGCCTCCGGCGGCACGGTCCTCGACCCGGACGTGATCCACCAGCTGTTCGCCCACCGCCGGGCCCACGACCCGCTCGACACGCTGTCGCCGCGCGAACGCGAGGTGCTCGCGCTGGTCGCCGAGGGCCGCTCCAACAGCGCGATCGCCCAGCGGCTCCACGTGTCGGAGGCGGCCGTGGCCAAGCACGTCACCGGCGTCTACACCAAGCTCGGCCTCGGGCTCGACGGCGACGACCACCGCAGGGTGCTCGCCGCCCTCACCTTCCTCCGCTCCCGCTGACCACCTGGCCGGTGCCGGCCTCCCGCGAAAGCCGGCCCCGCCGCCCCGGCGGGTGCCCCAGCGGCCCCCGGCCGGGGCTCGGATCGCGGGGGCGTTCCCGCGGCAGAACGGGTTCCCGCGGCAGAACGGTAGGAGCCGGCGCGCGCTCGAACGCAACCCGGCGTGCGGGACCCCCCGAGGGCCTTCCGGGATCGTCACCCGGCGCCGCCCGGTGTCCTCAGCGCGAGCGGGCAGCCGCCCCCGGCGCTTCGCGGGGAGACGGGGACGAGGCGAGATCCGATACGGCGGGAGGCCTGGTCGGGGTGGGGTCCGGTGCGGCGGGAGGCCTGGTCGGGGTGGGGTCCGGTACGGCGGGAGGCCTGGTGGGGATGGCGTCCGGTACGGCGGGAGACCCGGTCGGGGTGGGGTCCGAAGCGGCGGGAGACCCGGTCGGGGTGGGGTCCGGTAGGCCCGGGGACGGGGACGCGGGGCGGCCCGGCACGGGGTGGGTCGAGAGGGAGACGGGGGTGCGGCCGAGCATGGCGCGGGCGGTGCGGGCCAGATGGGCCTGGTCGGCGAATCCGGCCGTCGCCGCGGCCGACGCCACCGAGGAGCAAGCGAGCTGGGCGACGGCCGCGCGCAGGCGTGCCCACTGGCGCAGCCGTACCAGCGGGATCCCGACGGACGCGCGGACCAGGGCGCGCAGCCGCGGCACGGACAGCCCGACCTCGGCGGCGATGGCATGGATGGGCAGTTCGGGGGAATCGGCGGCCATCGCATGGACGGGCAGCCCGAGATCGGCGGTGATGGCATGCACGGGCAGTCCGGGGGGAACGGCGGCCATCGCATGGACGGGCAGCCCGGGGGCGACAGCGTCGGCGGTGTGGACGGGCAGGCCAGGGGCGGTGGTGGCGGTGTGGACGCGCGGGCCGGGGGCGGCGGCGGGCGGGGAGGTGGTGGCCAGGGCCAGCGCGTGGGCCACGCGCGGGTCGAGCGCCGGGGCGGGCCCGGCCAACGCCACGAGTTCGGGCAGGGCGGCGCCGCGGGTCAGAGCGTCCCGCAGCCGCCGTACGGCATGCCCGTCGAGCGCCGTCACCTCCCGTGGCGCGCCCAGCAGCCACGGGTCGACGAACAGCGCCGTGTAGGCCGAGGTCACCGCGGCGGTGTGGGCCAGCTGGGGCGGCACGAGCAGTCCCGCACCCCGGACGCGCCCCGCCACGGCGGTCCCCCGCTCGGGAAGGACGACCTTCCACACCGGGTGCAGGTGGCGGGCGACGGCCGCCGGGCCGTTCTCCTCGAACACGGTCAGCCCGCCGCCGGGGGCGAACGCCAACCGGCGATCGTTTCGTTCAAGCGCTCGCGCGGGCGCGGGGGTCAGCATGGCGTCATGCACGATACCGCCGCCATCGCCCTGGCCCTCTTCCTGGCCGCCGTGGGGATCTCCCACTTCGTCTTCCCCGGCTACTTCCGCACGCTCGTGCCCGGCTGGTTCCCCTGGCCGGGTCCTGCCGTCGTGGCCGGCGGGGTGGCGGAGATCCTCCTTGGCGTGCTGCTCGCCGTCCCCGGCGGCAGGGCGGCGGGAGGGTGGGCCGCCGCCGCGCTCATCACCGCCTACCTCGCCTCGCACGTCGACGCGCTGCGGCACGCGCACCGCGACCGGCCGCGGCTGCTGGACCGTCCGGCGGGCGCGGTGGCCCGGCTGGTGGTCAACGCCGCCTACATCGGCTGGGCGGTCATGGTGGCGCTCACCGCGCCCTGACGCGCGCTCACTGCGCCCTGACGTGCACCCCTGACACGCGGTCGCCCGACCTCCGTGGCCGGTCCCCGAACCGGGCACGGGGTCCCGGGGACGTTTCGCCGGGAGGGTGGCGTGGCAGGTGTCCTGGATGGCAACCGTGTGGGACCTGGTGGTGGTCGGCGGCGGGCCCGCGGGGTCGGCGGCGGCCCTGCGCGCCAAGCAGCTCGACCCCGGCGCGCGCGTCCTGCTGCTCGACAGGGACGACTTCCCCCGCGACAAGGCGTGCGGCGACGGCATCGCCGCGCACGGCGGTGACGAGCTGGCCCTGCTCGGCCTGCCCGACCTCATCGCCGACTACCGGCCGACGCGGCGCCTGTCGGTGGTCTCGCCCGGCGGGGTGCGCGTCTCGGCCACGGTGGCCAGGCCCAACCATGTCGTGCCCCGCATGGTGTTCGACGCCCGCCTCGTCGCGGCGGCCCGCGCGCGGGGCGTCGAGGTGCGCCGCCACCGCGTCCGCTCGCTCGACGCCGCCGACGGCCACGTGATCGTCGACGGCGAGGTGCGCGCCCGCACGGTCGTCGCGGCGGACGGCGCGCACTCCACCGTGCGCCGCGTGCTCGGCGTGCGGCCGGCGCCCGACAGGCACACCGCGATCGCGGTGCGCGGCTACGCGGACCTGCCCGGTGCCGACGACGCCCAGCTCATCGCCATGCAGCGGGCCGGGTGGCCGGCGTACGCGTGGTCGTTCCCCATCGGCGACGGCACCGCGAACGTGGGGTTCGGCATGCTGCTGCCCCGGCTGCGGGCGACCGGCCTGCCCGGCCGGCAGGTGCTGCACGGCAGGCTCGCCGAGCTGCTGCCCGACCTGCCCGCCCGTGACCTGCGCGCCCACCACCTGCCGCTGTCGCCGGGCCGCCCGCAGCCTGGCGCGGGAAGGGTGCTGCTCGCCGGCGACGCCGCCGGTCTCGTCAACCCGCTCACCGGCGAGGGCATCTACTACGCGCTGCTGTCGGGCAGGCTCGCCGGCGAGGCGGCCGTCACCTCGACCGGCGACCCGCTGGCCGCCTACCGGCGCGCCCTGCGCGGCGCGCTCGGACGGCACCTGCTGACGACCGACGTGCTGGCCCGCGTGGCGCAGTCACCGGGGTTCATCGACGCGGCGATCGAGACGGCCGCGCGCCGGACCGAGGTGTTCGACCTGCTGGTGGAGGTGGGTCTGGGCGCGGGTACGGTGCCCGTCCCGCTGATGTGGGCGGTGGTACGCCGCTGGCTGGCACGCAGCCTGCGCCGGGAGGGCTGAGACGCGCCGGACGGCCGGCGACACCGTCGGCCGTCAGCACTGCGGTGAGGCGGGACGGCCGGGGAGAGCCGGTGGCCGTCCGCTGGGCGGTGAGGTGGACGGCCAGGGGAGAGCCGGTGGACGTCCGTCAGGCGGTGAGGCGGGCGCCGTTGGCGACCAGGAGGGCGACGTCGATCGCGGCCACCAGGATCGACGCGGCGAAAGGCGCCTTCGGCAGACGACGTCCCAGCGCCACGCCCGCGGCGGCGACGCCGATGGCCACGACGAGCGCGATCCAGGCGGCCGGGCCCGCCGCGCCGTACGGGCCGAAGGCCAGCAGCGCCGTGGCCGCCAGCAGCGGCAGCGGGACCAGCAGGGAGACGGCGGGGCGGCCCAGTCGCTGCGGCAGGCCGCGCACGCCCGCCGCCAGGTCGGCCCGGATGTCGGGCAGCACGTTGGCCAGGTGCGCGCCGACCCCCAGCAGCGCGGCGGCCAGGACCGCCCACCAGGCGGGCCACGGCCGTCCTGGCAGGCCCAGCGTCACGAAGGCCGGCAGCGCGCCGAACCCCACCGCGTAGGGCAGCCAGGACCACACCGTCGCCTTGACGCCGAGGTCGTAGGCCCACGCGGCCCCGACTCCCGCCAGGTGCACGGTGCCTGCCTGCCAGCCCGAGGCCAGCGACAGCGGGACGCACAGCCCCAGCGCGACGAGCGCGGCGGCGCGCACGGTGCGGGCGCGCACCGTTCCGGCCACGATCGGCTTGCCGGCGCGTCCGGCGGCCGTGTCGCGGCGGGCGTCGACGGCGTCGTTGCACCATCCGATCGACAGCTGCCCGGTCAGGACGGCGGCGGCGACCAGCGCGCACCCCGCGGCGTCCCGACCGCTGGCCACGGCCAGCACGGTGACCAGGAACGTGACCGCGACCGTCGGGCCGGGATGGCAGCTGCCGGCCAGCCCTCTGAGCACCCGCGCCGACCTCACCGCCCGTCACACCAGCCGATCATTGGCAGCCGAATCCATGCCGTCTCATGGGCATAGTAGCCAGCGGGCAGGGCAGCCTCCCGGACAAGTGTCTACCGGAGGGGTGCCGATGACCTGGATCGCAGCCGTCCACGGCGTGCTGCCCCCCAACCGCTACCCGCAGGGCGAGCTCACCGATCTGGCCGCCCGCACCTTCCTGCCGGCAGGCGCCGACCGCCGGCTGCTCGACCGGCTGCACACGAGCGCCAGGGTCGAGTACCGGCATCTCGCCCTCCCGCTGGACCAGTACGGCAAGCTCGACGGCTTCGGCGCCGCCAACGAGGCGTTCGTCTCGGCGGCCGTCGAGCTCGGCGCCGAGGCGGTCGGCGCGGCGCTGGACGAGGCGGGCCTGGCGCCCGGCGACGTGGATCTCATCATGTTCACCTCCGTCACCGGTGTCGCCGCGCCTTCGGTGGAGGCCAGGGTGGCGGTCCGCCTCGGGATGCGGCCCGACGTCAAGCGCATCCCGGTCTTCGGCCTGGGCTGCGTGGCGGGCGCGGCGGGGATCGCCAGGCTGCACGACTACCTGCTGGGCCGGCCAGGCGACGTCGCCGTGCTGCTGTCGGTGGAGTTGTGCTCGCTCACCTTGCAGCGTGGCGACGCCTCCACGGCCAGCCTGGTGGCCAGCTCGCTGTTCGGCGACGGCGCCGCCGCGGTGGTGGCGTGCGGGTCGGCGCGAGAGGGGAACGGGCCCTGCGTGCTGGCCACGCGCAGCCATCTGTATCCCGGCACCGAGCAGGTCATGGGGTGGGAGGTCAGGGACGGCGGCTTCGGCGTGGTGCTCGACGCGGGCGTCCCCGAGGTCGTGCGCGCCCACCTCGCCGGCGACGTGCGCGGTTTCCTGGCCGACCACGGCCTGACCACCGGCGAGGTGGCGGCGTGGGTGTGCCACACGGGCGGGCCGAAGGTGCTGGAAGCGGTGGCTGAGGCCCTCGACCTGCCGCCGGGCGCGCTCGACCTGACCTGGCGCTCGCTGGCCGCCAACGGCAACCTGTCGTCGGCCTCCGTCCTGCACGTGCTGCGTGACACGCTGCGCCTGCGCCCGCCGCGGCCCGGCACCGCCGGGCTGCTCATCGCGATGGGCCCGGGGTTCTGCTCCGAGCTCGTCCTGCTGCGCTGGTAGCCGCCGATGCCGTGGTATTCGCTGCTCGTGCTGCTCGTGGGCGTGGAACGCCTGGCCGAGCTGGTCGTCGCCCGCCGCAACGCCCGCTGGAGCATGGCGCGCGGCGGGCGCGAGTACGGCCAGGGCCACTACCCGTGGATGGTGGCCCTGCACACCGGGCTGCTCGCCGGTTGCCTGCTGGAGGTGTATCTGGCCGGCAGGCCGTTCGTTCCCGCGCTCGGCTGGCCGATGCTGGCCCTCGTGCTGGCCGCGCAGGCGCTGCGGTGGTGGTGCGTCGCCGCGCTGGGGCCGCGCTGGAACACGCGGGTCATCGTGGTGCCGGGGCTGCCGCTGGTGCGCCGCGGGCCGTACCGGCTGGCCTGGCTGCGCCACCCGAACTACGTGGCGGTGGCCGTCGAGGGCGCCGCGCTCCCGCTCGTCCACTCGGCCTGGATCACCGGGCTGGTCTTCACCGTGGCCAACGCCGTCCTGATGGTGGTGCGGATCCGCTGCGAGAACACGGCGCTGGCCGCCCTCCCGGCATGATCGACGTGCTGGTGGCGGGGGGCGGGCCGGCCGGGCTGGCCACCGCGATCCACGCCGCCCTCGCCGGGATGAGCGTCGTGGTCGTCGAGCCGCGGCGCGCGCCGGTCGACAAGGCGTGCGGCGAGGGGCTGATGCCCGGTGGCGTCGCCGCGCTGCGGGCGATGGGGGTGGCGGTCGGCGGGCACCCGCTGCTGGGCATCGACTACGTGCGGGGGGAGACCCGCGCGCGGGCCGGTTTCGCCGCCGAGCCGGGCCGCGGCGTGCGCCGTACCTCGTTGCACGCGGCCATGTCGGCGCGGGCCGCGGAGCTGGGCGTCCCCGTCGTCACCGGCAAGATCACGCGCGTCCGCCAGGACGCGCGAGGGGTGGTGGCGGGCGGCCTGAGCGCCCGCTGGCTGGTGGCCGCCGACGGGCTGCACTCCCCGCTGCGCACGTCGCTGCGCCTGGGCGTGCGCGACCCGCGCCCCCACAGGTACGGCCTGCGCAGGCACTACCGCATGGCGCCGTGGTCCGACTTCGTCGAGGTGCACTGGTCGGAGGTGGGGGAGGCGTACGTGACCCCGGTGGGCGACGACCTCGTCGGGGTGGCGATCCTGAGCGCGCGGCGCGGCGGCTACGACGAGCACCTGGCCGCCTTTCCCGGCCTGACGCGCAGGCTCACCGGTCCCGCCGTGACGCCGGTGCGCGGGGCGGGCCCGCTGCGCCAGCGGGTCAGGAGCAGGGTGGCCGGGCGGGTCCTGCTCGTCGGTGACGCCGCCGGATACACCGACGCGATCACCGGTGAGGGCGTCAGCCTGGCCGTCCTGTCCGCGCGGGCGCTCGTGGACTGTCTCGTGGCCGGCCGCCCCCACGACTACGAGCGGGAGTGGCGGCGGCTGTCCCGGCGGCACCGGCTGCTCACCGAGGCGTTGCTGGGCCTCGCCCGCAGGCCGGGTACGGCCCGCCTGGTCGTGCCCGCGGCCGCCCGGCTTCCCGCCCTGTTCACGGCCGTGGTGCGGGCGCTGGCCTGACGGGTTTCCGGTCGGGGAGTGCCCCTTCGACGAGGGGCTGGAGGTCAGGCTCGCCCGCGCGGGCGAGCGGCTGCGGGCCGGGCTGGTCGACCCGGACGACTCCCGGCACGCGCGGTCCCCACGGGGGGACAGCCCTGCCCGCAGAATTCACCAAGCGATGAATCAATCGCCGCGCAGGTGCGGCGACCAGCACCCCCGGAAGGCGGTGCCCGCCAGACGGGGCGAAGCGGGATCACTTGCACAAAACCGGTCTTGACATCCGCAATCCACACCCGCACTCTGTTGCGTATAGCGCGAGATGTTTCTCTTTGCGAAACCGAGGTGTGACACGATGATCCCAGCGTGCCCACTTGCATCACTGCCGCGAGGCGAGGCCCTCCGGGTCGAGGCCGACCCGCCCATCGCCGTCTTCCATACCGAGGACGGCGAGATCTTCGCCATCGACGACACCTGTACGCATCAGGATGCCTCGTTGGCCGACGGCTGGCTCGAGGGCTGCGAGATCGAATGCCCGCTGCACGCCTCGCGGTTCGACCTGCGCACCGGCCAGGTCGACGCGCCCCCCGCCAAGCGGCCGGTGCGCACCCACCAGGTCGTCGTCGAGGACGACGTCATCTACGTCGTGCCCTCCGACGAGGAGCCGAACCTGCCGCCCGGCGTCACGCTCAAGGGGCAGGCGTGAACACCGTCTGCGTCGTCGGCGCCTCGCTGGCCGGGCTCCTGACCGCCAGGGCGCTGCGCGGCCAGGGCTACACCGGCCGCCTCGTCCTCGTCGGCGAGGAGCCGCATCGCCCCTACGACCGGCCGCCCCTGTCCAAGGACTTCCTCAAGGGCGCCATCGGCGAGGCCGACCTCGCGCTGGAGGGCGACGGCGAGGAGCTCGACGCCGAATGGCGGCTCGGGGTCGCCGCGACCGCGCTCGACCCGGTCGCCCGCCGCGTCATCCTGAGCGACGGCACCTCGGTCAAGGCCGACGGCATCGTGATCGCCACCGGCGCCTCCGCGCGCGAGCTGCCGGGCGCGCGGAGCCTGGCCGGCGTGCACACGCTGCGCACGCTGGACGACGCCCGCGCGCTGCGCGGCGACCTGGAGCGCGCAGGACGCGTCGTCGTGATCGGCGGCGGCTTCATCGGCGCCGAGGTGGCCGCGACGGCCAGAGACCTCGGCCTGGAGGTCACGCTCGTGGAGTCGGGCAGCGCGCCGCTGGCCGGCGTCCTCGGCGCCGCGATGGCGGAGACGATCGCCACGCTGCACGAGCGGCGCGGCGTGCGCCTGGTGCGCGGCGCGTACGTCACCGAGCTGACCGGAGACGGCAGGGTCGACGGCGTACGGCTGGCCGACGGCACGCACCTGCCCGCCGACGTCGTCGTCGTGGGCATCGGCGCGACGCCCAACATCGCGTGGCTGGAGGGCAGCGGCCTCGAGCTCGGCGACGGCGTCGTCTGCGACGAGGGCGGCGGCACCAGCGTGCCCGGCATCGTCGCGGTCGGCGACTGCGCGGCCTGGTTCGATCCCGCCCAGGGCGGCCACCGACGGATCGAGCACTGGACGGGCGCCAGGCAGCGGGCCGCCGTCGTGGCGGCCACGCTGCTGTCGGGCGGCACCGCCAGGCCCGAGCCGGCGCGCCCGGCCTACTTCTGGTCCGACCAGTTCGACATCAAGATCCAGTTCATCGGGCACGCCAGGGACGCCGACTCGGTGACCGTGGAGGAGGGCGACCCGGCCGACCACAGCTTCCTGGCCGTCTACCGGCAGGGCGAGCGCCCCGTCGCGGTGCTGGGGGTCAACCAGGTCAGGCTGTTCACCCGCTGGCGCCGCCATCTGGAGACCGCGCCGGTCCAGGCCGGCTGAGACAGGAGTGAATCATGGCTCATGAAGTACGCGGCGTGGTCGCGACGGGCAAGGGCAAGCCGGTAAGCCTGGAGACGATCCTGGTCCCGGACCCGGGCCCCGGCGAGGCGCTGGTGAAGGTGCAGGCGTGCGGCGTCTGTCACACCGACCTGCACTACCGTGAGGGCGGCATCAGCGACGACTTCCCCTTCCTGCTCGGCCACGAGGCCGCGGGCGTGGTGGAGGCCGTCGGCCCGGACGTCAAGGACGTCGCCGTGGGCGACTTCGTCATCCTCAACTGGCGGGCGGTGTGCGGCTCCTGCCGCGCCTGCCTGCGGGGCCGCCCGCAGTACTGCTTCGCCACCCACAACGCCACGCAGAAGATGACGCTGCGGGACGGCACCCCGCTCAGCCCCGCGCTCGGCATCGGCGCCTTCGCCGAGAAGACGCTGGTGGCCGCCGGGCAGTGCACCAAGGTCGACCCGGCCGCCGCCCCCGCCGCGGCGGGCCTGCTCGGCTGCGGCGTGATGGCGGGCCTCGGCGCCGCCGTGAACACCGGCGCGGTCAGCCGCGGCGACTCGGTGGCGGTGATCGGCTGCGGCGGCGTCGGCAACGCGGCGATCGCCGGATCGCGGCTGGTCGGGGCCACCACGATCATCGCGGTGGACGTCGACGACCGCAAGCTCGCCTGGGCCCGCGACTTCGGCGCCACCCACACGGTCAACGCCAAGGAGAGCGACCCGGTCGAGGCCGTCAGGGAGCTCACCGGCGGCTTCGGCGCGGACGTGGTGATCGACGCGGTCGGCCGTCCGGAGACCTTCAAGCAGGCCTTCTACGCCCGTGACCTGGCCGGGACCGCCGTGCTCGTCGGCGTGCCCACCCCCGAGATGACGCTGGAGCTGCCGCTCCTCGACGTCTTCGGCCGCGGCGGCGCGCTGAAGTCCAGCTGGTACGGCGACTGCCTGCCCAGCCGCGACTTCCCCATGCTGATCTCCCTCTACCTGCAGGGCCGCTTCGACCTCGACGCCTTCGTCACCGAGACCATCGGCCTCGACCAGGTCGAGGACGCCTTCGCCAAGATGCACCACGGCGACGTGCTGCGCTCGGTGGTGGTGCTGTGATGGCAGGCACCGTGCGCGTCGAGCGCCTGGTCACCTCGGGGACGTTCAGCCTCGACGGCGGCACCTGGGACGTCGACAACAACGTGTGGCTCCTCGGCGACGACGACCAGGTGCTGGTCGTCGACGCGGCCCACGACGCCGACGCGATCGCGGCGGCCGTCGGCGACCGCGGAGTGGTGGGCATCGTGTGCACGCACGCCCACGACGACCACGTGAACGCCGCCCCGCTGCTGGCCGCCCGCACCGGCGCGCCCGTCTTCCTGCACCCTGACGACCAGGTGCTGTGGAAGCTCACCCACCCGGTCGCCGCCCCCGACAGGGCGCTGGCGAACGGGCAGATCATCAGGGTCGGCGACAGCGCCGTCCATGTCCTGCACACCCCAGGGCACGCTCCGGGCGCGGTCTGCCTGTACGTGCCCGAGCTGGGCGTCCTGTTCTCCGGCGACACGCTCTTCCAGGGCGGTCCAGGGGCGACGGGCAGGTCGTTCAGCGACTTCCCGACGATCATCTCGTCGATCAGCCAGACGCTGCTCACCCTGCCGGCCGAGACCGTGGTCCACACCGGGCACGGCGACGACACCAGCATCGGAGCCGAGGCTCCGCAGCTCGAGGACTGGATCCGCCGAGGACACTGACCCGGCCCGTATCAGAGGAGTACTCCCGTGACCACCTCCAGCACCGCCCCCACCTCCAGCGTGATCCCCACCCTGCCCGGCCACTACTACACCGATCAGGCGCTCTTCGCGCGGGAGCAGAAGAACATCTTCGAGGCGATGTGGTTCTGCGTGGTGCGCTCGTCCGACATCCCCAAGCCGGGCTCGTTCAAGACGGTCCAGGTCGGCAGCGAGAGCATCCTGGTCACCAGGGCGCGCGACAGGTCCGTGCGCGCCTTCTTCAACGTCTGCCGGCACCGCGGCGCACAGCTGTGCACCGAGGAGTCGGGCGAGGTCGCGCGCGCCTTCCAGTGTCCCTACCACGCCTGGACCTACGGCCTGGACGGCAAGCTGGTCGCCGCGCCCAACCTCACCAAGATGGCCGACCTCGACCGCGTCCAGTACGGCCTGATCAACGTGCACGTCAGGGAGTGGCTCGGCTACGTGTGGGTCTGCCTGGCCGATGAGCCTCCCTCCTTCGAGGACGACGTGATGGGCGCCGTGACCGAACGGCTCGGCGCCCTGGAGTTGATCGACAACTACGACGTGGCGGGGCTCGAGGTCGGCCGCAGGATCGTCTACGACGTGAAGGCCAACTGGAAGCTCATCATCGAGAACTTCATGGAGTGCTACCACTGCGCCACGATCCACCCCGAGCTGACCGAGGTGCTGCCGGAGTTCGCCGACGGGTACGCCGCGCAGTACTTCGTCGGCCACGGCGCCGAGTTCGGCGAGGAGGTCAAGGGCTTCACCGTGGACGGCTCCGCGGGGCTCGACCGCATCCCCGGTGTGAGCGAGGACCAGGACCGGCGCTACTACGCGATCACGATCAAGCCCCAGGTCTTCATCAACCTGGTGCCCGACCACGTCATCGTGCACCGGATGTTCCCCCTGGCGGTGGACAGGACCGTCGTCGAGTGTGATTGGCTCTACCTGCCGGACGTGGTGGAGAGCGGCAAGGACCTGGACAAGTCCGTGGAACTCTTCCATCGTGTCAACGAGCAGGACTTCGAGGCGTGCGAGCGCTGCCAGCCCACGATGGGCTCACGCACGTACGCCAAGGGCGGCGTGCTCGTGCCCAGCGAGCACCACATCGGCGTCTTCCACGAATGGGTACAGGACAGGATCGGCTGACAGTGGTTCGAAAGGCGCCGCGCGACGACGCCGGTGACGAGGACATGCGGGTCCGCCCGCCCAAGGACTGGGCGGGCGGGCTGCCCGCCGTCGGGCACGCGATGCGGACCGCCTACCGCCAGATGGGGGTGGGCCGCACCGCGCTGACGCTGCTCCAGGTCAACCAGAAACGCGGTTTCGACTGCCCTGGGTGCGCCTGGCCCGAGGGGGAGCATCGCAGCCCCGCCGAGTTCTGCGAGAACGGCGCCAAGGCGGTGGCGGAGGAGGCCACGACACGCAGGATCGGGCGTGACTTCTTCGCCGCCCACCCGGTGAGCGAGCTGGCCGTCCGCAGTGACCACTGGCTCGGCCAGCAGGGCAGGCTCACCGAGCCGATGCACAAGCCCGCGGGGGCCGACCACTACGTGCCGATCTCGTGGGAGCGCGCCTTCGAGATCATCGCCAGGGAGCTGCGCGCGCTCGGCGGCCCGGACGAGGCGGTCTTCTACACCTCGGGCCGCACCTCCAACGAGGCCGCCTTCGCCTACCAGCTGCTCGTGCGCCGCTTCGGCACCAACAACCTGCCCGACTGCTCCAACATGTGCCACGAGTCGAGCGGGTCGGCGCTCAACGAGACGCTCGGCATCGGCAAGGGCACGGTGTCGCTGGAGGACCTGCACCGCGCGGAGCTCATCTTCGTGGTGGGCCAGAACCCCGGCACCAACCACCCCCGCATGCTGACCGCGCTGGAGCGGGCCAAGCGCGCGGGCGCGCGGATCGTCGCGGTCAACCCGCTGCCCGAGGCGGGCCTGCTGCGTTTCAAGAACCCGCAGCGGCCCTCGGGCCTCGGCAAGGGCTACGCGCTGGCCGACCGGTTCCTGCAGATCCGCCTCAACGGCGACATGGCGCTCTTCCAGGCGCTGTCGCTGCTGCTGCTCGACTCGGCCGACAAGGAGTTCGTCGACCGGCACACGCACGGGTTCGAGGAGTGGGAGCGGCACCTGCGCGCCCTCGACTGGGACCAGGTGCTGGAGGCCACCGGGCTGACCAGGGCCGAGCTGGAGGCGACGGCCGAGGAGGTGCGCGCGGCCGGGTCGGTCATCGTGTGCTGGGCGATGGGCCTGACCCAGCATCGCAACTCGGTGGCCACCATCAGGGAGGTGGTCAACTTCCTGCTGCTGCGCGGCAACGTCGGCAGGAGCGGCGCGGGCGTCTGCCCCGTACGCGGCCACTCCAACGTGCAGGGCGACCGGACGATGGGCATCTACGAGAAGCCGGCCGCGGCCTTCCTCGACGCCCTGGGCAAGGAGTTCGGCTTCTCGCCGCCCCGCCACCACGGCTTCGACACCGTCGAGGCGATCCGCGCCATGCGCGACGGGACGGCCAAGGTGTTCGTCGGGATGGGCGGAAACTTCGTCAGGGCCACGCCCGACAGCGACGTCACCGAGGCGGCGCTGCGCCGTACCCGGCTGACGGTGCAGATCTCCACCAAGCTCAACCGCTCCCACGCGGTGTGCGGCGCGGAGGCGCTCATCCTGCCGACGCTGGGCCGTACCGAACGTGACGCCGGCGGCTACGTCACCGTCGAGGACTCGATGGGGCTGGTGCACGCCTCGCGCGGCCGGCTCGCGCCGGCCTCGGCGGAGCTGCGGCCCGAGGTGGCGATCGTCTGCGGCCTGGCCGCCGCGCTGTTCGGCGACGATCCGCACGTGCCGTGGGCCGACTTCGCGCGTGACTACGGCGTGATCAGGGACCGCGTGTCACGGGTGATCCCCGGTTTCGAGGACTTCAACGCCCGCGCGCCGGAGGGCTTCGCGCTGCCCAACGCGCCCAGGGACGAGCGCAGGTTCCCCACGGCCACGGGCAAGGCCAACTTCACCGTCAACGAGCTGGAGGTGCTGCGCGTCCCGCCAGGGCGGCTGCTGCTGCAGACGGTCAGGAGCCACGACCAGTACAACACCACGATCTACGGCCTCGACGACCGCTACCGCGGGGTCAAGGCGGGCCGCAGGGTGGTCTTCGTCCATCAGGACGACCTGGCCGAGCGCGACCTCGCCGACGGCGACCTGGTGGATCTGGTCAGCGAGTGGCCGGACGGCGAGCGCAGAGCCGACGGGTTCAGGGTGATCGCCTACCCGACGGCCCGCGGCTGCTGCGCGGCCTACTTCCCCGAGACCAACGTGCTGGTGCCGCTGGACTCGGTGGCCGAGACGTCCAACACGCCGACCTCCAAGAGCGTGGTGGTACGGCTGGAGCGGGCTCAGCCGGCGTAGCCCAGGCGGCGGCTGATCTCGTCGGCGCCCTCCATCAGGACGGGGGCCAGCTCGTGCATGCGCTCGGCGCTGAACCGGTAGGCGGGACCCGAGGCGCTGACGGCCGCGACCACCTCTCCGTGGTAGGAGCGGATGGGCGCGGCCATGGCGTTGAGGCCGTCCTCCAGCTCCTCCAGGCAGTAGGCGTAGCCCGCCGTCCGCGTCAGGGCCAGCTGCTGCTCCAGCTCGTCGACGGAGGTGATGGTCTTGGGGGTGTAGCCCTCCAGCTTCCCGTCCGACAGCAGCCGGGTGCGCTGCCTGTCGTCGAGGTGGGCCAGCAGCACCTTGCCGCTGGAGGTGGCGTGGAGCGGGGTCACCTGGCCGACCCAGTTGTAGGCGGTGACCGCCGAGGGGCCCCTGACCTGGTCGAGGTTGACGGCGTAGGAGGAGCGGAGCACGGCGATGTTGACCGTCTCGCCGATCTCCTGCGCCAGCCGCTGGCAGACCGCCCGCCCGCGCTGGGTGATGTCCATCTGGGTGTTGACGCCGCCGGCGAGCCTGATGATGCCGAAGCCGAGCCGGTACTTGCCTCTGTCCTCGGCCTGCTCCACGAGGCCGCGTGCCTCCAGCGCGCCGAGCAGCCGGAAGGCCGTCGACTTGTGCACGTCGATCTCGGCGGCCACCTCGCTGACCCCGGCCTCGCCACGGCGCGAAAGGATCTCCAGCACGCTGATCGCCCGGTCGACCGACTGGACGCCCCCGCTGCTCGAGTCGTTGCTCATAGCGAAACTGTAAGTGCTGAAGGGAACCGCGTCGAACACAACACCAAAAGATCTCTTGTTGCGACTAGTGCAACACAATGCGTATAGCGATACGATTCGGTGAAACGCGCGAGCGAGACGAGGCAACATGACGTCACAGCAGTACGACTTCGTCATCGTCGGAGGCGGCTCGGCGGGCAGCGCCCTGGCCAACCGGCTCTCCGCGGACCCCGCTACGCGGGTGCTGGTCCTCGAGGCCGGCCGGCCCGACTACCTGTGGGACGTCTTCATCCACATGCCGGCCGCGCTGCCCTTCCCGATCGGCAACCGCTTCTACGACTGGAAGTACGAGTCGGAGCCCGAGCCGCACATGCACGGCAGGCGCATCTACCACGCCCGCGGGAAGGTGCTCGGCGGCTCCAGCAGCATCAACGGCATGATCTTCCAGCGCGGCAACCCCCTCGACTACGAGAGGTGGGGCGCCGACCCCGGGATGAAGACCTGGGACTACGCCCACTGCCTGCCGTACTTCAAGAGGATGGAGAACTGCCTGGCCGACCCCGGCACCCCCTTCCGCGGCCACGACGGGCCGCTGGCGCTGGAGAGGGGAGCGGCCGGCACGCCGCTCTACGACGCCTTCTTCGCGGCCGTGCAGGAGGCCGGCTACCCCCTCACCGACGACGTCAACGGCTACCGGCAGGAGGGCTTCGCCCGCTTCGACCGCAACATCAGGCGCGGCCGCAGGCTGAGCGCGGCCCGCGCCTACCTGCATCCGGTGATGAAGCGGCCGAACCTGACGGTCAAGACGCGGGCGCTGGTGACGCGCATCCTCTTCGAGGGCACGCGGGCCGTCGGCGTCGAGTACGACGGCGGCACCGTCCGTGCGGGCGAGGTCATCCTGTGCGGCGGGGCGATCAACTCGCCCCAGCTCCTGCAGCTGTCCGGCGTCGGCAACGCGCGCGAGCTGGGCGAGCTCGGCGTCGACGTGGTGCACGACCTGCCGGGGGTGGGGGAGAACCTCCAGGACCACCTGGAGGTCTACATCCAGCACGGCTGCGGCAAGCCCGTCTCCATGCAGCCGAACCTGCAGAAGTGGCGCCACCCGTGGATCGGCGCGCAGTGGCTGTTCCTGCGCAAGGGGCCCGGTGCGACCAACCACTTCGAGGCCGGTGGCTTCGTCCGCAGCAACGACGAGGTCGACTACCCCAACCTGATGTTCCACTTCCTGCCCATCGCCGTGCGCTACGACGGCTCGGCGCCCTCGGGCGGGCACGGGTACCAGGTGCACGTCGGGCCGATGTACTCCGACGCCCGCGGCTCGGTCAAGATCAAGAGCACCGATCCGCGTCAGCATCCCGCCCTGCGCTTCAACTACCTGTCCACCGACCAGGACAGGCGGGAATGGGTGGAGGCCGTCAGGGTGGCCCGCAGGATCCTCGGCCAGCCCGCGCTCGGCGAGTACAGCACCGGCGAGATCTCGCCCGGTCCCTCCGTGGAGACCGACGAGGAGATCCTCGACTGGGTGGCCAAGGACGGCGAGACGGCCCTGCACCCCTCCTGCACGGCCAGGATGGGCGTGGACGACATGTCGGTCACCGACCCCGAGAGCATGCGGGTGCACGGCCTCGACGGCCTGCGCGTGGTGGACGCCTCGGTCATGCCGTACGTCACCAACGGCAACATCTACGCGCCGGTCATGATGCTGGCGGAGAAGGCGGCCGACCTCATCCTCGGCAACACGCCGCTGCCGCCCGAGCCGGTGGACTTCTACCGGCACCGCGCCTGAGCCGGACCGCGCGCGAGGGCCTGGGACACACACAAGAGAGGCGGTGGGGGGCGCAGTACCCCCACCGCCTCGTTCTTGGGCGTCCGGCTCAGCGGAAGACGACCGTGCGGTCCCCGTTGAGCAGCACCCGGTGCTCGCTGTGCCACTTGACGGCCCTGGCGAGCACCTGAGCCTCCACATCCCTGCCCGCCGCGACCAGGTCCTCCGGGTCGAGCTCGTGGTCCACCCTGGCCACGTCCTGCTCGATGATGGGGCCCTCGTCGAGGTCGGCCGTGACGTAGTGCGCGGTCGCGCCGATGAGCTTCACCCCGCGCTCGTGCGCCTGGTGGTAGGGCTTGGCGCCCTTGAACCCCGGCAGGAACGAGTGGTGGATGTTGATGGCGCGGCCTTCCAGGCGCTTGCACATGTCGTCGGACAGGATCTGCATGTAGCGCGCCAGCACCACCAGGTCCGCCTCGTACTCCGCGACGAGTTCGAGGATCCTGGCCTCTGCCTCCTCCTTTCCGTCCGGCGTGACGGGGACGTGGTGGAACGGCACGCCGTAGGAGGCCGCGAGCGGCTCCAGGTCGGGATGGTTGGAGACGACGGCGGGGACGTCGATGTTGAGGCCGCCGACCTGCCGGCGGAAGAGCAGGTCGTTCATGCAGTGGCCGAACTTCGACACCATGACCAGCGCCCGTGTGGGCGTCGCGGCGTCGTTGAGCTGCCACGTCATCTGGAACGACTCGGCGACGTAGGCGAAGCCCTCACGCAGCTCTTCCAGCCCGTCCTGGGCGGCGAAGTGCACGCGCATGAAGAAGCCGCCGCCTCTTCTGTCGTTGAACTGCTTGCTCTGCAACATGTCACCGCGGTGCTGCACGAGGAAGCTGCTCACCGCGTACACGATGCCTGGCTTGTCCGAGCAGGAGACGGTGAGGATGAACTCGCGGCCTGGGCCGGGACGAGGAGACATCACACCTCCTTGTGTTGCGTAATACGCAAAATGGTGATGTATACGCAACAGCGTGGACGTGCGACCGCCCAGCCGTCAAGAGGGCTACCAGGGAGTAAACGGAATCACAACGTATGTATTCGCCCAGCGATTCCCTCAAAGCCTTGACGAACGGAGGGTGACGGGTCAATTCTGTTCCTCACTGAGCATTGCCTTGCGCCATACGCAACGATCAGGGGTATGCCGATGACCCATCTCTCCATCGGCGGCACGTGGACCAGGCCGGTCGCCGGCGGACAGCGGAACATCCTTTCGCCCGCCGACGGCAGCCTCGTGACCACGGTCGCCGAAGCCACAGCGGCCGACACCGTGGCCGCCATCAGGGCCGCGCGGCACGCCTTCGACCGCGGTCCATGGCCCACCACTCCCGCCAGGGAGCGCGGCGCGCTGCTCTACGCGGTCGCCGGCCTGGTGGAACGTGACCGCGACGCCTTCGCCCGCGCGGAGTCGGGCGACACCGGCAAGCGCCTGGTCGAGAGCGAGTACGACGTCGACGACTCCATCGCCTGCCTACGTTACTTCGCCGGCGTGGCCGGAACCGACGCGGGCCGCGTCATCGACACCGGCCGCGACGACGCGATCAGCAAGGTCGTCCACGAACCCGTCGGCGTCTGCGGCCTGATCACGCCCTGGAACTACCCGCTGCTGCAGACCACCTGGAAGGTGGCGCCCGCGCTGGCCGCTGGCAACACCTTCGTGCTGAAGCCCAGCGAGCTCACCCCGAGCACGGCCATCCTGCTCGTCCGCGCCCTGGAGGAGGCCGGCCTGCCCAAGGGCGTGGCCAACCTCGTGCTCGGCGCGGGACCCGAGGTGGGCGCGCCGCTGGCCGAGGACCCCGACGTCGACCTGGTCTCCTTCACCGGCGGCCTGGCCACGGGACGGCGGATCATGGCCGCGGCCGCGGCCACGGTCAAGCGCGTCGCGCTCGAACTCGGCGGCAAGAACCCCAACATCGTCTTCGCCGACGCCGACTTCGAGACCGCCGTCGACTTCGCGCTCACCGCCGTGTTCCTGCACTCCGGGCAGGTCTGCTCGGCGGGCGCGCGGCTGCTGGTGGAGGACTCCCTGCACGACGCCTTCGTCGACGAGGTGGTCAGAAGGGCGGAGCGCATCCGCCTGGGCGGCCCCTTCGACCCCGAGGCGCAGGCGGGCCCGCTCATCTCCGCCGCGCACCTGGCCAAGGTCGAGGAGTACGTGGCCGCGGGCCTGGCCGAGGGCGCGACCCTGCGCTGCGGCGGTCGCCGGCTCGACGGCCCAGGCTTCTTCTTCCCGCCCACCGTCCTCGACGACTGCAAGCAGGGCATGCGCGTGGTGCGGGAGGAGTCCTTCGGCCCCGTGCTGACCGTCGAGCGTTTCACCACCGAGGAGGAGGCCGTCCTCCTCGCCAACGACACCGAGTACGGCCTGGCCGGCGCGGTCTGGACCCAGGACGCCGGCAAGGCGCAGCGGGTCGCGGGACGGCTCCGCCACGGCACGGTGTGGATCAACGACTACCACCCCTACGTGCCGCAGGCCGAGTGGGGTGGTTTCAAGCAGTCCGGCATCGGCCGCGAACTCGGGCCGACCGGACTCGACGAGTACCGCGAGATCAAGCATGTGTGGCAGAACACCCGCCCGCGCCCCCAGCGGTGGTTCCCAGCGAACTGACGCTCCGAGACTCCCAAGAGGTGGTCATGACCGTGCCGTCACTGACCGAACGTAGTCCGCTCGACACCGAAACCGTGCCCATCCTCGATGTCAGGGGGCTGTGGAAGGTGTTCGGCCCCAAGGCCGAGGCGGTCGTCGGTACCACGCTCAGCCGTAAGGAACTGAAGGAGCGGACCGGCTGCGTCGCCGCCGTGCGCGACGTCTCCTTCGAGGTACGCCGGGGCGAGGTGTTCGTCGTCATGGGCCTGTCGGGCTCGGGCAAGTCCACCCTCGTCCGCTGCCTGACCAGGCTCATCGAGCCCACGGCAGGCGAGGTCGTCCTGGACGGCGAGGACATCCGCAAGGCCGACGACCGCAGGCTGCGCGAGCTGCGCAGGCACCGCATGGCCATGGTCTTCCAGCACTTCGGCCTGTTGCCGCACCGGTGCGTGCTGGACAACGTCGCCTTCGGCCTGGAGATCCGCGGCGTGCCCAAGCAGGACCGCTACGCCCGCGCCCGCGAGGTCGTCGGCCTGGTCGGGCTCAACGGCTTCGAGAACTCCTACCCCGACCAGCTGTCCGGCGGCATGCAGCAACGGGTGGGCCTGGCCCGCGCGCTGGCCGCCGACCCCGAGGTGCTGCTGTTCGACGAGCCGTTCTCCGCGCTCGACCCGCTGATCAGGCGGGAGATGCAGAACGAGGTCATCCGCCTGCACCACGAGGTCGGCAAGACGATGATCTTCATCACCCACGACCTCAGCGAGGCGCTGAAGCTGGGCGACCGGATCCTCATCATGCGCGACGGCGAGCTGGTCCAGGTCGGCACGCCGGACCAGGTGGTGGGCGCACCCGCCGACGACTACGTCAGGGACTTCGTCAGCGACGTCCCGCGCTCCCACGTCCTCACGCTGCGCTGGATCATGCGCCAGCCCCTGATGGACGAGTCGCTGGACGGCCCGGAGCTCGGCCCCGACGTCGTCATCCGCGACGCCGTGCACACCGTGCTCTCGGCCGACCGGCCGGTGCGCGTGACGGACGGGGACCAGCTGCTTGGGGTGGTCACCAGCGCCGAGATCCTCGAGGTGATCGCGGGAGGGCAGGAACGATGACCACCGTGGCGGTGGTGGCCGCCAGGCTGCCGGCCCGCAGATACCTGCTCCTGGTGGTGCTCGCCGTATGGGTGCTCGGCTGGGCGCTGTTCAACGGCCGCGACACCCTCGCCCTCGGCGGCGCGGAGCTGACGCCCCTGCACACCTCGCTCAACGAGGGCATGGACGCGATCGACGACGGCCGCAACAGCAACCCGTTCTTCCTGTACTTCATCAACTACATCCGGCTCTTCCTCGACGAGTCGGTGACGTTCGTCCAGGCGCTGATCAGCCAGGCGTCCTTCGGCCGGCCGGTCCCGGTCCTCGGCTGGCTCGGCGTGGCCGGGCTCGCCACCGCCATCGCGTGGCTGTGGGGCAACGGGAAGGTGGCGCTGCTCACCGCCGCCGGCTTCCTCTCCTTCGGCGTGCTGGGCCTGTGGCAGGAGAGCATGGACACCCTCGCTCTCACGCTGACCGCGGTCGCGCTCTCGCTGGCCGTCGGGATCCCGCTCGGCGTCTGGGCGGGGCTGAGCGACCGGTTCCACCGGGTGGTGACGCCGGTGCTGGACTTCATGCAGACGATGCCGACGTTCGTGTACCTGGCGCCGCTGACGCTGTTCTTCCTCATCGGCCCGGCCAGCGCCACCATCGCCACGATGATCTACGCGATCCCGCCGGCCATCCGCATCACCGCGCACGGCATCAGGCAGGTCTCGCCGGACACGCTGGAGGCGGGCGCCTCGCTCGGCGCCACCTCCGCGCAGGCGCTGCGCCACGTGCGGCTCCCGATGGCCAAGCAGACGATCATCGTCGGCGTCAACCAGACCATCATGGCGGCGCTGTCCATGGCGACGATCGCGGCGCTCATCGACGCGCCCGGCCTGGGCAAGACGGTGCTGAAGGCGCTGCAGACGCTCGACGTGGGCACCGCGTTCAACGCGGGCCTGGCCATCGTCATCATGGCCGTCGTGCTGGACCGGGTGACCTCGGCCGCCAGCCGGCGGGTGGAGGCCGAACGGCGCGCCGGCCGGCTGCGCACCACGCGACGGCGCCGGCTGGAGCTGGCCGGTACGTTCGGCGTGGTGGCGGTCCTCGGCTACCTGTCCTACACCTACGTCTGGGCCGCGGAGTTCCCCGTCCAGGCCGAGCTCGGCCACTACGTGCGCCAGGCCGCCGACGCGGCCAGCCTGTGGGTGCAGGACAGCCTCGCCGCCACCACCGACGCGCTGAAGAACGTGCTCACCAACACGCTGCTCAACCCCTTCGAGGCGCTGCTGACCGGCTCGCCGTGGTGGCTCGTCTTCGGCGTGGTCGTCGCCGTCGCCCTGCTGGTGGGCAGCGTGCGGGCCGCGCTGGTGACCGCCGCGGGCCTGCTCGTGCTCGTGCTGCTGGGACTGTGGCAGGACAGCATGGTGACGCTGGCCTCGACGCTCGTCGCGACGATCCTGGTCATGGTGCTCGGCGTGGTGCTGGGCGTCTGGATGGGCCGCAGCGACCGGGCCGACACGATGCTGCGGCCGGTCCTGGACGCGGGGCAGACGATGCCCGCCTTCGTCTACCTGGTGCCGATCCTCGGCCTGTTCGGCCCGACGCGGTTCACCGCGATCATCGCGGCCGTCGTCTTCGCCGCGCCCATCGCCATCAAGCTGGTGGCCGAGGGCATCAGGCGGGTCTCGCCCACGACCGTGGAGGCCGCCGTCTCGGCGGGCACGGGAACGTGGCAGCTCATCTCCAAGGTCCAGCTCCCGATGGCGCGCAGCGGCGTGACGCTGGCGGCCAGCCAGGGACTGATCTACGTGCTGTCGATGGTGGTCGTCGGCGGCCTGGTGGGAGCCGGAGCCCTCGGCTACGACGTCGTGGCCGGCTTCTCGCAGCACCAGCTCCGCGGCAAGGGGCTGGCCGCCGGGCTCGCGATCGTCGTGCTCGGCATCGTGCTCGACCGCGTCATGAGCGCCGCCACCCGGCGGGCCGACGTGGCCGCGCACGGCGGTGTCACCCACAAGTAACCGATAACCGGCTAGTGAGAACTCTGGAGGACCAGGTGGCTTTGACGAGGAGTGGAAGGGTCAGGGCGATCGCGCTCGTGACCGGCACCGGCCTCCTGCTCACCGCGTGCGGCGGGGCGAAGGTCGGCGAGACGCAGCAGCCCGCGGCCGGCGGAGAGGGAGGCAAGAGCTGCGGCACCTTCAATCTCGCCGTCAACCCATGGGTTGGCTACGAGGCGAACGCCGCGGTCATCGCCCATGTGGCGGAGAAGAACCTCGGCTGCAAGGTGGTGAAGAAGGACCTCAAGGAGGAGGTGGCCTGGCAGGGCTTCGCCACCGGCGAGGTCGACGCGGTCGTGGAGAACTGGGCCCACGACGACCTCAAGAAGAAGTACATCGAGGACCAGAAGGTCGCCGTGTCGGCGGGCCCGACGGGCAACAAGGGCGTGATCGGCTGGTACGTGGCGCCGTGGATGGCCCAGAAGTATCCCGACATCACCGACTGGAAGAACCTCAACAAGTACGCCGACCTGTTCAAGACCTCCGAGTCCGAAGGCAAGGGGCAGCTGCTCGACGGCGACCCCTCGTTCGTCACCAACGACGCGGCCCTGGTCAAGAACCTGAAGCTGGACTACAAGGTCGTCTACGCCGGCAGCGAGACCGCGCTCATCACGGCCTTCCGGCAGTCGGAGAAGCAGCAGAAGCCCATCATCGGCTACTTCTACGAGCCGCAGTGGTTCCTGTCGGAGCTCAAGCTGGTCAAGGTGAACCTGCCGCCGTACACCGAGGGCTGTGACGCGGACCCGGCCAAGGTGGCCTGCGACTACCCGCCGTACGAGCTCGACAAGATCGTGAGCAAGAAGTTCGCCGACTCCGGCAGTCCCGCCTACGCGCTGGTCAAGAACTTCACCTGGACCAACGACGACCAGAACCTCGTGGCCAAGTACATCTCCGAGGACAAGATGACGCCCGAGGACGCGGCCGCCAAGTGGGTGGCCGACAACGCCGACAAGGTCAAGGCCTGGGTCCCCCAGAGCTGAGGTCTCACCAGCCCGATCGCCTGACCCCGCGATCGGGCTGGTGCTTGCGCGGGATTGGAACGTTCTAATCCACCGCGAAGCTGTACGGAATAAGACAGAACGCCCCTTGACACCCGCAATGCGGCGAGCGACGCTTGTTGCGGAAAACGCGTTTGGTTGCATATATCGCAACAACGGAGGTGGCTATGACGGGCCCGAGCGTCGTCATCATCGGGGCGGGCGTGGTCGGCGCCGCCCTCGCCGACGAGTTGTCCGCCCGAGGCTGGACCGATGTCACCGTGGTCGATCAGGGAGACGTGCCCGCCACCGGCGGCTCATCCTCACACGCCCCCGGACTGGTGTTCCAGACCAACGGGTCGAAGACCATGACCGAGATGGCCCGCTACACGGTCGAGAAGTTCGTCGCACTCGACAGCTTCTTCCAGGTCGGCGGGCTCGAAGTGGCCACCACCCCCGAGCGGCTGGCCGAACTGCACCGCAGGTACGGCTGGGCGGTGGCGTGGGGGATCGAGGCGCACCTGCTCTCCCCCGAGGAGTGCGTCGCCAAGCACTCCCTCCTCGACGGCGCCAAGGTCCTCGGCGGCCTGTTCCTGCCGACCGACGGCCTGGCCAAGGCGGTCAAGGCGGTCGACGCCCAGCTCGCCAGGGCGCGCGAGCGCGGCGTGCGGGTACTGCCCAGGCACGAGGTCCTCGACATCAGGACCGAGAACGGCAGGGTCGCCGCGGTGGTCACCGACCAGGGCGAGATCCCCGCCGAGATCGTGGTCTGCTGCGCCGGCATCTGGGGGCCGAAGGTGGCCCGCATGGTGGGCATGAACCTTCCCCTCACGCCGCTGGCCCACCAGCTGGCATGGACGGGGCAGGTGCCTGACCTGGCCGGAGCGACAGAGGAGGCCACCCGGCCGATCCTGCGCCACCAGGACGCCGACCTCTACTACCGCGAGCGCTTCGACACGCTGGGCATCGGCTACTACGGCCACCGGCCGATGCCGATCAGCGCCGACGACATCCTGTCGGTCGACGCGGCAGAGGTGATGCCCTCGGTGCTCACCTTCACCCCCGACGACTTCGCCGAGGCGTGGACCGCGACCCAGGACCTGCTTCCCGCCACCCAGTCGGCCAAGGTCGAGGAGGGCATCAACGGGCTGTTCTCCTTCACCACCGACCACCTGCCGCTCATGGGCGAGTCGCGGGAGGTCAAGGGCTTCTGGGTGGCCGAGGCCGTCTGGGTCACCCACTCGGCGGGCGTCGGCCTGGCGATGGCCGAATGGCTCGTCGACGGCCACTGCTCCTCCTTCGACCTGCACGAGTGCGACGTCAACAGGTTCGAGCCGCACCAGATCGCCCCCGACTACGTGCTGGCCCGAGGCTGCCAGAACTACGTCGAGGTCTACGACATCATCCACCCCCTCCAGCCGATGGAGGAGCCCCGCCCGCTGCGCACCAGCCCCTTCCACCCCCGCCAGCAGGAGCTCGGCGCGGTCTTCCTCGAGGCCTCCGGGTGGGAGCGGCCCCAGTGGTACGGCGCCAACGCGGGTCTGCTCAAGGGCAGGGACATCCCCACCCCCGGTGACTGGGCCGCGCAGTACTGGTCCCCGATCGTGGGCGCCGAGGCCCAGGCCACCCGCGAGTCCGTCGCGATGTACGACATGACCGCCCTCAAGCGCCTGGAGGTCAGCGGCCCCGGCGCCGTGGCCTTCCTGCAGTCCCTCACCACGGGGGACGTGGACAAGTCGGTCGGCTCGGTGACCTACTGCCTGCTGCTCGACACCGACGGCGGCATCCGCAGCGACGTCACCGTCGCCCGCCTCGGGGCCGAGGAGTTCCAGGTCGGCGCCAACGGCAACCTCGACCTCGACTGGTTCGACCGGCACCGCCCCCGCGACGGCTCGGTACAGGTGCGCGACATCACCGCGGGCACCTGCTGCGTCGGCCTCTGGGGGCCGCGGGCCCGCGACCTGGTCCAGCCGCTGACCACGACCGACCTGACGGCGCTGCGCTACTTCCGCGGCACCCGCGCCTACATCGGCAACGTGCCGGTCACGATGCTGCGCCTGTCCTACGTCGGCGAGCTCGGCTGGGAGATCTACACCACCGCCGACATGGGGCTCAAGCTCTGGGACACCCTGTGGGAGGCCGGTCAGGACCACGGCGTCGTCGCCGGCGGCCGCGGCGCCTTCACCAGCCTGCGCCTGGAGAAGGGCTACCGCTCCTTCGGCACCGACATGACCTTCGAGCACGACCCCTACGAGGCGGGCCTCGGCTTCGCCGTCAAGCTGGACAAGGGCGACTTCGTCGGCCGCGAGGCCCTGCTCGCCCGCAAGGAGTCGGTGCGGCGCAAGCTCACCTGCCTGCTCACCGACGAGGTCGTCATGGGCAAGGAGCCCGTCTACGACGGTGAGCGCGTCGCCGGCTACGTCACCAGCGCCGCCTACGGATACACCATCGGCAAGGGGATCGCCTACGCGTGGCTGCCGGCCGCGCTGGCGACCCCGGGACAGCCGGTGGACATCGGCTACTTCGACCGGAGAGTCAAGGCCGTGGTCGCCGAGGAGCCCCTGTTCGACCCGGCGATGCAGCGCCTGCGCGGTTAGAAAGGACCCCAGATGATCGACACCCCGCTGGACGTGGTGGACCCCGAGGTCCACGCCGCCATCGGCGCCGAGCTCGCCCGCCAGCGCTCGACGCTGGAGATGATCGCCTCGGAGAACTTCGCGCCCGCCGCCGTCATGGCCGCCCAGGGCTCGGTCCTCACCAACAAGTACGCCGAGGGCTACCCGGGCAAGCGGTACTACGGCGGCTGCGAGCACGTCGACGTCGTCGAGCAGCTCGCCATCGACAGGGTGAAGGCGCTGTTCGGCGCGCAGGCGGCCAACGTGCAGCCGCACTCGGGCGCCCAGGCCAACGCCGCCGCGATGGCCGCGCTGCTCGAACCCGGCGACACCATTCTCGGTCTCGACCTGGCCCACGGCGGCCATCTCACCCACGGGATGCGCATCAACTTCTCCGGACGCCTGTACAAGGTGGCCGCCTACCACGTGCGCGAGAGCGACTACCTGGTCGACATGGAGGAGGTCGCGCGCCTGGCCCGCGAGCACCGGCCCCGGCTCGTCATCGCGGGCTGGTCGGCCTATCCGCGGCAGCTCGACTTCGCGGCCTTCCGCCGTATCGCCGACGAGGTGGGCGCCTACCTCATGGTCGACATGGCGCACTTCGCCGGCCTGGTGGCCGCGGGCCTGCACCCCTCGCCCGTGCCGCACGCCCACGTCGTCACCACCACCACGCACAAGACCCTCGGCGGGCCCAGGGGCGGGGTGATCCTGTCCACCGAGGAGCTCAGCAAGAAGATCAACTCGGCGGTCTTCCCCGGGCAGCAGGGCGGCCCGCTGGAGCACGTCATCGCGGCCAAGGCGGTCGCCTTCAAGATCGCCTCCGAGGAGGCGTTCCGCGACCGGCAGCGCCGCACCCTGGAGGGCGCCCGCATCCTGGCCGAGCGGCTGCTGGCCCCCGACGCCGTCGAGGCCGGGGTGCGGGTGCTGACCGGCGGCACCGACGTGCACCTCGTCCTGGTCGACCTGCGCGCGTCCGAGCTGGACGGCAAGCAGGCCGAGGACCGGCTGCACGAGGTCGGCATCACGGTCAACCGCAACGCCGTGCCGTTCGACCCGCGGCCCCCGATGGTCACCTCGGGGCTGCGCATCGGCACCCCGGCCCTCGCAACCCGCGGCTTCGGCGCCGCCGACTTCACCGAGGTGGCCGACATCATCGCCACCGCGCTGACACCGCAGGCCGACCTGTCGTTCCTGCGCGGCAGGGTCGAGGCCCTGGCAAGCAAGCACCCGCTCTACGGAGAGGCCCGATGAGCCCGCGCACCCCTGGCGCCGACCTGCCCGAGCACCCCGACCGGCTGTGGGGCGCCGCCGAACCGAAGCGTTCCTACGACGTCGTGATCGTCGGCGGCGGCGGGCACGGCCTGGCCACCGCCTACTACCTCGCCAAGAACCACGGCATCACCAACGTGGCGGTGCTGGAGCGCGGCTGGCTCGCCGGCGGCAACATGGCGCGCAACACCACCATCATCAGGTCCAACTACCTGTGGGACGAGAGCGCGGGGATCTACGAGCACGCGCTCAAGCTGTGGGAGGGTCTGGAGGAGGAGCTCGACTACCCGCTGCTGTTCAGCCAGCGCGGCGTGCTCAACCTCGCCCACAGCCTTCAGGACGTGCGCGACAGCGTACGGCGGGTGCACGCCAACAACCTCAACGGCGTCGACGCCGAGTGGCTCGACCCCCACCAGGTGAAGGAGGTCTGCCCGATCGTCAACATCTCGCCCGACGTGCGCTACCCCGTGCTGGGCGGGACCTTCCAGCCCAGGGCCGGCATCGCCAAGCACGACCACGTCGCGTGGGGCCTGGCCAGAGCCGCGGCGGCGCTCGGCGTCGAGTTCGTCGAGCACTGCGAGGTCACCGGGCTCCAGGTGCGCGACGGCAGGGTGACCGGCGTCGAGACGACGAAGGGGACGATCGCGGCCGGCAGGGTGGCGCTGTGCGCCGCCGGGCACACCTCGGTCGTGGCCGCCACCGCGGGCATCGACCTGCCCCTCCAGAGCCATCCCTTGCAGGCGCTGGTGTCGGAGCTGCTGGAGCCCGTCCACCCGACGGTCGTCATGTCCAACGCCGTCCACGTGTACGTCAGCCAGGCGCACAAGGGCGAGCTGGTCATGGGCGCCGGCATCGACGCGGCCAACTCCTACCGCCAGCGCGGCGCCTTCCACATCATCGAACGGCAGATGGCCGCGGCCCTCGAGCTGTTCCCCGTCTTCGCCAGGGCGCACGTGCTGCGGACCTGGGGCGGCGTGGTGGACGTCTCGCCTGACGCCTCGCCGATCGTCGGCCTGACCGAGGTGGAGGGCCTGTACCTCAACTGCGGATGGGGCACCGGCGGCTTCAAGGCGACCCCCGGCGTGGGCTGGTGCCTCGCCCACACGGTGGCCAACGACGAGCCGCACCCGCTCAACGCCCCCTTCTCCCTTGACCGATTCACCACCGGGGCGCTCGTCGACGAGCACGGCGCCGCCGCGGTCGCGCACTGAGGACCTCACGATGCTGCTGATCTCATGTCCATGGTGCGGCCCACGCGATGAGGCCGAGTTCCATTACGGCGGGCAGGCGCACGTCGCCTACCCGGACAACCCGGCGGCGCTGTCCGACGAGGAGTGGGCCCGCTACCTGTTCTTCAGGGACAACCCCAAGGGGCGCTTCGCCGAGCGTTGGAGCCACTCCGCCGGCTGCCGCCGCTGGTTCAACGCGGTGCGCGACACCGCGACCAACGAGATCCACGCCGTCTACCGGGTGGGCGAGCCCAGGCCGGTGACCTCATGAGGCGCGACAGCGGCGGCCGGATCGACCGCGACACCACGCTCCGCTTCACCTTCGACGGCCAGGAGTACACCGGGCACCCGGGCGACACCCTCGCCTCGGCGTTGCTGGCCAACGGGGTGCGCCAGGTCGCCACGAGCGTCAAGCTCGGCCGCCCGCGCGGCATCGTCTCGGCCGGCGGCGAGGAGCCGAGCGCGGTCGTGCAGATCGAGGCGCCCTTCCCCGAGCCGATGCTGCCCGCCACCACGGTCGAGCTGTACGACGGCCTGGTCGCCGCCGGCCTGCCCGGCCAGGGCAGGCTGGCCACCGAGCCGGACCCCGCCCGCTACGACGCCGTCCACGCGCACTGCGACGTCCTGGTCGTCGGCGCCGGTCCCGCCGGACTGGCCGCCGCCCGCGCCGCTTCCGGCACGGGCGCGCGCGTCATCGTGGTCGACGAGCGGTCCGAGCCCGGCGGCAGCCTGCTCGGCACCCGCGAGTCCGTGACCGAGCCCGGCGCGGACGACGTGCTCGGGCCGCAGGAGGTCGGCTCCGGCGCCGACTGGGCCGCCGCGACCGCGGCCGTGCTCGAGGCCATGCCCGAGGTCAGGGTGCTGCGCAGGACCACCGCGATCGGCTACTACGACGACAACTACGTCGTCGCCGTCGAACGGCGCACCAACCACCTGGGCGCCGCCGCACCCGCGGACGTCGCGCGCGAGCGCGTGTGGCGCATCCGGGCCAAGCGCGTCGTGCTGGCCACCGGCGCGCACGAGCGGTCGATCGCCTTCGCGGGCAACGACCTGCCCGGGGTCATGCTGGCCGGCGCCGCCCGCGCCTACGTCAACAGGTACGGCGTGCTCCCCGGCCGCCGCGCGGTCGTCTTCACCGCCAACGACAGCGCCTACGCCGCCGCCCTCGACCTGGCCGACGCGGGCGTCGAGATCGCCGCCGTCGTCGACGTCCGGCCCTCGCCCGGCGCGGCGTGGACGGCCGGCGCCCGCGAACGCGGCATCCAGGTGCTGTCCGGGCACGTGGTGACCGCCGCCCAGGGCGACGGCCAGGTCTCCAGCGTGCTGGTCGGCCGGCACCGGCCCGAGGCCGGCGCCGCCGTCGGAGAGCAGGAGCTGGCCGCCGACCTGCTGCTGGTGTCAGGCGGCTGGAACCCCGTCGTGCACCTGTTCAGCCAGTCGGGCGGGACGCTCCGCTACGACGACGCGCTCGGCACGATCGTGCCCGACGCCTCCCGCCAGGCCGTCGAGGCGGCGGGAGCGGCGAAGGGCGTGTTCACGCTGAGCGGCTGCCTCGCCGACGGCGCCGCCGCGGGCTACCGCGCGCTGGAGGCGGTCCTCGGCAGGGCGGTGGGCGAGCGGCCCGCGACCCCGCGGGCCACCGTGGAGACGCCCACGACCCCCGGGCAGGCCTTCTGGCTGGTCCCCGCCACCGACTACCGCTCCCACTTCGTCGACCTGCAACGCGACGTGACCGCGGCCGACGTCCAGCGGGCGACCGGGGCGGGCCTGCGCTCCGTCGAGCACATCAAGCGCTACACCACCGCCGGCACCGCCCACGACCAGGGCAAGACCTCGGGACTGCTCACCACGGCGGTCGTGGCCCACGCCCTCGGCACCACCGTCGGCGAGCTCGGCAGCACCACCTTCCGCGCGCCGTACGCGCCGGTGAGCTTCGCCGCCCTCGCCGGCCGCGACCGCGGCGCGCTGCACGACCCGATCAGGGTGACCGCCCTGCACGAGTGGCACGTCGCCAACGGCGCGCTGTTCGAGAACGTCGGCCAGTGCAAGCGCCCGTGGTACTACCCGCGCGCGGGCGAGGACATGGAGAGCGCCGTCCTGCGCGAGTGCGCGGCCGCCCGCGAGAGCGTCGCGGCCATGGACGCCTCCACGCTCGGCAAGATCGACGTGATCGGCCCCGACGCCGGCGAGTTCCTCGACCGGCTCTACACCAACATGATGAGCTCGCTGGCCGTCGGCGCCGTCCGCTACGGCGTGATGTGCAGGCCCGACGGGATGGTCTTCGACGACGGCACCGTCATCCGGCTGGCCGAGGAACACTTCCTGGTCACCACGACGACCGGCAACGCGGCCACCGTCCTCGACTGGATGGAGGAGTGGCTGCAGACCGAGTGGCCCGCGCTGCGCGTCCACCTCACGTCGGTCACCGAGCAGTGGGCCACGGTCGCGCTGGTCGGGCCGCGGTCGCGCGAGCTGCTGGCCGAGCTCGCCCCCGACCTGGCCGTCGGCGTCGCCGACTTCCCGTTCATGACCTGGCGGGAGGCGGAGGTGGCCGGCATCCCCGCCCGGGTGTGCCGGATCAGCTTCTCCGGCGAGCTCGCCTACGAGATCAACGTGACCTCGTGGGACGGCCTGCGCCTCTGGACGGCGATCATGGACACCGGGCGCGTCACGCCGTACGGGACCGAGACCATGCACGTCCTGCGCGCCGAGAAGGGCTACCCGATCGTCGGCCAGGACACCGACGGCACCGTCACCCCGCAGGACCTGGGCATGTCGTGGGTGGTGTCCAAGAAGAAGCCCGACTTCGTCGGCAAGCGCTCCTTCGCGCGGGCCGACACCTCCAGGCCCGACCGCAAGCAGCTGGTCGGCCTGCTGCCGGAGGACCCGTCCTACCTGCTGCCGGAGGGCGCGCACCTGGTCGCCGACGCCGAGCTGCCCGCGCCGCCCGTGCCCATGCTCGGCCACGTCACCTCCAGCTACCGCAGCGCCGCCCTCGGCCGGACGTTCGCGCTGGCCCTGGTCAAGGGCGGGCAGAGCCGGATAGGCGAGCGGCTGTACGCACCCGTCGGCGGCGCCCTCGTGCCCGTCACCGTCACCTCGCATGTCCTGTACGACCCGGAAGGAGCGCGCCGCGATGGCTGAACGCAGGAGTCCCGCAGCGGCCTTCGCAGGCCGGTTCGAGGCCGTCTCGTCGAGCGGGGCGCTCAGGCTGGCCGAGATCCCGTTCCTCACCCACGTCAACGTGCGCGTGGACCCGGCCGGTCCGGCCGCGGACGAGGTCGCGGCCGTCCTGGGCGCGCCGCTGCCCACCACGCCCTGCACCGCCGTACGGTCGGGCGAGCTGACCGTGGCCTGGCTCGGCCCCGACGAGTGGCTGGTGATAGGTCCTGAGGGGTACCGGTCAGAGCTGCTGCGCAAGGCCGTGGACGGCGGCCAGGGCTCGGTGGTCGACGTGTCCGCCCAGCGCACCACGCTGCTGGTCGCCGGGCCGAAGGCGCGGGACCTGCTGTCCCACGGCTGCACCATCGACCTGCACCCGAGCGCCTTGGCTCCGGGGGCGTGCGCGCAGACCACCCTCGCGCGCACGCAGGTCGTGCTGCTTCCCCAGCAGGACGGCTTCCTCGTGCTGGTGCGCTCCTCCTTCGCCGCCTACCTCGCCGAATGGCTGCTCGACGCCGCGACGGAGTACGTGCGGTGAGCATCGGCGTCTTCGACCTCTTCAAGATCGGTATCGGGCCGTCGAGCTCGCACACCGGCGGGCCGATGGCGGCCGCGCACCGCTTCGCCCGGGGGCTGCAC